>DAINRC010000001.1:0-41300 GCA_036742135.1 Bacillota bacterium
TTCGTCCGGAGTGTGCTCAGAAACTATAGAATATACAGGCATTTGTATGGATGATATGAAGTGGGGTGTCAGAGAAGAGGACTTGGGCAGATCTTGGCGAAATTACCTTAAAAAGCGGGAAAGGGGTTTCGGGAATGGAGGCAAATTTTGTAGATACGCTGGAGAAGGTTGCCCAAATCAAAAAAGATCCTCGACGCAAGTTTTATTCAGCCACCCATGAGGAAATCATCCAAGGAGCAACAACTGATATCTACTTCGTTCGCACTTATGAGATTTTGTCCCACTTGGGTTTGCTCGATACCCCGGTGATGGCAGAAGTTTTTTGCCGCAGTGATGGTGTATTTGCGGGACTCGAAGAGGTGCTTCACCTTTTGGAAGATAAGCAAGTAGAGGTTTGGGCGCTTCCCGAAGGCAGCCCTATGAGTTCTAGAGAAGTAGTAATGCGGATCCGGGGCCCTTACCGGGAGTTTGGCCTTTATGAGACAGCAATCCTCGGTTTCCTTGCCAGTTCTTCCGGATGGGCGACTGCAGCAAGGGAGGCTAAAGAGGCTGCTGGTGGCAAACAGGTTTTGTGTTTTGGGGCCCGTCATGTTCACCCTGCCGTTGCCCCGGTTATGGAAAGAGCAGCTCTAGTGGGGGGATGTGATGGGGCAAGTTGCATTCTTGCTGCTAAGCTTGCTGGCAAGGAACCCTCAGGAACGATGCCCCATGCAATGATTCTGATTGTCGGAGATACAGTAGAGGCTGCTCTCGCTTACCACAGAGTTATGCCTCCCGATGCTCCTCGCATTGTTCTTGTGGACACCTATAAAGATGAAGCAGAAGAATCTCTTCGGGTAGCTAGGGTATTGAAGGAACACCTCAGTGGGGTAAGGTTGGACACACCAGGGGAACGCGGTGGAGTAACCCCTGCATTGGTTAAAGAAGTGCGAGCACGCCTCGACCAGGAAGGTTTTCATCACGTTAGAATTTTTGTTTCTGGGGGTCTCACACCTGAGAGAATTCGCGTCTTGGCGGAAGCAGGGGCAGATGCCTTTGGGGTAGGTAGTTACATTTCTGGTGCCCCGCCAATTGATATGACCCTTGATCTTAAAGAAGTCAATGGGAAGCCCTGGACGAAAAGAGGAAGGATTCCCGGTGAAACCCACAATCCCCGCCTCGTCAAGATGAAGTAGAGATTTAGGAAGAATATAAGCACAACCCCCTTCATAAATTAGACCAAGTCTTGGAATTTATGGAGGGGGGTTTTTGATGAAAAGGGACCCTCGATTTTGGGCAGGAGTTTTTCTGCTTGTTTTTTTGGTTTTCATCATGACTTTCGCCAGCCTGAGGCTGGGAAACCCTCCGGTGCTTTTGGTCCAGATTGCTGAGATGCCGGCTAGCCTCGATCCTGGACGGGTTTCCTGTTACGAAGAAAAGCTGATTTCAGGCAATATTTATGAAACACTTCTAGAATTTGACCCTCAGCAACAGAAGGCTCACGGATGCTTGGCAGAAAAGTGGGTGGTGGATCAGGATGGATGCGTATATACCTTTTTCCTGCGCCAGAGAGTCAGGTTTCACAATGGCAGCTGTCTCACCGCTGATGATGTAAAATTCAGCTGGGAAAGGCTTGTGGAGCCGGGAAGTGAATACAGCTATCTGCTGGCAAACATCCTAGGGGCAGAAGAGAAATTACAAGGAATTGCTCAAGAAGTTAAAGGTATTAAGGTAGTTAACCCACGAGTTCTTCAGGTGGTTTTGAAAGAGCCCGATTTCACTTTTCCTGCTCTTGTCAGCAGCCCAGCGCTTGCAATTGTCAATGCACAGGTGGTAAAAAAGCTGGGGAACAGCTACGGAAGGAAGGGGACTCCAGTTGTTGGGACTGGGCCTTATCAGGTGTGCAGTTGGGAGCGCGATCGGATTGTTCTTTGCCAGAACAACCGCTATCACGGGAAGCGGCCATCTTCGCAGAGGATTCATTTTCTTCGAGTGGCAGAATTCCGCACAATAGAGCGTTTCTTGAGAACAGGGAAACTTGATGTTGTCACTGGGATTTCTGCCCAGGAGGCCCACAAGCTGCAGCAAGATGATGGCTTGAAGATCTTAAAAAAACCAGTTCTCAGCACCTTCTTTCTGGGTTTCAGGAGCGATCAGAGTCCTTTTGGGAGTAATTCTTTATTGCGAAAAGCGGTAACTGCAGCGGTTGACAGAGGTTCTCTTTTAGAAAAGCTCTTGGGAGAAGGGGGAAGAGAACTAACAGGATTTTTCCCTCCAGAGCTTCTTCCAGAAGACCAAAACGCAGGGCGTGAAGTTGAGGAGAACCAAACTGGGCCTTTGAAGTATCTCGCTCAAGCTGGTCATCCTTATGGAGCTGATTTGCCACCACTAGTCTTTACCTACAACAAGAGCTTTGGCCATGTGGCTTTGGCGCGCCTATTTCAGGAGCAGATGGGAGAGGTCGGAATCGATGTTCGACTCCAAGAATTACCTTGGGAGGAATTTCGCTCTGGTCTGCAAGAAGGCAAGTTCACCTTTTTTAGAGCAGGGTGGGATGCCGATTACCCAGAAGCAGGAAGCTTTCTTCACTACTACTGCCTTTTCTCAAAGCAGAAATTGCCTGCTATTGAAGAGCTATTTCAGAAGGCGCGCTGTGAGAAAGACCCTTTAAAAAGGTCGGAAATGTATAGGAAAGCCGAGCAACTAATCCTAGATAACGCTTTTGTTGTTCCTCTTTTCCAGAAGGTGATGGTCTTTGCCTTCAGGGAAGAAGTCACTGGGTTAGATGTTGACTTGCTGGGCAGGGTGGATTTCAGGAGTGTCAGCAAAAGCATCTGGTGAGGTACTCTTCTTTAAAATCACTCTCCCCACTTAGCGGCAGCTTTCTCAAAGTAACCAATTCTGCTTGTGCTCTTGTGCTGTAGTTGCCATTTATTCGAGAACGTATTACAATGTTAGGAGAATAGTTGGGGAGTGAAGACTGATGCCAACATATGAGTTTATTTGTAAGAACTGTGGTAATCGGTTCAGCGTGTTTACCACAGTTGCTGGTCGCGACAAAGTGCAGTGTGAGAACTGCCGAAGTAGAGACTTGCAGCAGGTCTTCAGTGGGTTGACGTTTTTCAAGAGCGGTTCCGGCAGTGGAGGAAGCATGGGGAGCAGCGGGTGTTCTCGCGGTAGTTGCAGCGGCTGTCCTGGGTGTTAGGCCGATTCCTGCGAAGGGATCGGCTTGTGGGGGAATCCGCCAAGAAGTTTTAGATTTTTTCTGGTATTAACCCGGCTCTTTCCATGACGATGGTGGGGAGAGGTTTTTCGGCATTGGGTTGACAAGAGTAAATGGTCTCCTTTATAATTAATCCAGAACTAATCCAGAACAGAAGTGTGAAGCAGATAGTTGCTAAGTGTCGGAGTGGCGGAATTGGCAGACGCGCACGTTTGAGGGGCGTGTGGGCAACCGTGCGGGTTCAAGTCCCGCCTCCGACACCATAGTTAGGCTTTGAGGCCCGCATTCTTTGTAGAATGCGGGTTTTGTATTTTCTCCCACCCTTCGCTGGCAAAAGGATGAAACGTATCGTGGCAACAACTCCGACGCCCTCTGCTGCACGGCGGAATGTAAAACACACACGTTTCGCTTTTGGCGGGATGTGCAAAGGTGAGACGTGTGGAGTTGATGGAGTGGCGGCCCAGCACTGGTGCGGGTTTCGGAGTTGGGGAGTTTCCCGGACGTTTGAGGGGCGTGTGGGCAACCGTGCGGGTTCAAGTCCCGCCTCCGACACCGTTTTATGAGGTTTCGGGATTGGTATGGAGTATCCTTAGTGGGAAACACTATTCTTTCATGGGAATAGAGGAAAAGAATAATTGACACCAGTATTCGACTGTGTTAATATTTATATTAGCTTATGTTAGCGTAGGCGTTCAGGGTTGCTGTTCTCTAACCGAGGTGAAGATTTATGAGGACATGCAACTGTAGAGATGGAGGTGGTTAGAGGGAGGGAGCAAAGATTTGCGCACTAAATCAACTCAAGCTGGGAAATGCGTAATAAGAAAGTAATTTTTTTTCGCCCAATAATACCTTCATAAGAATAAAGGAATAAGTGAGGAGAGAAAATGGCTGAACAGCAGACTGCAAGGCTTTCACTCTTAGACCGTTTTCTAACTTTATGGATTTTCTTAGCAATGGTTGCTGGGGTTGGCATTGGCTACCTTTTCCCAGAAATTGCCGGTGTCTTAAACAAGGCCCAGCTAGGAACAACTTCGATACCCATTGCTGTTGGACTGATAATAATGATGTACCCTCCATTGGCTAAGGTTAAATACGAGGAGATTGGGAAAGTATTTAAAGACATTAAGACCTTGGGACTTTCACTGGTGTTGAACTGGATTATTGGCCCTATTTTGATGTTTCTTCTGGCGATTATTTTCTTGCACGAGTATCCGGATTACATGGTGGGGCTGATCTTGATTGGGCTTGCAAGGTGTATTGCGATGGTCATCGTTTGGAACAGCCTTGCTGACGGTGATGCCGAATACGCTGCTGCTTTAGTAGCTTTTAATTCTCTCTTTCAGGTGTTTTTCTATTCAGTTTATGCTTATATTTTTATTACATTGATACCCCAATTGTTGGGTTTGTTCGAGAAGGTAGTAGTTGTGCACGTTTCTATGGCTGAAGTCGCCAAAAGCGTGGCTATTTACCTGGGGATTCCCTTTTTGGCAGGTGTGATCACGAGGTTTAGTTTAATCCCCATCAAAGGGAAAGAGTGGTATGAAAAGCATTTTATTCCCAAAATCACTCCCCTTGCTCTGATTGCTCTCCTTTATACCATCGTTATCATGTTTTCCCTGAAAGGAAAGTATATCGTTACACTGCCGCTAGATGTAGTGAGGATTGCCATTCCACTCCTTTGCTACTTTGTGATTATGTTCCTTGTTTCCTTTTTCATCAGTTGGAGGCTGAGAATTAATTATCCCCAGACTGCGTCTCTTTCTTTCACTGCTGCCAGCAACAACTTCGAACTGGCGATTGCGGTGGCGGTTGCTGTGTTTGGGATAAACTCCGGGCAGGCTTTTGCTGCCGTCATTGGCCCACTCATCGAAGTTCCGGTGATGATTGGGCTTGTTAATGTAGCTCTTGCCTTCTCCCGCAGATACTTCACAGCGGAGGGTGAGGCACATGTGTAGACGAATTTAGGGCTTTCGAAGCAAGGAAATTATCGGTTGAAAGGACAGGAGGTACTAGCCATGAAAGAAAGAGATAAGTTCCTTTTATTGGTGATTTTTTTCCTGTTTGCTTACTTTGTTCCTTTTCAAAGCCCTAGAGTGGGCAGAGCGATTCTTGAAGCTTTTTACATGCTTCAGGACTACGCCCAAAAGCATGTGCTCTTCTGTCTTGTTCCTGCTTTGTTTATTGCGGGAGCGATTTCCTACTTTGTATCCCAGCAGGCTGTTTTGAAGTATTTTGGTGGAGGAGCTCGGCAGTGGGTTGCTTATCTTATTGGGTCGGTTTCGGGAACGATCTTAGCAGTTTGCTCCTGCACTGTTCTCCCACTTTTCGGAGGAATCTATAAGCGTGGTGCCGGACTGGGGCCAGCGATTGCTTTCCTCTACTCCGGACCTGCTATCAACATCCTGGCGATTGTGCTCACGGCAAGGGTGCTGGGCTGGGAACTGGGTGTTGCCCGTGCTGTTGGAGCAGTTATTTTTGCTCTCGTGATTGGATTGTTGATGGCACTGATTTTCCGGAAAGAGGAGCAGGAGCGGCTGGAGAAAGCGCGCAGGCTTGTAGCCCAGATGCCTGAGGAGAAGCGGAGCTCGCTCCAAACGTTTCTTTACTTTTTGACCCTGGTGCTGATCCTCGTCTTTGCCGCCTGGGGAAAACCAGCAGAAGCCAGCGGGCTCTGGTTTGCTGTTTACCAGGTGAAGTGGTATGTGACGGCGTTTCTGCTTGTGCTGCTTTTGATTATGCTCTGGCGCTGGTTCGAAAAAGAAGAGCTTACATCCTGGGTTGAGGCTACCTGGTTTTTCACCAAGCAGATTATTCCACTCCTTTTTGCCGGGGTGCTGGTTGCTGGGTTTCTGATGGGAAGGCCTGGGCTCGATGCCGGGGTTATTCCCGCTCGCTATATTTCTCAAGTTGTTGGTGGTAATTCTCTTTTGGCGAATTTCACCGCAGCACTCTCAGGCGCGCTGATGTACTTCGCCACACTCACAGAAGTCCCGATTTTGCAAGGGTTGCTCGGTGCCGGGATGGGCAAGGGGCCGGCTCTTGCTTTGCTCCTGGCGGGTCCTGCTTTGAGCCTGCCCAGCATGATTGTGATCATCAGGTTTATCGGTGCTAAAAAAGGTTTGACTTATATTGCTCTTGTAGTGCTCATGGCGATATTGGCAGGATGGTTGTACGGTCGATTCTTCTAATACAATATGGTAATATAAATGAAGGGGGATTAAAGATGGAAGTTAAGATTTTAGGGACAGGATGTGCCAAGTGCAAGAAGTTGGAAGAACTTGTCAGGGAAGTTGTATCAGAATTGGGAATTGAAGCAAAGATTTCCAAGGTCACAGATCTTAATGAGATCATGGACTATGACGTAATGATGACTCCGGGACTTGTTGTTAATGAAGAGGTCAAGTGCTTCGGGCGCATCCCCAGCAAAGAGGAAGTCAAGAAGTGGCTTCAGGGTAAGTAACCAATGAAGTGATTCTGTCTGTGAACCGGTAGTTTTTGAAATGCCGGCATGATCCCGGTGGTGAACAAGTTTAGTTTGGAGAATTTTCTTCAAGGAAAGAGGAGGGAGAGCGTGGAGAAAGGGTCTGGATGCGGGTGCACCTGTGAAGGAGGAAAGGTTCTCATTTTTGCCTGTTCTGGGGGCTCCAATGCTGGGCAGATAGCCAACATGGCTGCGATCAAACTTGATGAAGAGGGTTGTGGCCGCTTTTACTGCCTGGCAGGAGTTGGCGGAGGTCTTACTGATATGGTGGAGTCAGCCAGATCGGCGGATAAGCGTGTGCTCATTGACGGCTGTCCTATTGGCTGCGGTAAAGCGGTATTTGAACGCGAAGGCCTCCAGGCAGACGCTTATGTGGTTGTAACCGAATTAGGGATTAAGAAGAGGCATGAGTTTGCTTTTTCCGATGAAGAGGTAGAAAAAGTCGTTGCCGCGGTCAAAGAGGGCCTGGGCAGGTAAGCCCCGGCCTTTATTGCATTTTTAGAAATCGCGTGGCCACAAGCTGTTGAATCCTTAATGAGGTTCTTAATGGGAGGGATTTTTTAGGGAGGGTCTGTTGTGGGGGTCTATCTGAATAATGCGGCCACATCGTGGCCAAAGCCTGATTGTGTCTATGAGGCCGTAGAGCGGTTTTTGCGCCATTATGCTGCAAGTCAGGGGAGAGGGGTTTATCGAAAGAGCAGGGAAGCCACCACTATTATCGAAAACTGTCGTCAGGCAGTTGCTAGATTGTTTAAGATTAGGGACCCTTCCCGGGTAATTTTTACGAAAAATTGCTCTGAGGCCCTAAATCTGGCCATTAAGGGATATTTGCGCGTGGGTGACCACGTGATTACCAGCAGTATGGAGCACAATTCTGTCTGGCGCCCCTTGAAGACCCTGGAAAAGAGAGGAATTATTTCTCTGACTGAAGTAAGGTGCAACCTTCGCGGAGAAATCAGTCTAGATGATGTCAGAAAGGCTATTCGACCCGAGACGCGGCTCCTCGTTTTCACCCATGCCTCAAATGTTACCGGAACGATTTTCCCGCTCGCTGAGCTCGCCGAAATCGCCCATTCCCACAATGCTTTGCTTTTGGTTGATGCTGCTCAAAGCGCAGGCGTTGTTCCCATTGATGTTGAAAGTTTGGGCATTGATCTCCTGGCTTGCAGTGGACATAAAGGACTCTTGGGACCACAGGGAACTGGTATCTTATACATTGCTCCAGGGATTGATCTGGAACCACTGATAGAAGGGGGAACAGGAAGCAACTCTCTTTTTCCTTTCCAGCCCGAAGTTTTGCCTGACCGTTTTGAAACAGGGACACCAAACGGCCCCGGGCTGGCGGGCTTGGGGGCAGCAGTTGAATTCGTTTTAAAGATTGGTGTAGAGGCCATTCGTAAGAAGGAGGTTCAACTAACAGCCTTTTTGCTTGATCATTTAAGTAAAATTCCTGGTGTAATCATCTACGGCCCTTGTAATCCTGAAGCTCAGGTGGCGGTGATTTCCTTCAATATTCAGGATGTTAACCCTGAAGAGGTGGGCACTGTTCTTGACGAGGTTTATGAGATCATGGTGCGGACGGGGCTTCACTGCGCTCCAAGAGCGCATCAGACCATCGGGACACTCGACAGGGGAACTGTAAGGGTGAGTCCCGGATACTTCAACACTGAAGAAGACCTCCAGTATTTTCTTGATGCTGTCAGAGAAATCTCGCGAAAGGCTGGTCACCCGAGTGGCAGGAGAAAATCAGCAACAGCTGAAGCTAAACAGTTTGTCAAAGGGTATCAGATCCTTCAGGCCGCACCTTGTTTTGCCGATGCCAGGAAAGTTCGAGTGATAGCCTCCCTGACAGATGATATCGGAGAGTTGTTTCCTTATTTGAATGCTGTGCTTAAGGGAAATTACCAACAGACGGAAAAAAGTTTTACTTTTTCGTATGAAGGCAGTCCCGTAGTTCTTCAGCCACGTCAGGTAATTCTCGGAAAGATGGAGAGTGTGGAAAAAGCTAAAGAAGTCGTTGAGCAGGTTATTAAGCTGCTCAATAAGGTAGCGGATTCTCGCGATAAGATTAAACCCACCACAGAGCCCCAAGTCCAGTTGAGCCCTTATCTTCTCTACAAATATTTGCCTAAGACAAACTGCAAGAAGTGTGGGGAGCCCACATGTCTCGCTTTTGCCACAGCAATAATTAAGGGGAGCCGTGAAGTGGAACATTGTCCGGAGCTGGGGGATCCTTCGTTTGCAAAAGAGAAGGAAACTATTGAGAGGTTGTTATCTGAACATCTGGAGGGGCTCCTGCCTGCTGGGGAGGAGTTGCTCTTATGAAAAAAATTTTCATCGTTTTGGAGCCTGAGGAATTAGTTAAGCTTCAGGATATTCTGCTGGAGCACGATACTGAAGAAGCGTGGAATTTTCTCCAGTTCACGCTTTGGCCAAAGATTAAGAAAGAAATCAGTTGCCTGGATGGGCGAAAATAGAATGTGAGGGGGAAAAAGCACAAATGATTAAAGATTATACCCTTGAGTGGAAATATCTACCTTGTCATATTGGAACCCAGTTGTTAGTTGCCAAGATTAAGGCTGACCAGGACCTTTCAGAACTTTTGCCTTACCTCAATGCTGTTGCTGAAAAGGCCAGATACCAGCCTAAATTTAACTGGCTGAGGTTTATCTTCCGGGGATATCCTCACAAAAGAGCGGCCAAGTGGACTGTAGCGGTTCAGGGCAATGAGATTTCCGTAAGACGCTTCAAAGATAAAGAGCAAGTAAAAGAGATCTGTGCTGAACTCATTAAATACCTCAACGACATCGAGCAGAAGAAGGAAACAATCACACCGAGCTATAAAGAGTGGGAACAGCCCCAAGCTATTGAGATCTACAAACATCTTCCAAAGACTAATTGCCGAAAGTGCGGGGAGCCGACATGCATGTCCTTTGCTGTAAAGCTAGCTCTAGAGGAAGTTGAGCTTGACGATTGTGTGGAGTTAGATAAGGATTCGGAAGCCTACTGCCAAATAAGGGAAATGATCGAGTAAATAGAGGAAAAAACTTTGGTGTTGAGGTGTTCCCAGAATATCTCGTGTGAGTTCGAAATCCGAGTGGCTGGAGGAGAAACTTGGGTGTTGAGCTTAAAGGGGTGATAATTTTGCAGAACTGTTTTCAATGTGCTTTAGGGAAGCCTTTAGGGGAGGGCAAAGGGGTATATTGTCATAAGTTCGGGAGATTGATCCCTCCAGAAGATGCTGGTAAAGAATGGGGTTGCAACTATTTTACTGAACACATTCCTGAAGAAGGTTTTACCTCTTTGCAGTACCTGCTCCTCAAAGAGAACGAAATCGCCAGTAAAAAGTGACGCCCTCCGGTTTAGCCATCCTGGAGGGATGGATAATTTTTGCCTCTGGCACCAAAGTTGAAAGTGGCCTGTATTGAGGGTCACTTTTGTTTTCCATAGTCGAAACACTCTTGTCTGAAATTTGGTAAAATAAATAAAAGTGGCCATATTAAAAAGTGGAATAAAAATGAGACACTCGGAAAGGAGGCGTAAAGGCCTGGTCTAGGTTTTTGGAACCAGGGTTTCCATGATTCCATTACGTGATAGCACAAGATCGCGTCGTTTTCCTTATGTCAATGTGGCCTTAATCGCACTAAACGTAATCATTTTCTTCAAAGAGTTAACTCTGTCTCACCAGGAATTAAACCAGGTTTTTTACGTTTTTGGAGTCGTTCCAGCGAAGGTAAACGCTCTGCTGAATACTGGTGCGCCACTTATTCCGCTGTTTGTTCCATTTATCAGTGCCATGTTTCTCCACGGGAGCTGGGTGCACATCATTGGCAATATGCTTTACCTCTGGATCTTCGGAGACAATGTGGAAGACCGTTTGGGACACTTCAATTACCTTATCTTTTACTTGCTTGCTGGGATTGCTGGAAGTGCTGCCCACATCATCACCAACCCCGGTTCCGAGGTTCCGATCATTGGTGCCAGTGGAGCAATTGCTGGAGTTTTAGGTGCCTATTTTCTTTCATTTCCCAGGTCGCGGATTCTTACCCTTGTTCCTTTGCTCTTTTTTATCACGATAGTTGAGGTGCCTGCCGTGTTTTTCCTCCTGTTCTGGTTTGTGATTCAGCTTCTCAACGGGATTACTACTGCTGGTGTTGCTGCCAATCCTGTTGCTTGGTGGGCGCATGTGGGGGGCTTCCTTGCTGGAGCGATTCTTATTAAACTATTTCCCGATAAAAGAACAAGTTATTTTTGACCCCAAAGATGGAGAAGCAGACAGCAGAAAGCCTGAACGGTCTCCTGCAAAGAAAAAACCCCGCGAAGAAGCAGGGTGAAAAGTAATACTAGCAGGGATAAATCCCTGCTGATTTTTTTCACAATCGCATTACACTCGCACTACTCGGCCTTTTTGTGTCTGTCCCCAGAGACTCCAAAAACCTCGAAGCCTTGATTTTACTATTTTTGTATTTGGCTGCGGGACCAGGATTCGAACCTGGGCTAGTTGATCCAGAGTCAACCGTGCTACCGCTACACCATCCCGCAGCACACTTTTAGTATAGCCAGATTTGAACCCCTCGTCAAGTGAATGGCTATTTAATTTTCTCGGCTGCTAATGAAGTCAATGGCTCGGGAGAGCCTCTGAATTGTTTTTTCTTTCCCTAAGACCACCATCATCTCAAACAGTCCTGGACCCATTGTTCTTCCTGAGAGTGCCAGCCGTGTAGGATGAATAATTTCGCCTGTTTTCACCCCGATTGCTGCACTCAGCTCCCGGTAGGCCTTTTCAACGCTTTCGAGATCAAAGGAATCCAGTTTTTCCAGGCATTCTTTAGCTGCTTTAAGTATTTCGGCGGCGCCTGGTTGTTGAAAGTGCTTTTGGACTCCTTTCTCATCGTAGGAGAAATCGTCTGTAAAGAAATATTCAGCAGCCTCAGCGACTTCTTCCAATGTCTTTACTCTTGTCCGCACCAGCCCCACAACTTCTTTGATGTAGTGGTAAAGCTCCTCAGAGATTTCCTCTGGAACAAGTTTTCTCTTTTGCAAAAAGGGAATTGCTAGCTTGGTGACTCGGTCTAAATCTGCTTCATTGAGGTAGTGGCCATTGATCCAGGTCAATTTTTTGATATCGTAAATCGCTGCTGTTTTGGCTACCCGCTCGAGGGAAAACTGACGCACCATCTCGGAAAGGGAAAGGATTTCCTGCTCACCCTCTGGAGACCAGCCTAAAAGAGCGAGGTAGTTGAGGAGAGCCTCCGGCAGATAGCCCTGGTCTCTGAACTCTTCTACTGATGTTGCTCCGTGGCGCTTGCTTAGTTTGCTCCGATCAGGGGCCAGAATCATCGGGAGATGGGCGAAAGCGGGAAGGGGTTCCTCCAGTGCCTGGTAGATTAGAATCTGCCTGGGTGTGTTCGAAAGATGTTCTTCAGCTCGGAGAATATGAGTGATCTTCATCTTGATGTCATCGATAACGCAGGCGAAGTTGTAAGTGGGAATTCCATTTGATTTAATAATGATGAAGTCGTCTAGGATCTCGTGGTCGAAAGAGACATCACCCCTGATCAGGTCGTTAACAACCGTTGTCCCTTTTTCTGGGATGCGAAACCTGATCACGGGCTTCCTTCCTTCACGTTCCAGCTTTATTCGTTCTTCCCGAGAGAGGTGGCGGCATCTGCCGTCGTAGCGAGGTGCCCTTCCTGCTGCGAGAGCCTCTTGGCGGCGTTTCTGGAGTTCTTCAGGGGTGCAGTAGCAATAGTAGGCAACACCGCGGGCCAGCAAGTGATTGGCGGCTTTTTCGTACTCTTTCAGCCTTTCTGACTGGAAGTAGGGGCCGTAAGGGCCACCGACTTCAGGTCCTTCATCCCAGTCAAGACCCAACCACTTTAGTGCGGAAATGATTTCTTGAGCGGATTCGATTGTGGAGCGTTCAAGGTCAGTGTCATCGATGCGAATGATGAATTTGCCTTGATGATGGCGGGCAAAGAGCCAGTTGAAGAGGGCTGTGCGAGCACCTCCAATGTGGAGGCTTCCTGTCGGACTAGGTGCGAAGCGGACCCTCACATTGCTCAATATGTTAATCCCTCCTTGTGACAGCCGTGCTGAGCAGCTATTTTTGCGGTTCTGTTCTTACAAAGTATACCACACTTGGTCCGAAAAAAATACCCGCGGCTGCTGTTCCCCCGGCCAAGTTGCCGGGATGTATCGAGAGTGCTATAATGGGAGCAAAGATTTTTCCTGCTGGATGGGTTCTCAAGAGAGGTGAACGAGGTTGGCAGAAGAATATACTGCAGGAGCTTACGATGTAATCGTTGTTGGGGCAGGCCATGCAGGCTGCGAAGCAGCTCTGGCAGCAGCTAGGATGGGATGCCGGACGCTTTTGATCACCCTGAATATTGATTATGTTGCCCTAATGCCCTGCAACCCTGCTGTCGGCGGCCCAGGGAAGGCGCACCTTGTCCGGGAAATTGATGCTCTTGGGGGCGAAATGGCGATTAATACAGATAAGTCTTTTGTTCAGATGCGGATGCTCAATACGGCCAAAGGGCCTGCGGTCCGGGCGCTGCGTGCCCAGGTCGATAAAGTGAGATACCGCCGGGAAATGCTGAAAACCCTCCAGAGGCAGGAGAACCTCGACTTAAAGCAGGGGGTTGTCGAAAAGATTGTTGTCAACGGCAACAAGGTTGCGGGCGTGGTCACCCAAACAGGGGCCAAATTTCAGGCTCGCGCTGTGGTCCTAACTACGGGAACGTATCTGCGTGGCCGGATCCTTATTGGGGAGCTTTCTTATGAGGGAGGTCCCAATGGGCAACTGGCTCCTGTTGCTCTTGCGTCCTGCTTAAGAGACTTAGGTTTTCAAATCGTCCGGTTCAATACCACCACACCGCCCCGGGTTGCTAAGAAGTCTGTTGATTTTTCGAAAATGATCATCCAGCCGGGAGATGAAGAACCGCTGCGCTTTTCTTTTCTTTCGAAAAGAGAGAAAACTCCCCAACTTCCATGCTGGCTAACATACAGCAATGAGCATACCCACGAAATCGTCAGGAAAAACCTCCACAGGACACCAGTGATCTCGGGAGAGATTGAAGGCTATGGACCCCGTTACTGCCCTTCTTTTGAAGACAAGGTTGTCCGCTTCCCCCAAAGGAAAAGGCATCAGATCTTTCTTGAGCCAGAAGGTTGGGATACTGATGAAATGTATGTCCAGGGGTTTTACACAGGGTTGCCGGAAGAGGTCCAGGAAGCGGTTTTGCGGACGATTCCAGGTCTAGAAAATGCGCAAATCGTCAGGGTTGGCTATGCCATTGAGTACGACTGCCTGGTCCCAGCTCAGCTTGAACCAACTCTCCAGACAAAAAGCATTCAGGGGTTGTTTACTGCAGGGCAGCTGAACGGGAGCTCAGGCTATGAGGAAGCTGCTGCTCAGGGAATCATCGCTGGGATTAATGCTGCTCTTTATGTTCAGGAGAAAGAGCCTTTAGTTCTGAAGCGCTCCCAAGCTTACATTGGGGTTCTCATCGATGACCTGGTGACCAAGGGAGTTAGCGAGCCTTACCGAATATTAACCTCCCGAGCGGAATACAGGCTACTGTTAAGGCAGGACAACGCTGACCTGCGCCTTACGGAGATCGGGAGAAGGATTGGTCTCGTTTCTGATGAGCGCTACCAGGCTTTCCAAGAGAAGCTGCACCTCCTTGAGCAGGAGAAAGAATGGATCGAGCAGACCAGGGTGAAGCCAACAGAAGAGGTCCAGGAGTTTCTGGCTAGAAAAGGTAGTGCTCCGCTCAAAGGAGGGATTAACCTCAAAGAGCTTTTGAAGCGTCCGGAAATTTCTTACTCTGACCTCATGGAGCTGACCGGAAGGCAAGACGAGGTTCCCCAAGAGGTTGCCGAGCAGATCGAAATTCAGGTGAAATTTGCCGGTTACATCGAGAAGCAGGAAGCTCACGTGGCGAAAATGGAGAGACTGGAGAAAAGAAAGATTCCGCTAGATTTTGACTACTCGCGGGTGAAGGGCCTTTCCAGTGAGGCCCGGGAAAAGCTGAACCTGATCAAACCACGGACTCTTGGACAAGCCTCGCGGATTCCTGGGGTTTCTCCTGCTGATGTCTCTGTGTTGATGCTCTATCTTGAGCAGAAGAAGAAGTGTTCTTAAAGCAGAAAAGAATTTTTCTTCCGGTAGCATGAGGGAAAAATTTGCGGGGGAAACTATCTCTAGAATGGTTAGTTGAGAAAATCCGTGGAAGGGTGATAGCACTGGACAGGAAAGCTGATTCGCCCGGGCCGCCGTGGGGCTGGCAGCCGAGCCTGAAGCAGATGGCAGAAGAAGTGGGGGTTGATTTTGATGTTTTTCTCGCGGGGATCAAGAACGGTTTTTCTGACGAAGAAATTGCTGCCGAGGTTGGTGTTGGTCCTCGGGTGATTGCCCGCTTGCGCGAGCATTTCCAAAAATTTGGGATCGATTCTGTGATCGGACAGGACTAGGAGAAACGAAAAACAGAAAAACGGAAAGTCCTCCTATGGGAAGGGGAGAAGCAGTTCACGTCAACAACTGCTTCCGGGTAGCCGAGTCGGAGATCGGGTTTTGAGGGAAAAACGGGAGGAAAGCTATGGGGGCTGCCGAAAACTTTAAAATCCATTTTGAGCTTCCCCGCTCTTACGAAGAAAACGAGATTGTCCTAATGGTTCGCAATCCCTTCTGTCTTTTTGCCTACTGGAATCTCAGCGCTGAGGTGCAATACGTAATCTCCAAGTACTTCAACCGGGATTGGGAAAGCATTAGCTTAATCTTGCGGCTCTACGAAATTGCTGATGGCGGGGTGGCAAGGTGTGTGCGGGAGGTAGGAGTTCCTCCCGAATCCCGAAAGTGCTATTTCGATAATCTCCACCCTGGTTGCTCCTACTATGCCTCACTAGGGATTAAAACTCCAGAAGGAGAGGTTCACCAAGTTCTCCATTCTAACCGCATTGTTACTCCCTCTATTGCTGGCATTCCTACCTGGAAAAGAGCAACTGTCTCCGCAGAGGAGGTCTCCAAAGAGGAATATTATGGTTATGAAGAAAGGTTGGATTTTTTCTCTTTCTCTTGAACCTTGTTGATAGGGTGTGGAACCCATGTCATCAGGTTACCTGGCTCTGGTGCTTCATGCTCACCTTCCTTATGTGAGACACCCTGAGTGTCAGACCTCGGTTGCTGAGAGGTGGCTTTGGGAGGCTCTTACAGAAAGCTATATTCCCCTACTCCAGACTTTTTTCCGTCTTGCTGATGAAAAAATTCCTTTTCGGATCACCTTGTCCCTCTCACCCCCACTTATCTCCATGCTTGGTGATCCTCTTTTGCAAGACCGCTACTGGAAGCATCTGCAACTCTCGTTGGAACTGGGGGCCAAAGAGATCGCAAGAAACAAGGGTAATCCTCAGCTAAAGAATCTTGCCGAATTTTACCTCGAGCGTCTGGAGGGGATCAAGAAATTCTACGAAGAATGGGGACATGACCTGATCAGTGCCTTCCGTCGCCTCCACCGAACAGGCCATATAGAAGTGATCACAACCGCAGCTACCCACGGTTATCTTCCCCTGATGGTGACTGAAGAGGCAAGAAAAGCCCAAATAGCTATTGGTGTTGAGTCATTTGAAAAATGGTTCGGGTTTTCACCAAAAGGTTTCTGGCTTCCTGAATGTGGGTATAAACCGGGAATCGAGAAGATCCTTGGAGAATTCGGGATCAAGTATTTCATTGTGGAGAAACATGGGATTCTCCATGCTTCACCACCACCGAAAGACGGGGTTTATGCCCCCTTGTTGACTTCTTCAGGTGTGGCTGCCTTCGGGAGAGACCCTGATTCCTCGCGTCAGGTTTGGAGTTCCCGTGAGGGATATCCTGGGGATTTTTGCTACCGCGAGTTTTACCGCGATATTGGCTACGAACTCGACTACGATTACCTTGCTCCTTATTTGCCAGGAGATGGTGTCCGTGTGGATACTGGGTTTAAGTACTACCGGATTACTGGCCCTGGTGAAGAAAAGCAGTATTATGACCCTCACCTGGCTATGGAAAAGGTTAAAGTGCATGCAGGTCACTTCCTCTTCGCTAGAGAAAAACAGATTGAATACCTGAGCTCACGCCTCTCTCCAAAAAAGCCGATCATTGTGGCACCCTACGATGCCGAGCTTTTTGGACACTGGTGGTTTGAAGGACCCCTGTGGCTTGGGGAGTTGATCAGGAGAATTCCCCTGCAGCAAACCTTTAGCTTAACAACGCCTTCTGATTACTTAGAAGAAGCGAGGAACAAAAGTTGGCAACTGCAGCAGGCGGAGCTCCCTGAGTCAAGTTGGGGTCTTGGGGGCTACCATGAGGTATGGCTCGGTCCTGCCAATGACTGGATCTACCGTCACCTCCACCTTGCTGAAAAACGCATGGTAGAACTGGCGAAAAGCTATCCTGATTCCTACGGTCTTCAGCGCCGCGCCCTTAACCAGGCAGCCAGGGAGTTGCTGCTTGCCCAGAGCAGTGATTGGGCATTTATTATGCATGCAGGAACTGTTGTAGAGTATGCCAGGCAGCGGGTCAAAGACCATCTGGGGAGGTTTACTCTTCTTTATCACCAGATCCGCAACAATGATCTGGATCAAGAGATGCTCGAGTTCATTGAGTGGTTGGACCCAATTTTCCCCTGTCTCGATTACCGGGTTTATGCGGACAAAATCAAGAAAAGTGCTGAAAATGAAGTTCTCGTGCCGCGTCCCTCAAAGGGAAGGGTGCTCGTGTTGACTTGGGAGTTCCCACCACGTTCCATTGGGGGGTTAAGCAGGCATGTTGCTGGGCTGACCCAGGCACTTGCTGAAGCAGGGGAAGCAGTTGATGTGATTGCCCCGTGGGTTCCTGGTGCCCCCACTTTTTCCCAAAACGGGTTGCTCCGGATCCACCGGGTGCGCGTTGATGCCGAAGATATACACGATTTTCTCGACTGGGTCTTCCACTTTAATACAGTTCTTGCTGCTTATGGAGGGGAGTTGCTCCGGGAAGAGCCAGAGATCAACCTCATTCATGCTCATGATTGGCTGGTTGCTTACGCTGCCGTTTCTCTGAAACAGAATCACAGGATTCCTTTGGTGGTAACTATTCATGCTACTGAATATGGGCGTAACCGGGGAATCTTTACTCCTTTGCAAGAGAGGATCCATCATCTTGAGTGGTGGCTGACTTATGAGGCCTGGAGAGTTATTTGCTGCAGCCAATTCATGAAAGAAGAACTCAGAAAAATTTTCCAGGTTCCTGAAGATAAGATTGATGTGATTCCTAATGGTATTGATGCAGAGCGATTCCAGAAGAAGGGTTCTCTGCCAGAAGAACTCCGGCAGATGCTGGCGCCAGAGGGGGAAAAGCTGGTCTTTTTCATCGGGCGCCTGGTTCCCGAAAAAGGTGTCCAGACTCTGATTGAGGCTGTTCCCCAAGTGATTTCCGATTTTCCGAAAACGAGGTTCATTATTGGAGGCAGGGGCTCTTATAGCCAAGAGTTGCAGGAACTGGCCAGGAGGTTGGGTGTAGAAAACTATGTAGTCTTTCTAGGATATCTTGATGACCACTTGCGTGACCAACTGTATCAGGAAGCTGCGCTTGCAGTGTTTCCCAGCTTTTACGAACCCTTTGGGATCGTTGCTTTGGAAGCAATGGCTGCAGGGACTCCTGTCGTGGTCTCCGATGTTGGGGGGTTTCGCGAAATCGTTACCAATGGAGTTAATGGCTGGAGGGTTCCTCCGGGTGACTCTACAGCACTTGCTGCCGTGATTAAACAAGTGTTAGGAAGTGAAGAGGTGGCTCATCAGGTAGGCGAACAGGGTCGCCGCTGTGCCCTTGAATATCGCTGGTCGGAGATTGCTTTGAAGACGATGCAGGTCTACCAGCAGGTTCGCCGAGAGGCGAGTAAGAGCGAATGGGTCCTCAGGAGGGATTTTAAACGGCCCGAAGAAGCCTCTTTTTTCGGGCTACGGCATCACACTGCTTGCCAAAAGGAATTCAGTGAGAAGAACAAAGGCTTGCATAAAGAAGGAGATGATCAGGAATATTAATTCTTGAGGTGAATTGAAAATGAAATTGCTGCTGCAACTGCGCATCATGCGGCCGGAGTCTGATGACCATGAACTACCTCAGCCTGAGATCCCTCCTTTTCCTCCAAATACCGATCAGCCAGAGATTCTTCCTCCGCCAGAAGTGCCCCCGAAAAAGCCAGGGGCTTTTTCTGGTTTCTTGACGAAAAAAATGTGCTAGGATAAGATTAAAGTGCGGTTGCCTGCGAAAGTTGAAAAGTTACGAAAGGGGAGTTTTTGATGTCCGCGAATGTAATCGAACTAACCAGTGAAAACTTTTCTGAAAAGATTAGCAACTCTGCTCTTCCCGTTCTTGTGGATTTCTGGGCGAGTTGGTGTGGCCCTTGTCTGATGCTTGCTCCGGTTCTGGAAGAGTTGGCTGTAGAAATGGAAGGGAAGGTTATTGTGGGTAAGGTCAATGTTGATGAAAACAGGCAGCTTGCCGAACAATTCGGGATCATGAGCATCCCCACCTTGATTTTATTCCGTGATGGCCAGGAAGTCAGCAGGATCGTTGGTTTACGACCAAAGGAAGAGCTGGTGAAGATGATTAATGAAGCAACCTAAACCCCTAGAGGGTGTTTTTCATGAGACAGAAAGCTCCTCTTGCTTACCGGCTTCGCCCTCGGTCTCTTGAGGAATTTGTCGGTCAGGAGCATCTTACTGCACCCGGGCGCATCATTTACCAGGCAGTTACTGAAGACAAGTTCCCTCCGGCGATTTTTTACGGCCCTCCAGGGACGGGGAAGACAAGCCTGGCAGGAATCATTGCCAGGATGACGAAGTCTCGCTTCATCCAGGTGGATGCTAGCAGCACAGGTGTGGGGGAAATTCGCAAGGTCCTCCAGGAAGCCCAGGACACTCTGAGGTTCTTTGGAAAGCAGACCATTCTCTTTATCGATGAGATCCACCGTTTCAATAAGGCCCAACAGGATATTCTTCTTCCTGCAGTTGAGCAGGGAGTTATCATTTTGATCGGAGCAACTACCGAAAACCCGTTTTTCGAAATCAATGCTCCTCTTCTCTCGAGGACAAGGGTTCTTCCCTTCTACCCTCTGGAAGAAAAGCACCTCCACAGGATCTTGGATATTGCCCTAAGTGACCGGGAGCGGGGATTGGGGAAACTGCAAGTCGAGGTTACTCCTGAAGCTCGGGAATTTTTGGTTCGCTCTGCTGGGGGAGATGCCCGGGTTTTGCTCAACTCCCTCGAAGCCTCCCTTGGTCTCGGAAAACGAGACCCTGGCGGAGTCCTCTGCATTGATCAGGAAGCTGTTGCTGCAGCTATCCAGAAGAAGATTGTTCTCTACGATCGAGACGGTGACCAGCACTACGATGTGCTTTCAGCTTTTATCAAGTCAATGCGGGGATCTGACCCCGATGCTGCTCTCCACTGGCTGGCGAGGATGCTCCAGGCGGGAGAAGACCCCCGCCTGATTGCCCGACGGATCATCATCTGTGCGGCTGAGGATGTCGGTCTTGCTGATCCGCAGGCTCTCGTTGTGGCAACTGCAGCTGCCCAGGGAGTTGATTACGTGGGAATGCCTGAGGCTCAGTTGCTTCTAGCTGAAGCTGCGCTTTACATCGCTTGTGCCCCCAAAAGCAACCGGGCTTATGTGGCTCTCAAAAAGGCATTGGATGACCTCGAGAAGGAAAACCCCGGGACGGTGCCCAACCACCTTCGGGACAGCAGTTACCCTGGGGCCAAGGTTCTCGGCAGAGGCAGAGGCTACCTCTATCCTCATGATTACCCAGAGGGGTATGTTACGCAGCAGTATCTTCCCGATCTTCTGAAGGGCAGAAGATATTATCAGCCGTCGGACCGTGGTCACGAAAGGAAGATTAAGGAGTATCTTAAGCAACTGCGGGGGGTGAATTTTGATGCGTAAGGTCTATCTTGACCACGCGGCGACGACACCTGTTCATCCACAAGTTTTTTCGGAGATGCGTTTGGTTCTGGAAGAGTGCTTCGGGAATCCCTCCAGCCTTCATTCATTCGGTAGAAAGGCCAAGGAGTATCTGGAACAGGCGAGGAAGAGGGTAGCCTCCCTGATTAATGCTTCCCCAGAAGAGATCATTTTCACCAGTGGAGGTACGGAATCGAACAATCTGGCGATTTTAGGAACTGTCTATGCCAACCGAGGCAAAGGCAACCACATCATTACTTCTGCAATCGAACACCACTCAGTGCTCCACACGTGCAAATTTCTGGGCACCAGCGGGTTTGAGGTTACTTTTCTTCCTGTTGATGGGAACGGGCTTGTTGATCCTGATGATGTGAGAAAGGCGATAAAGAGAGAAACCATACTCATTACTATCATGCACTCCAACAACGAGATTGGGACGATCCAGCCCATTGAGGAAATAAGTTTGATTGCGAGGGAGTATGAAGTTCCCTTCCATACTGATGCTGTCGCCAGTGTTGGCCATGTTCCTCTTGATGTCGACAAGTTGGGTGTTGACCTTCTTTCTCTTTCAGGGCACAAGATCTATGGACCCAAGGGGGTTGGTGCTCTCTATATAAGGGAGGGCACGCATTTTGCTGCTGTTTTCCACGGTGGTGGCCAGGAAAGGAGGTTGAGGCCGGGAACCGAGAATCTTCCAGGAATCGTTGGTTTCGGTAAAGCTGCGGAAATTGCCAGAAGGGAACTGGCAAGTGAAAGGGTGCGCTTGGAAGGGCTCCGAGACAAATTGATCCAGGGCGTTCAGAGGCTGGTTCCCGATGTGAAACTCAATGGGCACCCAGTGAGGCGGCTGCCCAATAACGCAAACTTCAGTTTTGCCGGGGTTGAAGGTGAGTCTTTGCTCCTGAGGTTGGATCTCCTGGGAATTGCTGTTTCCAAAGGCTCGGCCTGCAGTTCGGGTGAACTCGCGTCCTCTCATGTTTTGCTGGCGATTGGTGTTGATCCTGAGCTTGCCCAGGGGACTCTGAGAATGGCCGTGGGCCGGACAAATACTGATGAAGACATTGATTACGTGCTCGATGTTCTTCCTGGTGTTGTTGCTGAACTAAGGCAAATGTCACCATTAATCGAGTGATCTGTTTTGTGGAGTGAGATAAATCGGTGCAGAAAACGGTCTTCGTGGCCTTGAGTGGTGGTGTTGACAGTGCGGTCGCTGCTTATTTACTGCAGCAAGAAGGCTATCACCTTGTTGGAGTTACTTTGAAGATACCTGGTTGTAATCCTGAAGACGCTTTTCGGGTATCCGAAAAACTGGGGATTCCTCACTATTTGTGGGATCCTGCAGAGTTGTTCGAAAAGAGAGTAATTTCTTACTTTTGTAAGGAGTATTTGAGCGGGCGCACTCCGAATCCCTGTGTCGTCTGCAACTTTTACATCAAGTTCGGCTTTATGCTGGAAAAGGCTCTTTCTTTAGGCGCCAGCTATCTGGCTACTGGGCACTATGCTAGGGTGGAGTTCTGCCAGGAGAGAGAAAGGTGGTTGTTGAAGAAGGGCATCGATGGCAAAAGAGATCAGAGCTACTTCCTCTTTATGCTGAGGCAAGAGCAGATGCCTCACATCCTTTTCCCATTAGGGGGCAGAACCAAGTCCGAGGTCCGTCAGATCGCCAGGGAAGCGGGAATTCCTGTTGCCGAGCGAAAAGAAAGTAGAGAGATCTGTTTTATACCTGATCATGATTATCGCAGTTTTCTGATGACTAGGGAACCAAATGCAGTGAAGCCCGGCCCTATTTACGACCTCGAGGGAAACATCGTAGGCGAACATGAGGGTCTGGCCTTCTACACCATCGGTCAGCGCCGCGGTCTCGGCTTGTCTTTGGGTTATCCTGCTTATGTAGTTGACATTGACTATACGAGAAATGCCCTTATTGTGGGAAAAAGGGAGCAATTATATGCTGCAGGGTTGATAGCTGAAGAAGTTAATTTCATCGCTTTGGAAAACCTTACTGAGGTCATGGAAGCTGATGTAAAGATCCGCTACACAACACCTGCAGTGCCTGCTTTGCTTCACCCAAAAGAAAACAGCAGGGTAGAGGTGAGGTTTCTCAGCCCCCAGAGAGCTGTTACACCTGGTCAGGCAGTTGTCTTTTATGATAGCGATCTTGTCCTTGGAGGCGGGTTCATCGCAAAGAGGTTAAAATAGTGTTGCACCCTTTGGGGTGTATTTTTTGTTTTTAACAGGTAATACTAAAAATGCTATCTTGCGAATTTCCCAGAGGGAGCTGAAGTGTTTTGCGCAGAGGCCGGGAAATTATCGGGCTTCCGGCGATTAACCTGGCAACAGGTAAAGAGGTAGGAATCGTTGTCGACCTGATTTGTGATCCCCAAGCCCACCGATTGACCCACCTGCTTCTGGAAGGTTCTGGGGTAAAACCGAAGCAGAAGCTGGTTTCTTTTCAGGAAGTAGCCGCGGTTGGGCACGACGCCGTAATCCTTAATTCTGGCAGGGACTCTGATGATCTCCCTCCAGAAAACGGTTTTAGGGTGAAAGAGCGAGCCGGTTTTCTAGTAATCACTCCTGAGGGTAATAACCTGGGGACCTTCGAGGACGTGGTTGTTGAGGTTTCGGGAGGGGAGCTGCTCGGATATGAGATTTCAGCAGGGATCGTTGATGATCTGCTCTCAGGAAGAAGAGTAGTAGAACCTTTTCGTGTGCTTAACTGGGGAGAGGAAGCGGTTATCGTCGATAGTGGAGGTGAAAGTTATGCAGTGTCCGATCTGTAAGAGCAAGCAAGTTGGTAAGGTGGGGGCTGATCATTACTACTGCTGGTCGTGCTTTATCGAGTTTACGGTTCGGAGTGGAGAGGTTTTCGAAATCGAAGAAGACGGCAGCCTCGTTGCTCTCGACCACGGGAAAGGTTACTTTTGAGGAGGTAGGATAATGAAACGAGACTACTTTACCGGATTGGTTACCGGAGGGTTTGTGGGAGCGATGCTGGGGATGTTGTTTGCCCGGCGTCAGAAAAGCGACTGGAGAAATCCGGCAGAATCGAGGAAGCTGCAGGAGCGCTCAAAGAAAGTTCTTCGAGGGATTTCTCGGGGAATGATGGGAGTGCTGCGTCGTCATTAGGGGGTACTTCCTGTGCAGCGGTTCTTGCGTTTCCTCTTTTTTGTCCTTGTTGGCCTCTTCCTAGCGGTTTTTTTTTATTGTTTGCGGTCGGTTTTCGTTCCTTTCGGGATCGCCGCTTTTTTGACCTACCTCATCTATCCTCTAGTTAGAAGCCTGGAAGAAAGGGGTGTTCCGCGGATCAAGGCGATCCTTACCGTTTACGCCGCTGGGGTGGTGCTGACAGGTCTTTTTTTGTCTTTGTTCATTCCGGCCCTCTTTAGGGAAGCAAAGAGCTTCGGGAAGATTCTTCCTGCTTACACCGAGAACTGGAATCAGATTCAGGGAGTTTGTGAACACCTCTTTGAAAGAGCTTTCCTTCCTGAAGAAGTGCGCCAGGTTTTGCGGGAGACCCTGGGAAGAGTCAGGAACAACCTGCTTCTGGGAATGCGCAGATTTGTGGAGGGTATTTTGGGTTTGATTTCTCTTTTTCCCAGCTTCCTGCTTGCCCCTTTTCTTTCCTATTACCTGCTCCGGGACCTTGACTACCTGAAAAAGCGTTTTCTGGCTGCCTTACCTCCGGGTTGCCGCAGTGAGGTCGTCTTTTTCCTCCGTGAGGCCGACCTGATTTTCAGCAACTTTCTTCACGGCCATTTGCTTATCTCTTCAATTGTGGGAGTGCTCACAGGTCTGGGAGCAGCTATTATTGGTTTGCCTTTTTCCATCATCATCGGGCTGTTTACCGCAGTCGCAGACCTGATTCCGATTTTTGGGCCGGTTGTTGCTGCTATCCCCGTGGTCGGTTTCGCCCTAGCTGATAGCAAGCTTAAAGGCATTTTGATGCTGGGGGTTTATCTGCTTGCCCAGCAAATTGAGAGCAGTGTCCTCGTTCCCCGGCTGATGGGGGAGCGGATCGGGCTTCACCCACTGGTGGTGGTTTTCGTGCTGTTTGCCGGAGGCTACCTTTTTGGTCCCTTGGGAGTAATTCTAGCAGTGCCTTTCGCCGGGGTTATTCGGCTTGTGGCCCGATTTATCTGGTCAAAACTTGTGTAATCTCCATTGTTCGGCTTGATTGACAAGTTTTGAAATCTTCAGTATAATGAATGGGCAAAAAATCCCTGGTTTGAACCGAGGAGTGTAAAATCTTGCTGAGTGGTGCCGAACTGCGCAAGAAATTTCTCAATTTTTTTGCCCAGCGTGACCATCTAGTTCTTCCCAGTGCCTCCCTCATTCCCAAGGACGACCCAACCCTCTTACTGACCGTGGCGGGAATGGTTCCTTTTAAGCCTTTTTTCCTCGGGAAGGCCAAACCACCGAAAACGCGGATCACCACAGTTCAAAAGTGTCTGCGAACACCCGACCTTGAGTCAGTAGGAAAAACGGCTCGCCATCATACCTTTTTCGAGATGCTGGGAAATTTTTCTTTTGGCGACTACTTCAAGAAAGAAGCTATCGCCTGGGCCTGGGAGTACCTTACCAAAGACCTCGGTTTATCTCCAAAAGACCTGTGGATCACCGTTTACAAGGATGACCATGAGGCGAAGGAAATTTGGACGAAGGGAATCGGAGTGCCTCCAGAACGGGTAGTCTCCCTTGGTGAGGAAACGAATTTTTGGGCTGCTGGTCCTGTAGGTCCGTGTGGTCCCTGTTCGGAAATTCACATCGATCTGGGGCCAGAACGAGGCTGTGGTTCACCAAATTGTGGAGTTGCCTGTGATTGTGACAGGTTCCTCGAAATTTGGAACTTGGTGTTCATGGAATTCAACAGGGATGAAAGCGGAAGCTTGTCACCATTGCCTCAAAAGAACATTGACACCGGTATGGGGCTGGAGAGAATAACTTCAGTGGTGCAGGGAGTAGAATCCAACTTTGAAACTGATCTCCTGTTTCCCTTAATCAAAGAGGTTTCTTCTTTTGCTGGTGTCGGTTACGGAGATGACCAAGACAGTGATGTGGCTTTAAAGGTTATCGCTGACCACAGCCGTGCAGTTACTTTTTTGATTGCTGACGGTGTCCTTCCTGCAAATGAAGGAAGAGGCTATGTCTTGCGCAGGATCCTGCGGAGGGCTGTTCGCTATGGCAAGCTCTTGGGCATTGAGGGTCAATTTTTAAACAGGGTCACTAGGAAGGTGATCGAACTCTACCAGGACCCTTACAGGGAGTTGAAGGAGAGAGAGGAATACATTCAAAAGATCGTTTCTTTGGAAGAATCACGCTTCAGTGAAACCCTGGAACAAGGGCTGCAGATCCTTCAGGAGTATCTAGAAAAACTGAAAGAAAAAAAGGAAACGGTGTTGCCAGGTGAAGTGGCTTTTCGTCTTTACGATACCTTTGGTTTCCCGCTGGAACTGACGCAGGAGATTCTCGGAGAACATGGTCTCAGCGTAGATCTGGCAGGCTTCCAAGGAGAGATGGAGAAACAGCGTGAGCGGGCCCGTGCCGCCCGACTGGAGGTAAGCTCTTTCACTCTTTCTCCCGTTTGGTCTGCGTTCAGGGAAGAAGATATCGATTTTCAAGGATATTCCTGCCTTGCCACGAGGTCACAGGTGCGCGCCCTTGTCAAAGGTGAAAGAGAAGTGGAAGAAGCCACTGAGGGTGAAGCTGTGCAAGTTCTGCTTGATGTCACCCCCTTCTATCCCGAGGGAGGGGGACAAGTTGGTGACAAAGGCACTATAAGTGGTCCTGAAGGGGAAGTTCTAGTTGAAGATACCCAGCAGATAGAAGAAGGCTTGATCATCCACCAGGGGCGCGTGAACCGGGGAATCATTCGCAAAGGTGACCTTGTTTTCGCCCAGGTTGATGAAAAGCTCCGCATGGCAACGGCGCGCAACCATACTGCAACTCACCTCCTGCACCAGGCACTACGCACTGTCTTAGGGGAGCATGTTCAGCAGATGGGCTCACTCGTAGCTGCTGACCGTCTGCGCTTCGATTTTTCCCATTTTGCCCCCCTTACCAGGGAAGAATTACAGCAGGTGGAAGACCTCGTCAACCGAAAGATTTTGGAAGACCTTTTGGTTAAGACTTATGTCCTCGAGCGAGAGAAGGCAATTGCCGGTGGTGCCCTCGCCCTTTTTGGGGAAAAGTATGGCGACCAGGTGCGGGTCGTGGAGATCGGAGACTTTAGTAAAGAGCTTTGCGGGGGAACCCATGTGCGGCACACGAGCGAGATCGGCTTTTTGAAGATCCTTAGCGAAACCGGGATCGGGACAGGAGTGCGCAGGATCGAAGCAGTAACGGGCGAAGCCCTGCTTGATTACTGGGACCAGCAAAGTGAGTTGTTAAACCAGATTTCCGAGGTCTTAAAAACCACCCCCGACCGCTTGCTGGACAGGGTGCTGCAGTTGCAGAAACAGCTGCAGAAGTGTGAGAAGGAGATTGCGGAACTGCGCCGCAAGCTGCTGCATACTGAGGTGGACTCCATTCTGTCGAAGGTGGTAGAGGTTGAGGGAATCAAGTTTCTGGCAGCAAATGTGGAGGTTCCTGATATGGAGAGCCTCCGCTCCCTTGGGGATTTGCTGAAAGAAAAATTGGGCTCTGGGGTGATCATCCTTGGCAGCTCCTTTAACGGAAAGGTAGGTTTTGTCAGCTTTGTTACCAGGGATCTGGTGGCTTTGGGCCTCCACGCTGGCAAGATTATCAGTGAGGTGGCCAAAGTAGCCGGGGGTGGGGGAGGTGGCAGGCCGGAAATGGCTCAGGCAGGAGGCAGGGATCCTTCACTTCTCGACGAAGCTTTGCGCAAAGGCGAGGAGATCGTCCGCCACCAATTGGAGAAGAGGTAGATTTTTTGCGTCTAAGGAGGGAATGCTTGCTTCGTTGCAGAATCAAAGTTTAAGGAGAAGTGAGAGAGTCGGGGGTGGCTCCGATGCCCGGTGATGATTTGGAAAAAACAATGACCTTCCATTTGAAAGGTGAAAAGAAGTCACTCACGAGGGAGATTCTGGAGTCAGTGTATCAGGCTTTACAAGAGAAGGGGTACAATCCTGTCAGCCAGTTGGTTGGGTATTTGCTTTCAGGCGACCCGGCGTATATTACTAGCTACAAAAACGCCCGCAACCTGATCAGGAAGCTGGAGCGAGACGAAATCCTGGAAGAACTGATCAAGAGTTATCTTGGTAAGGAGTAGTAGAAGAGGCGATCTCCGGTGGAATACCGCTTGCTCGGCAAAACAGGGATCAGGGTTTCTAGGCTGTGCTTTGGTGTTCTCACGATTGGCCCCCTTCAGGCACACCTGCCTCTTGCAGAGGGTGTTTCGATCATGAGATACGCTGTCGATAAGGGGGTCAATTTTTTTGACACTGCTGAGCTTTACGGAACCTATCCCTATTTAAGGCAGCTCCTCGGCGAAGTCAAAGGAGAAGACCTGGTGATCGCCTCGAAATCCTATGCTGTAACCTACGAAGAGATGAGGCAGAGTGTGGAAAGGGCACGTCGCGAGCTTAACAGAGATGTCGTTGATATTTTTCTCCTCCACGAGCAGGAATCAGAGTTGACCTTGAAGGGTCACCAGGGAGCTTTAGAATACCTCGTTGAGGCGAAGGCTAAGGGGATCATCAAAGCACTGGGCATTTCTACCCATCATGTAGCTGGGGTCAAAGCGGCAACTTCTGTCCCGGAGATCGAGGTGATTCACCCACTGCTGAATTACAAGGGGTTGGGAATTAGTGATGGAACTGTTGAAGAAATGCTTGCGGCAATTGAGGAAGCAAGTGCTGCTGGAAAGGGAATTTACTTGATGAAGCCGCTGGGGGGAGGAAACCTGATAAATGATGTGGATACTGCTTTGAAATTTGCTTTCAGCCAGGAAGTAGCAGCTTCTGTCGCTGTGGGGATGAAATCCCGCGAGGAAGTGGAATATAATGTTTTGGTAGCCTCGGGGTTGCCGGTTCCTGAGAAGCTGAAGAGTGCTGTTTTCAGGAAAAAGCCCAAACTCCACATTGAAGACTGGTGTCAAGGTTGTGGCGAATGTGTTCAGGCCTGTTCCCAAAAGGCCCTCTTTGTTGATTGTAGAGGGAAAGCACGGGTTAAGGAAGAACTTTGTGTCTTATGCGGCTACTGCGCCGCAGCCTGTCCTAATTTTTGCATTAGGGTGTTCTGATTTTATATGGAGAAGCGGGTGTTGGGGCTTGATGTGGGGACAAAGACCATAGGTGTGGCTGTTAGCGACCCCCTGGGCCTTACGGCTCAAAGTCTGGGAACGATCCGACGCCGGGGTTTACAGGAGGACCTGAAGGCAATTGGAAACCTGGTGGAAAAGTACCATGTGCAAAGGGTCGTTGTGGGTCTTCCTTTGCATATGGATGGCAGGCTTGGTGATCAGGGAGAAGAGGTCGTTGCCTTTGGAAAAAAAATTGAGGAGTGCTTAGGGGTAGCAGTCTCCTTCTGGGATGAACGCCTCTCTACGGTTGCCGCTGAGAGAATTCTCCTCGAAGGCGACCTTAGCAGAGGCAAGAGGAAAAAAGTCATCGACAAAGTAGCCGCCTGCTGGATTTTGGAAGGGTATCTTCAAAGGGAGAGAGAAAGGGAAAAGAGGAACACTTGTGAATAAGGTGGAAGTATTGGGAAATAATGATTTTTAGTTGAAAATAAAAATCTGGAGGTGGATGTAAGTGAGTTTTCACAACAATGGTGAATCTACCGTAATCCTCACTGATGAGGAAGGTCAGGAGCATGAATTCAATCTCATTGATGTTGTCAAGGTTGCTGGGAAGGAGTACGCTATTCTTCAGCCTGTTGATGAAGATGAAGCAATTATATTAAGATTTGATGTAGATGAAGATGGTAATGAGATTCTTTGCGAAATTGAAGATGATGAAGAGTGGGAGCAGGTGGCTGACACCTGGCAGGAGATGCTAGAGGACGAGGATGAGGTGTGAGGAGTCTTTCAGGACTTCTTGGAAGTTAATCCTCTTTGTTTTTGTTTCTTTGTTGTTGACACTTGGTATTGGGATTATTGCTTGGGCTTGGTCCTGGCAGGACAAAATTTTCCCAGGAGTAAAAATCGGAAATATCAGTGTGGGAGGCTTTACCAGGGAGCAGGCACTCGAGCGTTTAATGCCAGTTCAGGAGGAGCTTTTGTCTGCTCCCGTGACTATTGTTTTGGGAGAACAGGTGTGGCATCTGAAGCGCCGCGATCTGGGGTATCAGCTCAGCGTGGAGAAAGTAGTAGAACAGGCCTATCAACTGGGTCGCCGCGGATCACTGTGGTCACGCCTGCTGGAACTGGAAAGAGTTTTTTGGGGAACAGTGAATTTGCCTTTAGTTCCTGTCCTGGACAAAAAGAAAGCCACTTCTGTCCTTGAAGGACTGGCCCGAGAGTCCATCACTTTGCCTGAAGATGCTTCTCTGCGGATCAATGATAAGGATGAGGTTGTAGTTGTTCCCGGCAAACCAGGAACGGTCCTTGATGTCGAGGCATCACTGAAGCTTCTGGAAAATCTCCGCAGTTCCTCTGTTTCCCAGGTGATCTTGCAACTCAAGGAACAGCAGCCACGCATAACTGCGGAATACATCAAGAGGATGAAGATCCGCGGATTGCTGTCATCATACACCACTTACTTTGATGTGAACAATGTCAACAGAACCTACAACATCCACGTGGCTGCTGACGCTCTCGACAACCAGTTTGTCAAACCAGGTGAGGTTTTTTCTTTTAACCGCGTTGTGGGACCGAGGAGCAAGGAAAAAGGCTACAAAGAGGCCTTAATTGTTTCCCGTGACGAATTCGTCCCTGGTATCGGAGGTGGTGTCTGTCAAGTCTCTTCGACCCTGTATAATGCAGTTTTGCTTGCGGGTCTGGAGATTGTGGAAAGAAGCAACCACTCCTTACCTGTTTCGTATGTTCCTCTGGGAAGAGACGCAACCGTTGTCTATGGGTGGAGGGATCTGAAGTTCAGGAATAACACTAGTGGCTACCTGCTGATCCGGACCCAGGTGCGCGGGGGAGCACTTACAGTGAAAATTTTTGGCAACACAGAAGAAAAGAAAAATGCCCGGCTGGAGGTTGTTGTTGACGAAGTTCTCGAGCCAAAGGTAATTACGAAAGAGGATGCCAACCTTTATCAGGGGAAAACAGTAGTCGAGCAGGAGGGCAGCAAAGGTTATAAAGTTCGTGTTTACCGCTACCTGAACAAAGGAGGAAAAATTGAGAAGCAACTCGTTTCCCGAGACCTTTATAACCCCCTCAACAAAGTTGTGCGGGTAGGGACAATGCCTGTTCCCAAAGCGCCTGCTCCTCCTGCACCTCATGAAGAGCTCCTTTCGCCTCTGCTGCCTCCTGAGCAAAATCCCCGAGAAGAAACCCCAGCAGAGGAGGAAGGGCAGGGGCAAGAAGAGGAATCTGGAACCTCTACGTCTCTTCAAAGAGAGATGCAAGGCCAGGTTGGGGTGAGTCGATGAACCGGTTAATCGTGCTATTGACCGACTTTGGAAGTGGGATTTATGCAGGAGTTATGAAAGGCGTGATCTATCGGCTCCATCCCCAGGCGAGAATTGTTGATCTGACTCACGAGGTTGCTCCTCAGAATATTAGAGAAGGTGCCTGGCTTCTGCTCCAGTCTTATCGCTACTTTCCACCAGAAGCGATCTTTTTAGCTGTTGTCGACCCAGGTGTAGGGAGTGAACGGGCCTGTCTGGCGGTAAGGACTTCACATTACTTTTTCGTAGGCCCGGACAATGGTCTCCTCTATCCTGCAGTAGAGGAGGACAAGTGCCTTGAGGCTGTTGCTTTACCGGTTGCTCCGGAAGCAAGTCCCACCTTCCACGGGAGAGATGTTTTCGCTCCCGCAGCTGCCAGACTGGCGCAAGGGGCATTGCTGAAGGAGCTTGGTGTTCCTACCACAATGAAAGCCTCCCTCGTTTTTTATCGCCAGGGTAGGTGGGGGGAGATTGTGACCATTGACAGGTTCGGGAATATTGTAACCAACCTTCCTCCTTTGCGGCACGCTTCTGGTTATGAGGTTGAAGTTACCCGCTTGGGAACAACGGTGTTTAAGGGAACTTTACCTTGTTTCCGGACTTATGCGGAAGCTCCTGAGGGAGTGCTCTTTGCGATTACGGGCTCCGCGGGAACCCTGGAGGTTTCTCTAAAAGACGGCTCAGCAGCCGCGAAGCTAGGAGTCCATACAGGTGACCTGATTAAAATGTCCTGAAGGGAATAGGGCGAGATTGGCATCGTTGTTGGTGTTTCCCCGATTGAGGTAAATCCAGGTGTCAGGTAAAGCACTGGTCACTCCTCAGTTTGATCTTGTTATTGGGGAGAAGCTGAGTGGCAATGAGGACATTTCCCGAGAAGATCCTGAGAAGCTTTTATGATTTTCGTTTATTGCCAATAGGAATGGTCATTCTCCTGATAGGGTGTTTAGTGCTGGGGGCAAAATTTTATCTTGAGATGAACCTTGCACCAGTGGCAGGTGATGCAGAGAAGGAAAAAGTGGCTCTAGTCAAGATCCCTGAAGGTGCTTCCACGAGGCATATAGGTGAGGTTCTTGAAAGGTCAGGACTTATAAGGAGTAGTGATTTTTTCGTTTTTTACGCACGTTTTCGAGGAATTGATAAAGAACTTCAGGCCGGAGAATATCATCTCAGCAATAAAATGAGTTTGCCGGAAATCATTAAAGTAATTGCTAGCGGCAAGGTGTTTTACCACCAGGTGACCATCCCCGAGGGATTCACTGTGGCCCAGATCTGCGAACTTCTTGCGAGGAAAGGGATTGTTGATCAGCAACGCTTCCAGGAAGTGGTCGCTTTTGGGAATTTTTCTTACCCTTTTCTTGAGGGTATTCCTGCCGGTCCTGGGAGACTGGAAGGTTTTCTTTTTCCTGCCACTTATCGGATTCCTGCCGGGTCTTCAGAAGAGGAAATTGTCGACATGATGTTGAAGCGCTTCGCCGCGGCTTTTACTCCGGAAATGGAGAAACGCGCCCAGGAACTGGGGCTTACTGTTAGGGAAGTGGTCATCCTTGCCTCTCTGGTGGAGAAAGAGGCAAAACTAGATGAAGAAAGACCACTGATTGCTGCTGTGTTCTGGAATCGGTTGCATCGAGGGATGCGCCTGGAATCCTGTGCTACCGTTCTCTATGCTCTTGGGGAACAAAAAGAGAGGTTGACCTATAAAGACCTTCACGTGAATTCTCCCTACAACACTTATCTCCATGATGGGCTTCCCCCTGGACCGATTGCCAACCCAGGCCTTGCTTCAATTAGGGCAGTTCTCTACCCCGCTCATGTTGATTATCTCTATTTTGTCTCCCGTGGTGACGGGTCTCACTATTTCAGCCGCACGCTTGAGGAACATAATGCTGCTGCTCAAATCTACCTTCAATAGGGGGTTTTAAGCTGGAGAAGCCGGTGTCCTATACGGGTGCCGGTGCAGCGCGACCGTTCCCGCTGCCGGAGGGCTCCGTTGCTTACAAGGCGCGGTGTCTTACCGCTACCACGCTGGGATGGGTCAAAAGCATCAGACCATGCAACTTTTTCACCCTTGCAGGATTGCTCTGCTCCTCATACCTATCAAGACCCAGCTTAACCTAGCGTGGGAGAAACGGTAGGCCGAAGGAGGCGATCCAGCAGAAGACATGCACTTTTTTTGCTTGTGTTCCATATGATTTTAAGGCAACTGTCTCCGAAAAATTCATCTGCCTATTGTTAAGGGGTTCAAGGCCCTAACTTTGCCGTTTCTTTGTGAAGAATTGGAGTAATCAGTTTTTGTGGGGAAGCTGTTGTGGCTAACATGTTTTTTCCTGATCATGCCTAACAGGCACGATAGGGGTAGAGAAGATGTTGGGGTTTTCGGGTTGTTTTTCTATATTTACGCTTTTCTTTATTTTCGGATTCATCTACAACAACGCTTTTCCTCAGCCTCTTTCTGAAGATGAGGAGGCATATTACCTGCAGCGTCTTGAAGAAGGTGATGAAGAAGCACGAAACATTCTCATTGAGCGCAATTTGCGGCTTGTTGCTCACATCATTAAGAAGTTTGAACTCACACCGGAAGAGCAGGAGGATTTGATTTCCATCGGAACGATTGGGCTGATCAAGGCAATTAATACTTACAATCAGAACAAGGGAACGAAACTGGCCACATATGCGGCGAAATGCATCGAAAATGAAATTCTGATGAGCTTGCGCGCTTCCAAAAAAACCAAAACAGAGGTATCTCTTTACGAACCTATTGGTGTAGATAAAGATGGTAATGAGTTTACTTCTTTGGGTTGTCTGCAAAAGACAGTGGGCTCAATGGATTATGCAAAAAGCTTGAAGAGAAGAGTCTCGTAGGAGTTTAATATAATTAGAGGGCTCAAATGATAGGGTGAAGGAGAAGCCAGGAGGTGCTCCGGAGTGGAAATCACAATCCCGGACAGCGACTTTGTTTATCGGAGACTGGCGTTTGCTGTTCTCGTGCGCGCTGCTCTCGATGCTTTGAAACCGTTTAATTCTGCTTTGCAAAGGGATGCCCAGGAATTTTTCCGTCGCGCTGCCGAAGGTGGACCTGAGCGGGCTTGGTTTGCCATTGCAGGAATCCAGCCGCAAAAACTTTATGCTGAGATCCGCCGCCGCTGTGAGTGCTGAAGCTTAAGAAATTTCAAACGAGGAGATAGACATCTAAGAAAAAGTTATCCAGTCTGGCGTCCTTTTCTTTGAGGTAAACTGCCTTCTTGATTATTGATTTGAGCAACATATTTTTTTTCACCACATCTTCGGTTGCATGGTAAGCATCAAGGATGTGCTGGATGGTGGGGATCGTTTGGGGAACAGCTTTTTTCTCTTCTTCAGAGGTGGAGAGCTCTTGTTGCACCTGAACTATCAATTGCTCCACTGTTTTGATTCTTTCCGAAATTATTTCGCTGCGCCTCAGATAGGTGGGAACATCGTAAATCCCTTGTTCGAGGAAATCCTGAATCCGTGACTTTTGTCTGTGGAGTTCAGCAAGCTGATTCTCTAGCTTTTTCAGCAGGGTGGAGGAGAGCAGTGGTGCTGTATGGGTGGCGGCGATTTCCTGTTCAAGTATTTCTGTTTTGATTTCTAATTGCGCAAGTTCTTGGCGAATTGCGGTGAGCAGCCGCTCTTCGAGGAAGTGGAATAAAGATGATTTGTTGTTGCAGACAGGATTAACACACTTAATCATCTTCACTTTTCCCTTTCGTCCCTGCTGGAGCACCATCTTGCGACCGCACTTGCCGCAGACGACGAGGCCTGCGAGAGGGTTTTGAGGAGTTTTTTTGGTGGGCACTTTGCTTCTTTTTTTTCTGAGTTCTTGGGCGGCCTGGAACAAAGGTTCCTCTATAATTGGTTGATGTCTGCCCTGGACATCAATCCATTCCTCACGTGGCCTCAAGTGGCCGATTTTTTTGCTCCTGTCGCGGAGTGACTTTTTCCACTGGATCCGACCGATGTAAACCTCGTTCTTGAGAATAGAGAGCACTGAAGAAGCATCCCAGGCGTGCCCCCTGATCGGGCTCTTGATTCCCATTTGGTTCAAGCGGTGAGCAATCTTCGTGCTTCCCATTTGCTTTCCATTTTCACCGTAAACATACAAGCTGAATATAAGGCGGACAATCTCAGCATCTTTGTTCGGCACCAGAATATCGTCTGGACCTTTGTCATAGCCAAATGGTGTGCGGGCACCGATAAATTTTCCCTCTTTAACAGCCATGACCCGCCCCTGCTGGAGCCTCTTTTTAATGATCTTCAACTCTCGGCGGGCAAGAAAGGCTTCTATTTCGCTCCACTCTTCGTCAAGCTCGTCTGCGAGGTTGTAGACTTTTCTGGGAGTGATGATCAGGGTTGAAGAACGCTTAAAGGCTGCCAGGATCCTTCCTTGGTCGATCATGTCTCCGCGCCCCAGCCGGTCGAGGTCCATGCAGAGGACAGCCTCATATTCCCCAGCTTCTACTTCCTTTAAGAGTCGCTGCATTTCCGGACGATCATCGATACGTTCACCACTGGCAATTTCCTCTCGAATAGAGACAATATTTAGCTTGTTTCTAGTAGCCAACTCTAAGAGGGCTTTTTTGTGTTTGGCAAGTGTCTCTCCTTCACCACGGGCTTCGGCTTCTAAATCAGCCCGCGATTTTCTTAAGTAGACTGCCACTCTCTGAAGGCCAATAGGGATTTCCGCCACTGCCAACCCGCTCCGATACCATTTTTGTCTACATGAAAAATATGCTTTCAAGGTTGTCCTTGATGTCTGGCTGAATAGATCATTAGCAGGTGGTTCCATGGTGAAGCCAAGCCCAGGAGAACAAAATGGCCGAAGCAGTGACCAAGAGTTGGTTTCTGAGGTGCAGATTGGCAACACCTCAATTCGGGTTTATCGGCCGAGGATTTCCGAAGAAGAACGCCAGAAGCGAATGAGAATGTTGTACAGGGCTATCGTAAACTGCTACAACTCACAGGGATGAAAAACAAACGATCCTATTTTAGACAAGCTGTAGGCAGGTGAAAGGTTTTTGGCAACAGTTTAAACAACAGTTTAATTATTTCTTTATCTCAATCCATCTATCGGTTTCTTCTCTCGCCTGGCTTCCCCGGCTACCTTAACTCCGACGTGCCCCGGGCACATTTGGAGGAGGGAAAATGTCGATAACTTGAGGAGTTAAACGAAGTGACCTTAATAGACGTCCTGGGGACAGATGCACAAGAAGTTTCTGATATGGTTGAGAACCGGTTTGAAGAGGAGAGTCTCCTGGAGAAGATGAAGAAGTTGAGCAAAAGGGAGCGCAAGGTTCTCGAAATGAGATACGGGCTCTTCAGTGGGCTGCAGCGCACACAACAGGAGATTGCCAAAGTGCTGGGAATTTCCCGGAGCTATGTCTCGAGAATCGAAAAGAAAGCAATCAAAAAGCTGTTTGATGAGTTGTCTTACGACAGATAGCTCTGCCTGGATTTTTTGCTTGACCACGTCAAAAATTCTGCTAAGATTGTTGTTAGAAATGCGAGGGAGAGGCTGGCAGGTTGGGTGAGGTCTGTTATCCTCAACAGTGGTTTTCCGTGGCTGCAAAAATTGCGGAACAAGGTCGGGTTGCGGTGATTGTCGGTGGTGTTGATAGTGGGAAAACCACTTTCGCCGCATTTTTGGTCAACTACCTGTTGAATTCGGGGTTGAAGTGTGCCGTAGTTGATGCTGATGTGGGGCAGTCGAGCATTGGCCCGCCAGGAACCATCGGTGTCGGCTTCCCTGACCAGCTTGTGGAGGAACTGAGTGAGATCCCGATGGATCATTTCTACTTCGTCGGCGCCATCAGCCCTCGGGGGAATCTTCTTCCTTGTGTGGTTGGAACCAAGAAGATGGTGGAATATGCTTTAAATGGCCTGGGGAGCCAGGACAATGGGCGGGTTATTGTGGACACCACAGGTCTGGTTCATGGTAACTTGGGGAGAACCCTAAAAGAGTATAAGCTCGACCTGTTGAGGCCTGACCATGTGGTTTTCTTCCAGCGCCGAAGAGAGCTGGAGGGCCTCGCCCGTCTGTGGGAAGGAAAGTGCAGTGTTCATCTGCTTTCGGTTTCTCCGGCAGTAACCCCGAAAACTGCTTCTTTAAGAGCACGCCGGAGGGCGGAGAATTGGTACCGGTTTTTTGAGGGAAGCAGCCTCTGTGAGTTTTCTTTTCACAATATTGTTTTTTCGCGCACTTTTCTGGGGAGTGGCCAACCGCTAAACAAGGACTGGAAGGAGAAAATCTCGCGTTCTCTAGGAAAGGAGATACTTTGGATGGAATTCAGTCCAGAACAGAGTTGGTTGGTAGCGGAAGAGCAATTGAATGAAGAAGAACTAGCCTGGCTGCGCGCCGGTTTGGGCTTGGGGAGGAGCCGGATTTCCCAGTACCAGCCAGACTACTTCGAGGGCCTTCTGGTAGGACTTATCGATGGGAGGGGAGTTGCCCGTTCCCTTGGTGTGATTAAGGGGGTTGATTTCCGCCAGGAGAAAATCATCATCTTGTCACCTTTTAGGGAAACTTCGGAAATCCGCGAGATCCAGTTTGGAAGCTTCCATTTTCCCTCTGAACAGAAATCTGAATCGAGAATTGGGGAGGGATAAAGGTGGCTGGTAGAGGATTCTGGTGGAAGTTTGGTGGGCCTTTTGGGTTTGCTTTTGGCTGGGGAATGTCTCCTTTCTGGGGAAGGCATGGCTCTTTTCCAACTGTTGAAGAGGAAATCGAAATGCTGGAAGAATACAAGATGCAACTGGAGGAGTGGAAACAGGAACTGGAAAAGGAGATTGCCCAAGTTAATGAAAAGATCCGGAGACTTCGCGGTGACAAAGGATGATCACTAGGAGAAATGTTCTTCCACTTGCTACAACCCAAAAAAATTTATCGCTCCGTATTCGAAATCTCTTTTGAGGATTTGCAAAAGGGTGGGGTCCGGGGTGTTATTGTCGACTTGGACAATACCCTCACTGAATGGCAGAACCCTGAGCTCTCTCAAGAAGCAGTCGACTGGTTGATGAGATTGCGTAAAGCAGGTTTCCAGGTCTGCCTTGTTTCTAATAATTCCCCACGCCGGGTGGAAGAGGTGGCCCAAAGGCTCGGTCTACCTTTTGTAGCGCGCGCCCAGAAGCCAAGGCGCAAGAGTTTCCGCCGTGCCCTCGAAATCATGAAAACCCGCCCCGAGGAGACCGCAGTGATTGGGGACCAGATCTTCACCGACATCCTGGGTGGTAACAGGTTGGGTCTCTACACAATTCTTGTTCCTCCAATCAGTGATAAGGAATTTATTGGGACCCGCTTGGTGCGAATAATAGAAAGATGGGTTATTCAGCATCTGTCCCTTAAGCATTGAGCCCTGCGCTTGTTCCTGATCGCCAGCGATTGGGAGTTAAGGATGCTGGCTCTTCAAGAGAGGAGTTGGATTAATGGTAATTACCGGTAAGACAAAGGTCTACGGGCTGATCGGTGATCCGGTGAGTCACTCTCTTTCCCCGCTGATGCAGAACGCTGCTTTTGCTTTTTATGGCCTTCCCTGCTGTTATGTGCCTTTTCAGGTAAAAAAGGAGAACCTCTCGCTAGCGGTGGCATCGATCCGTGCCCTCGGAATGGGTGGGGTGAACATCACCATACCCCACAAAGAAAAAGCACTTGATTATCTTGACGAAGTGGACAAAGAGGCAGAGTTGATCGGTGCCGTCAACACGGTTGTCAACAGGGACGGTTTGTTAGTCGGCTATAACACTGATGGTGCCGGTTTTATCAGATCCCTTCAGGAAGAAGCTGGTTTTGACCCTAAAAGGAAAAAGGTGGTGCTTTTGGGCGCTGGGGGAGCGGCAAGGGCAGTGGCCTTTGCCCTCGCTTTGAGGGGGATAGATTTCCTCTGGATCTTCAACAGAACCCCTGCCCGTGCCCGGTCACTGGCTCAGGATGTTGCTGAAAAAACGGGATGTCAGGCAGTCGGTGCGGGGCTGGAAGCAAAACTCGTCAGGAACGCTCTTGAGCAAGCTCAACTGCTCGTTCACGCTTCACCAGTGGGGATGTATCCTCACCACGGTGAGGAGCCCTTGATCGATCCCTTACTGCTGCCTCCGGAAGTCTTGGTGTGCGACCTTGTTTACAATCCCCCGCGGACGCGCCTGCTTTCCGCTGCTGCTGAACGCGGTTGTCGCGTTCTGAGCGGTTTGGGAATGCTTGTCTACCAGGGTGCCCTTGCTTTTGAACTATGGACCGGAAAAAAGGCACCCGTGTCTCTGATGCGCTCTATCCTGGAGAAACAGTTTGAGAATTCAGGCTCTGTGATGTAGGGATCACTTAAAAGAGGAAGGGGAACAATGCTTCGCTTCTTGACGGCAGGAGAATCGCATGGGCCGGGACTTGTCGTGGTGATCGAGGGCTTACCCGCGGGAATCCCTCTCAGTAAAAAAGCCATCGATCACCAGTTGGCGCGTCGCCAGTGTTCCTTCGGCCGCGGACAGAGGATGCAGATCGAAAAAGATGGGGTAGAGATCCTCTCAGGTGTGCGCAAAGGCTTGACTCTCGGTTCTCCTCTTGCCCTCTTTATTAGAAACCTGGACTGGGTGAACTGGAAAGAAGTGATGTCTCCAAAGGTCGAAGGGATCGATCCCCGCAAGGAAGAGGAACGTAAGGTTACCAGACCGCGCCCCGGACATGCTGATCTTGCTGGGGGGATCAAATACAGGTTTTCCGATCTCCGCAATGTTCTGGAGCGAGCAAGTGCCAGGGAAACAGCAGCCCGGGTTGCTGCAGGTGCTGTTGCCAGGGTCCTCCTGGAGAACCTTGGCTGTCAGGTTTTCAGCCATGTCGTCCAGATTGGCAATGTGGAGGCAAGGTTAGCTACTGGGGATTACCAGGAAGTAGCTGCACGGGCCCAAGAATCACCGGTTCGTTGCGCCGACCATAGCGCTTCCCAGGAGATGGTTGCAGCTATCAACAAAGCAAAGGAAAACGGTGATACTCTTGGCGGAGTCTTTGAAGTGGTTGGTCTGGGGATTCCTCCTGGGCTTGGTTCTCATGTCCACTGGGACCGCAGGCTGGACACTCTCCTTGCTGCTGCCCTCATGAGCATCCCTTCAGTCAAGGGTGTGGAGATTGGTCTGGGCTTTCGGGGAGCCGCGGTCCCTGGTTCGGAGTATCATGACCCCATTCATTACTCCCCAGAGAAGGGCTTTTACCGCACCACCAATAATGCAGGGGGACTGGAGGGGGGGATCACCAATGGGGAACCTCTGGTTCTCCGAGCTGTAGTCAAGCCGATCCCTACTCTTCGCCGCCCTCTTCCCAGTGTTGATATCGTCACCAGGGAACCTGTAGATGCTGCTTTTGAGAGAAGTGATGTTTGCGTTGTTCCTGCTGCTGCTGTCGTTGGAGAAGCAATGGTCGCTTGGGTCCTCGCTTCTGCTGTGCTCGAGAAGTTTGGTGGAGACACCTTTGAGGAAGTCTGTCACCGCTGGAAGGAATACCTCGATGATGTCCGGAAGTTCTAAAAAAAACATTGTGTTAACCGGTTTCATGGGAACAGGAAAATCTGCAGTAGGGCGTCATCTGGCCAGATGCCTGCAGATGGATTTCGTTGATACAGATGAAGAGATTGAAAAGAAAACTGGCTTGAAAATCCCGGAGATCTTCGCCAGGTATGGAGAAAATTACTTTCGCGCTGAGGAGAGCAAAGTGGTTGAAGAAGTCGCCGGGCGGGAAAACTGCGTGATCGCAACAGGTGGAGGTGTGGTTCTAAATCCGGAAAACATCAGGAAACTCCGGGAAAGAGGGGTGATCATCCTCCTGGAAGCCACCCCTGAGGTGATTGCCGCAAGGGTGCTTAAAAGTGAAGAACGCCCCCTTTTGTTTAGTTCTCGAGACCCGCTGGAAAGGATTCGGGAGCTTTTGGAATTTCGTGCTCCATTCTACCAGAATTGCGACCTTAGGGTCGACACCTCTTCTTTAAGCCTTGAAGAAGTTGTCGAAAAAATTGTTTCCTTCCTCGAAGAGCGGGGTTGGAAAATCGAGAAGGTGAAGGATCGTGGAAAGCTTGAAGGTTAACCTTGGGGAGCGCAGTTACGAGATTCTTATCGGCTCGGAGATCTT
>DAINRC010000001.1:41310-96129 GCA_036742135.1 Bacillota bacterium
GGAGAGTTCGGTAGGGTCTTGCTTCCTTTTTCGCTTTCTCCCAAAATTTTTGTGATCACCAATGAAGTTGTCGGTCCCCTCTATGGTGAACAGGTGGTATCGTCCCTCAAAGGGGCTGGTTTCGAAGTCCTTTACAAGGAACTGCCGGATGGAGAAGAGCACAAGTCACTCGAGACTGTTGGTGAGTTGTATGACTACGCTCTTGAGAATGGCCTTGAACGCCAGAGCGCAGTGGTTGCTCTTGGAGGTGGGGTCATCGGTGACCTTGCCGGTTTTTTTGCTGCGACCTACATGAGGGGCGTTCCTTTCATTCAGGTTCCAACAACTCTCCTGGCTCAGGTTGACAGCTCTGTAGGGGGAAAAGTTGGTGTCAACCACCCGAAAGGGAAAAACATGATCGGGTGCTTTTACCAACCCCGGCTTGTTTTTACTGATGTCGCCACATTGAGGACTCTTCCCCGGAGAGAACTGCGGGCTGGGCTGGCCGAAGTGATCAAGTACGGTGTGATCTGGGACGAAGGATTTTTCTGTTTTTTGGAGAAGAACTTGGAAGGGGTCTTTGATCTTGACCAGCAGGTGCTGACAAAAATCGTTCGAAATTCCTGTGCAATTAAAGCGGAAATTGTGGAAAAAGATGAAAGGGAGGCGGGGTTGCGGGCGATTCTCAACTTCGGGCATACTGTCGGTCACGCCATCGAGGCGATCACAGAATATCGGGTCTACAGGCACGGGGAGGCCGTTGCTCTTGGTATGGTTGTTGCGGCTACGATTGCCGTGAGGAGAGGCCTGCTGGCGCCAGAGCTTAAAAAGCGCCTGGTTTCCTTTTTGGAACGAGCCGGCTTGCCTACGGGAGTTCCCGCATTCGGTGAAGAACTCCTGGAGATCATGAAAAAGGACAAAAAGGTGCAAAGAGGGAGGATCCGCTTCGTTCTTCCCCTTGCTCTGGGTCAGGTTGAGATCTTTTCTGACATCGAACCCGAGGAGATCATGGCTGCTCTGAGCAAGTAGGAGCAGAAAAATTTCGCGCCCAGGTGTTTGCTGACACCCATTGTCTATGGAAACCGGAGGTGGTTCCTATTTTTTCTCAAAAAGGCGTTTTTGCCCACACTTCAGAGCCGATTCGCAGGGCAGAGATGACGATCCGCCTATCTGAATTCGAAATTCCACCAGTGCAGGATCTGCTCTTGGTGGGAAAGAAGGCTCCCATTGGGCCTGAGGCTGTGAGGCAGATGGTGGATGCAGTATCACCGCAGCACTACGAGATTATTCGTCTCGACCACGAGATCTTCGAGGCCCTTGTGATTAAGAAGTCGTTGTTGAAGATTCTCCCAAAAGAGAAACTACTACCGATCGTCCTTGAAGAGTGTGAGCGTGTGGCGACTAAAGACTCAGTGTTAAAGGCTCAGGTAAGTATCGTGATCCATGTGAACAGGTCGGTGGATTTGTGATGTTAAGCGTGGGCAAGATTATGACAAAAAAACTAATAACAGTTGCTCCTAGCGATAGTGTGGAACAAGCCGTTGTCCTGATGAACCGCTTCCGAGTAGGTGGCCTGCCTGTAGTTGAGAAGGGAAAGCTCGTTGGGATCATTACTTCAAAAGATGTCAGAAGTTCTCACCCTAACAGGATCGTTGGTGACGCTATGAGCAGGGATGTGGTTGTTGTCTCTCCAGATTGTTCGCTATGGGAAGCGAAAAGGCTTATGGAAGAGCATGCTATTGAGCGCTTGATTGTCGTTGATGGGGAAAAACTGGTTGGAATTGTTACAAAATCTCAACTTTTCAGTGAGCTTGCCAAACACTTTGATCCCCTCACTGGCTTAGACAAGGCGGAATTTGTTCAGGAAAAGGCGGCAGAGATTTTAGGTGAGGGAAAGGAAATCGCAGTCATCTTCCTTGATATAGATAACTTTGGCATCATCAACAAAGAGTTTGGTCATGTGGTTGGGGATGAGATCCTCCAGCAGGTCGCCCGGATTTTAAAGGGCCTGATCACGGAAGAAACTGATTTTTTGTGTCGCTACGCAGGCGATGAGTTTGTGGTTTTAACTGTGAGACCACTGGAAGAAGCGGAGAAACTAGCGTGGCAGATGGTAGCTGCCCTTAGTGAAGCGAGTTGGCCGCATGGCGTTAGGGTGACTGTTTCCGCGGGAGTGGCGGGGGGCAGGAGGAGCTTTGCCCGGCCAGAAGAGAACCCCGGGCGTGTTTTTCGTTGTTTGCTTAACATGGCCAGCCTGGCTTCTACCAGGGCGAAGAAGGAGAAAAAAAAGGTGTTGGTGGCAGGTCAGCTTGAACTGGAAGATCTTTAATCCTCTAGCTATCAGATACTCAAAGCTGTTTACCTGTTTTCTTCTAATCTTCCAGTGTGCTCTTGCAGGAAAACTGGAGAAACCAGGCGAAAAAATCAAAAGCTATTTTTTCTTCTGAGAGGTAAGGTTATGGCGGTGCCCAAGAGAAAGCTGCTCGGAGAAAGACTTGTTGAAAGGGGCCTAATTACTAGAGAACAATTAAATGAAGCTCTGCGGGTGCAATCAAAGACAGGTGAGCTTCTGGGCCGGGTTCTTGTCAAGCTGGGGATGATTTCGGAAGAAGAACTGAACAAGGTGCTTGAGATCGAGGAACTAGGCCCAAGAGAAGTAGCAGATCCCCAACTTCTGAAGATTGTTCCAGAGCAGGTGATCCGGAAATACAAATTATTCCCGATCAAGAAAGAAGGGAAACGCCTTTTCGTGGCAATGGTTGACCCCTTGAACGTTGTTGCCATTGATGACCTGAGACTGCTCACAGGGCTCGATATCGAACCTTTGAAAGCAACTGAAAAAGAAGTCAACAATCTCATTGAGAAGTACTTTGGCATCCCCGAGGTGGAACAGGCAATCCAGGAACTGGGGGGAGAACCGGGGTTTCCTGAGGGTGAAGAAAGTGTAGAAGAGGTTATTGTCGACGAGGCGCCGGTTATCCGCCTGGTAAATTCTTTGATCATTAAAGCCATTGATGAAGAAGCCAGTGATATCCATATCGAGCCTTTGGAACGCGGCATCAGGGTGCGCTACCGGGTAGATGGAATGCTCAGGGAAGTGATGAATCTGCCCAGAAAAATGATCTATGCCATTGTCTCCCGCATCAAAGTAATGGCCAACTTGGATATTGCCGAGCGCCGTCTTCCTCAGGACGGGCGGATACCCTGGAAGTTAGCAGACCGAGAGTTCGATCTCCGGGTTTCTACGATGCCTACCATCTTCGGCGAAAAGGTGGTTATCCGCATCCTCGACAAAGAAAGCATCAAAAATTTCACCTTGGAGAAGCTGGGCTTTTCAGAACACAACCTCAAGCAGTTCATCAACTTTCTGAGGAGCTCTTATGGAATGGTTCTGGTTACCGGTCCCACTGGTAGCGGTAAAACCACCACTCTGTATACTGCTCTCAATGCCATTAACAGCATCGAGAAAAACATCATTACTGTTGAGGACCCGGTGGAGTATATTCTTGAAGGCATCAGCCAGACTCAGGTCAATGTCAAGGCGGGAGCAACATTCGCCACTTACCTGAGGTCATTCTTGCGCCAGGACCCTGACGTGATCATGATCGGAGAGATCCGGGACCTGGAGACTGCCGAGATTGCTGTGCGTGCAGCCACTACCGGCCATTTGGTGCTCTCCACTCTCCACACCAATGATGCTCCAGGGACGGTCGCCAGGCTTGTTGACATGGGGATCGAGCCTTTCATGGTGGCATCTTCAGTTATCGGTGTCGTGTCTCAGCGCCTGGTGCGCAGGATTTGCCCCAAGTGCAAACACCCTTATCAACCAGATGAGGCCGAGGCTGCTTTTGCGGGACTCGAAGAGGCGAAAGTAACGCTTTTTGCCGGAAGCGGTTGCGAGGAGTGCAATTACACCGGTTACCGTGGCCGCCTTGCTATCCACGAAGTTCTCACGATGACCCCACCGCTGAGGCGCCTAATATTAAGGAAAGCGTCTGCAGAAGAGCTGAGAGAAGAGGCACTCCGCGAAGGCATGGTTCCTCTTAAAGACGACGGTATTCAGAAAGCTCTCCAGGGGTTGACCACTATCAAGGAGATCATGCGTGTCGCTTTCAGGGAGGAGAAATCATGAAAAATGGGAAGTTTGTCGACAGGATAATCGCTGCTGCTGCTAGGCTGAAGGCCTCAGACATCCACATTACTGTCGGCAGACCACCTGTCTACAGGATCAACGGTGTGCTTTACCCTCTGGATGATCCCGAACTGAAAGGAAAAATTGAGGAAATCAGTCCGGAGGAAATAAGAGACCTCTCCCCAGATGATACTGATGCCATTGCTCATGAACTGATGAGCCAGTTGCAGTACGAAAAGTTCCAAGAGAAAGGAGAACTCGATTTTTCCTACTCCGTTCCTGGTGTAACCAGGGTCAGGGTGAATGTTTTCAAGCAGCGGAACAGCACCGCGGTGGTCATGCGCCTGCTCAGCACCCGCATTCCTTCATTCAAGGAACTTGGGCTACCTGATGTCCTGGGCTACCTGGCAATGCGACCCCACGGCCTCGTTTTGATAACTGGTCCTACAGGAAGCGGGAAGTCGACCACCCTTGCGGCGATGATTGACTTCATCAACAGGGAAAAGAGGGTGCACATCATTACTCTTGAGGACCCGATCGAGTACTTGCACAAGCACAACCTTTCGATCGTCAATCAGAGAGAAATCGGTCAGGACAGCCAGTCCTTCGCTACCGCTCTGCGGGCGGCCCTCCGCGAAGATCCTGATGTGATTCTTGTGGGCGAGATGCGCGACTTAGAGACGATCTCTATTGCCATTACAGCTGCGGAAACTGGCCACTTAGTCCTGGCAACGCTGCACACCTCAAGTGCTGCGGAAACGATCAATCGAATCATCGATGTTTTTCCTCCAGCTCAGCAAGAGCAGATTCGTGTCCAACTGGCGAACACCATCGAAGGGATTGTTTCTCAGCAGCTAATTCCTAGAATCGACAGACCGGGGCGGGTTGTTGCTCTTGAGATTCTGGTTGCCACCCCGGCGATCAGGAACCTGATCCGGGAAGGGAAGACCTACCAGATCCCTGCCCAACTGCAGACAGGGGCCAGGTATGGGATGCAAACCCTCGATATGTCTTTAAGGACGCTCTACCAGAGAGGCTTGATCAGTAAGGAAGAGGCATTGAACAGGGCGAATGACCCCGAAAGCCTGCTCAGGTCGATTGGAGCCTAGACACTGAGAGTGGGGAGGAAGGAGGAACAGTCGGATGCCTCAACTCTACGCCTACAAAGCGAGGAACCTCTCAGGCAACCTTGTTTCTGGAAGGGTTGAGGCTGAAAACCAGGGAGCAGCAATCAGCCTCCTCAGAGAGAAGAACTTCTTTGTCGTCGAAATCAAACCAGTTCGCAGTTTGTCACTTGATTTCAGCAAATTGTTCGGGTTCAAGATCAAGGTCAAAGACCTGGCGGTGTTATGCCGCCAGTTTGCCACCATGAGTGAAGCTGGGATTCCCTTGCTCCAGTGCCTGAACATCCTTGCGCAGCAGACGGAAAACAAGCATTTGCGGAGAATCCTGCAGGAGGTTATTACTGATGTTGAAAAGGGAAAAAGCTTGAGTGAGGCGTTTCGCGCTCACCGCGAGCACTTTCCGGAGATCTTTTTGAACATGCTGGTTGCTGGGGAAATCAGCGGAACTCTAGACGTTGCCCTTGGCCGCCTTGCTGCTCACTTTGAGCGGGAAAACGAACTTCGGGAGAAGATCAAATCAGCGATGACCTACCCTCTGCTGGTGGCGGGAATGGCCTTTCTGGCGGTAATTGCTCTGCTCGTCTTAGTGGTCCCCATTTTCGTCGATATTTTCACCCAGATGGGGGCAACACTGCCCCTTCCTACGAGGATCTTGATCGCAGTCAGTAATCTTCTTTCAAAATTCTGGTATCTAATTGTCATCGGCCTATTCGCTTTGTTCTTCGGCTTGAAGAAGCTGGCGGAGACCGAGAAAGGGAAGAAATTTGTTGATAATCTGGCACTGCGTCTCCCTGTCTTCGGGCCACTGGTAAAGAAAACAGTTGTGGCCAGGTTTGCCCGCACCCTGGCGACTCTCCTGCGCAGCGGCGTCCCGTTGATCCAGTCCCTGGAGACAGTAGAAAATGTTGCCGGAAACACGATTGCTGCCCAGGAAATCGCTGCTGCCAGGGCAAACATCAGGGAAGGCGAGAGAATGGCCCCCATTTTTTTGCAGAGCAAGATCTTCCCACCAATGGCAGTTCACATGCTCGCAGTTGGGGAAGAATCCGGGGCAGTCGACGACCTGCTGGAAAGGGCAGCGATGTTTTACGAACAGGAAGTAGAAGCGACAATTGCCAGGCTTTCCAGCCTTGTGGAACCCTTCTTGATCGCCGGGGTTGGCCTGATGGTGGCTTTTATCGCTCTTTCCATTTATCTGCCCCTTTTCAGCATGGCCGGGGCGCTGCAGGCTGGAGCCGGAGTCCCGTAAAAAGCTGATCGTTGATTTTCTGTTGCGTGGTATAATGAAAAATTAGGAAAAATTTTAAGTTTTCCCAGGGGAGGAGGGGAGAAGGAGAAGAAGGTTTGGGGTGCCCAGTGATGGGAAGATTTGACAGTGGTTTCGAGAATTCCTGATGTGATGAAGGGGGGAGGAGTGTTGCTGAACTTCAGGAGGTACCTGAATAACGAAAAGGGTTTTACGATGATCGAGATGATGGTCGTCCTGATCATCATCGCCGTGCTCATCGGGGTTGGGATTAAGTTCTACTCCGGTTACATTGGCAAGGCTAAGGTCACGAAGGCTAAGGCAGAGATTACTACGATGCAGGCCGCGTTGGACAGCTACTATGCTGAAAATTACCAATATCCGAGTACTCCCGCAGATGCAGGTTTGAGTGCTGACCTTATCGGATCAGGCAAAAAATATGGATATAGTGTGGGTACCAATAACAAGAGCTATTCTTTGTACACTAATGAGAAGGTCGATGGGAGTAATTATGTCGTGGCGACAGGAATCGAGGGAAGGTCTAACCCACCGGTCCCGCAACCTACCACACCCACTGCGCCTTAATTAGCATCAACTGGCGGCATTTTTCTCTGGGATGGGAATGGAGGGGAAGGAATTACTTTTCCTTCCCTTTTTGTCTTGAATCTATCGTTCTGAACAAAACGTAATTGCCGGCGGCTGGGAGCTTCAGGGAAAAACCCTGGTGTGGCCAGACCTTTCCTGGGTCAGGGTTGAGGATCTGGAGAATGGGCTTTGCGATCTAGAGAAAGGGATATCCCGAGGATTATCCAGAAGAGGGGCATGATCATCACCACATCGATGTTGAAGAACCCCTGGATGAGGTAGACAAGGATCATCACGAAGAGAACAAAGCCTGTTTCGCTTTTCCATTTTCTCAGGAAAAAGCTCAGGAAGGTGAGGTAAGCAATCAGGGCAAAGATGCCCATGGTGACTGCAATTTCCAAGTAAATGTTGTGGGCTTTGTCGGCCACTGTGTTGTTGGGAAGCATCAATTTACCATAGATAAGGTGATCAGGGCCAATGCCGAAGGCCCAGAAAATGCGGATTAGCTTGAGGCAGTTCTTCCAGATGTACAACCTGTAGGAACCTGCTTCATGCTCCAGGCGGACCCCACTGGTGAGTTCATCAGATAAGGAACAAATTCTCTTCAGGAGGTGCCAGTCCTGTACTGGCAGAAGGGCCATGGTGATCATCAGAAAAACTACCGTCAGTAGGAGGAAAAGTTTGCGCTCTTCCTGTCTTTTCCATATGTACATGGCCAATACGAGGAAGCCAATGACACCGGCAAGCCAGGCACCGCGGCAGAGGCTCACTAGAAGCCCTGTGTAAACCACGCCAGCGCAGAAAAGCCAAGATGGTTTTTTTGAGCGTAGAAAAAGAGAGATTGCGGCAGGGAGGATGAATATTGTGTATGTGCCTAAAAAGTCCGGATTTCCTAGAGTTCCACTTCCTGTCTTTGGTTCTGAGTAGCCAATACCAGGAGGAACAAGGTCGAGCCCAAGGTATTGGAGCAGGGCAAGAAAAGAGACAATCGTGGCGGTTATTGCAAGTGGACGGAGCAGTCTTTCTGGTTTCTCTGTTGTCTGGGCGAGGGTGAACAAGATGATGCAGAAGAAGTAGGTGCTTGCTCCGGTAAACCGGAAGGGGCTGCCGATCCAGGCAGTCATCGGGATCGGGGCCAGGAAAGAAGAGACCAGCAAAAAAATGATGAAAAACATCAGGGGGATAAAAGCCGGGTGGTTTACTTCTGCCCTGTCTTTGATAAGGATGATCAGGGCAATAATTGAAACAATCCCGAGGATGATGTAGCGAGGACCGCAAATATAGCTTGGTGGGGCTGTCCCTGCAGGAAAGACAATGTAAAATGGGTGAGGGACAATCACCAGTGGATAAACAGCAACCATAAACCACAGAATTAAGTACCTGATGTTCAGTGTTTCTTTATTGATGAGCTTTTTCGGCAATGTTTTTGCTGCCTCTGCGATGCCCGTAAGGTTCATTCCCTAAGTTCTCCTCTTAAATTCTCGTCATTGGTGGCAGTTCCAAAAGGCTTCACATTCCATGTCGTCAATTTAACTGCATCTCATCTCTTAGGAGAAAAGCCCAGCAACTGCCACGATTGAGCTGTTGACTCCTTATTCGCCGTTGGTTTTTGTTTTTCCTGCATAATACTTCCTGGGTCTGTGCGGGGAGTTGCAGGAAAAATTGCAGTTTTTGTTGAATATTCCAGCGAGAATGGTATATTATGGCTTCTTGTCGCCCGTTGGTGAGGAACTTGTGTTGAGAAATCAACGAAAGGGTAGATCGTGAGCGGTGTCGAAAGTAGGCTTTGAGAATAGGGCTGGTTTAACTTTGATCGAGGTTGCTGTGGCGATATTGATTCTTGGTGTGACTACTGTTGCCCTGATGGGCTTATTCGTTACTGGGAACGTTTTTACTGCTCAGGCGCGCCATGAGGTTGCTGCCCTCAATCAGGCGCAGGAAATCCTTGAAGAGATCAAGAGCATCCCTGGCAGTCAGTTGGGAACAGCTCGAGGTGGGACTGAGAGGACGATTACTTTAGAGGAAAGTGCCAGCAGTGAAGACGATTGTTATAATGACTGCTTAATCGCCACTACAGGTGGACCGGGAGGCGGCCAGGTGAGAAAAGTTGTCGATTATGATGGCGAGAGTCGAGTGGCTACTGTTGAGCCCCGATGGGACGCCATCCCACAGGCAGAGGAAACAACATATGTGATCTTTAGGGGGAATGGCTACAAGTACGACTTCAGGATTTCTGTCGAAGATGAAAACGATGAAAACCCGAACCTCAAAACAGTTACTGTTGCTGTCTATTATGAGGACCGCGGCCGCCAGAAAGAAGTGTCACTGACGACCGAAAAGCTGAGGCGGTGAAATCGTGGTTGTCGAGAGGTCAAATGAGGGTGGTTTTACTTTTGTAGAAGCCATAGTGGCCTTAACTATATTTGCTATGGTCATTAGTGCTGTTGCTTTGGTATATGTTGCTGGCTACCGTAGCTATGCCAAGGAACAGCAGGCAATTGAGGTCCAGGAGAGCCTGCGGATCGCCCTTGAGGAGATGTCCCGAAACATCAGGCAGGCTGTAAGTGTTACTGTTTATAACGAGAATGGAGAGGAGCTTGAGGATCAGACTGAGGGTGGCTCATGGCTGGAGTTCGCCCTTTCAGATACTGAAACAGGCGGCTACAGGTTGGATAAGGCTCAACAAGAAATAGAAGAAAACGTTGGGGGTAAGTGGCAGCCAATTGCCAGCAATGTTACCGATTTGAGCTTTTCCTACGACCCTGAGACCCGCACTGTGGTCATCACTGTAAGAGGGGAAAAGGTAAACAGTGGAGTCATCGAACTGAGCACCAAAGTCCATCTCCGTGCTTCCTAAATCGGCATTTCTTGAGGGGGAAGGAATTCTTATGTTGGCCAATCAGAAAGGGCAGGCCTTAATCATTGTTCTCCTTTTTACTGCTTTGATATGTGTGGTCGGCGGGGCCGCTGTTGCCATGGGCACTGCTGTTAAGAGAAATTCTACCCGGGAAGTGCACCTCAAAAAGGCTTATTACATTGCTGAAGCGGGAGTCGAGCGTGCCCTTGCCAGACTTGAGGCTAATCCTTTATGGCGCGACCAAAATGGCAATACCCTTGCGACCGATTATGGGGGAGGGAGAATAGACAGCGTTGTTGTGGAAGATGATTCTCAGCAGGGAGAGATTGGGAAGATCGTCAGGATAACTTCCACAGGGACTTACAGCTCTTTTCGGAGAGTGCTGGTGGTGAAGGTTCAGTTGATCTCTGCTTATGACCTCTTCTATGGCCTTAGCATTCTGCCCGAAGAAGGCACAACTGATGTTACGGTCACAGGTCATGTATATATTGGAGAGGAAGGCGGAGAACTTCCCAATATTATTGTCAAGGGAAATTTAGCAGTGCAGTCGAATGCTGTTAAAGTAGAGGGAAATGTGTTTGCTTCGGGTAGCATTAGTGATCCTCATCACAAAATTAACGATTCTCAAGAACATGAAGAGTATGCTCCCATCCCCCCTTTTCCGGAGCTTCCAAGTGAGGAGTGGTATCGAAATACTGCTGTCCGAGTATTTAGTGGGGATACAGTTATTGGGGAGCCAAAAGGCCAAGGTAGGGGTCAGCAGCCTGATTTCAACATCGCTGCTCTTCAGGAAGACGGTATCTACTTCGTTGATGGCGATTTGACGATCTACGGGACTTACAGTGTGCCGGCGACCATTGTGGCTACAGGAGACATCACTGTTGGTTGGGGAAGTAATCATGAACTCAAGCGAGGAGACGAAAATGGGGATTACCTGCTGACTCTTGTTGCCCTCGGCACAAAACCGGAAAGTGGTGATGTCAGTTTCAAGGAAGGCTCTTTAGATGTCGAAGCGATAATTATCGCCAAAGGAACATTTCGCATTCACGGGAAGGCCACACTGCTCGGAGGGGTTGTTGCTCAGGATATCGGGGGTTCAGGGCAGGGTCCTGTTAGCGGAACCATTGCCATTATGGTTGACCCAGAGCTTGTAAGGGAAAATCTCCACCAGGAAGTTGTGGAAAATTACTCAAACGTTTTAGAAGTCCGCTCTTGGCGAGAAGGGTGAAGTCGCAGAGATGAACAGAGGTTTCTTAAAAAATTTTTTGCAGAAAATTTTGCCTAAAAAGAGCCATTTCCTTGGCATTGACATAGGAGCTTCCTGGATCAAAGCTGCTGAGGTGAAGCTGATTGAGGGAGAACCAACAGTTGTTGCTCTCAGGAAGCATCCCAGTCCGAAAGGTGTCTGGACTGACCAGCTTGATGAGCAGGCCCTGGTTGAGGCACTCAGAGAGGTGGTTAACCCTTCCCTCAAGGAAGTGATTACCTGCATTGGTGGGGAAAAGCTGATCAGCCGGGTGGTCCGCTTCCCCAGGATGAGCGAAAAAGAACTGGAAGCAGCGGTCAAGTTTGAGGTGGAAAAGTTTGTTCCCACACCTGTTGACCAGTTGTTGATCAGATACGTCTGCCTCAGCCCTGCGGGCAGTAATAACCATGAGAACATGGAAAATATCCTCCTGCTGGCAGTTCCTGCAGCTACTGTTTACCAGTATTATGGCATTTTTTCACGTGCTGGAATGCTGGTGACCGCGGTTGATTTTCAACCCTTTGCCCTGTGGCGCCTTTTTGGCAGAAACCTTGAGGAGGGCACTTTTGCCCTTCTCGACATAGGAGCGCGAACATCCCACTTCGTTGTCATCAAGGACAGACTGATCAGGTTTTTGCGCCTCCTGCCTACAGGTGGTGATTCTCTCACTGAGTATCTGATGGAAGCATACGGTCTAGAATTCGACAAAGCTCAGCAGATGAAGGAAGAAGCTGATCTTTCTCCCGGTGAAATTGAGAGTCCTGGTGTGCTCCAGGCAGTTGATATTTTTCGCGACGGCCTGCTTGAATTGACGAGGGAACTGCAGAGGTCGCTGGAGTATTTTTCGACTCAAGAAAAACTTTCAATAGAGAAGTTGGTGTTGAGCGGTGGTGCCAGCAACATGAAGGGTTTGGACAGTTATCTCCAGGAGGTTCTCGGGCTTCCCGTAGAAATTGGAGTTCCTGAGGTTGCTTTTTCTGATGGTGTGGAATTTGATCCCTGCTTTTCGGTTGCCATTGGGTTGGCCCTGCGGGAGGTGGTCTCCTGATGTATAAGGTCAACCTGCTGCCAACCAAGTTGCAGAGAGAAGGGATCATCGATGTCCGCAGGTTACTGCTTGTTGCCGGGGTTACTGTTGCCGTAGTCTCTTTCCTCAGCGCCTACGGTGTTTTCCTGGGCAGTTTTTTTGCCCTAAAGCAAGAACTTGCTGCTACAGAAGCACAGTTAGCCGCGCTTGAACCAGCAGTTGCCCGCGCCAAAAAGGTAATTGGCGAAAGAAACAGACTGGAGGAAACTTTAAAGGATTACAGGGCGATCATGGAAAAGAAGAGAAGCTACTATGACCTCCTTTTCGACCTTACCCTGGTTACTCCTGTTGACCTGTGGCTTACGGAGTTAGAGTTCGGTCGTCGATCTCAGCAGCAAGCTGACAAGGAGGAGGCAAAAACTTCTGCGGGTGAATCTTCAACATCTTCAGAAAAATCGGCTGGTTCGTCGAGTCAGGTGTCCAACACCGTAGTTTTTAAGGGTTATTCCAGAACTCTGGCTTCAATTGGAGTTTTTATGTCCAAGCTTTATGATTCAGGTTATTTCCAGGAGATCAGGCTGCTAAAAGCGGTTGAAGATGAAGCAGGAATAAAATTTGAACTGAGTGCCAAATTGAAGGAGGCTCCCTGAGGTTGCTGAGAAAATTAAACCCTAGAGAGAGAATCCTCCTGGGAGTTGTCCTGGTGGGGATAACATGCTTTGTTTTTGTCCGTTTTTTGCTGATACCACAGGTCAAGGCTTACTCGCAGGTCAAGGAGGAACTAGCGAAGAGAGAATCGGAGTTGCAGCAGGCCAGGGCGCTGGTGTCTTCGCTGGGGAGAGAGACCAGGAAGCTCGCAGAAGTGAGGAAAGAGGTTGAGCGTGTTGAGGGGCTCTTCAGAAATGAGACCAGGGATGGTTCGGTGGTGGTTCTTGTTGGCTTGCGGTCTGCTGCCAGGAATGTAGAAGTAACTAGTCTGGAGCCTGGAGAGATTAAGGAGAGCAAGTCTGTCCTCGAACTCCCCTTTAAGATTACTGCTGAGGGCTCTTTTCTGGATATTCTTGACTTCTGCTATGACCTCGAGAATCTTAGTAACTTTTCGGAAATCAGGAGCCTGAGGATCGAGTCAATGGGTTCATCCGGTTTTCCCGGTGGGGTCAAGGCCAACTGGGAATTTGTCGTTTACTCTCGGAAAACACCTGAAGGAAGGCTTTCCTTAGAAGAACTTGCCAGGTGGAATATTGGTAAATATAACATCTTCTATCCTGCAGGAGCTGTGGCTCCTATTCCGGAGCTCAGCGGTCACTTAAAAATGCCTCCTGCGGATTTGGAAAAGAATACTCCGGCAGAGAGTAGTTCAGAGGGAAAACCAGAAGATAATTCAAGCGCTACCAGTGAGCCTTATGAGCCTTATAATGAAGCCGCGGCCGCACTCAAATAGCTGGGGAGGGGGAACTTCTAGTGGCAAACGAAGAGTTTCTGGAACCACAGAGATTGCTGGCTCTTTGCAAAAAAGTGAATTCAGTTCGTGATTTTCAGAAGGTCGTGGAAATTGTTGTTGATGAAGTTATGCAGATGGTCGATGCAGAGGCTGCCACGTTCTGGTTTCTCGATGGCCAGAAGGATGTTTTGCTGCCTATTGTTGCTCGTGGTCCCCGTGCAGAAGCTCTCAAAGGGCTTTATCTGCAAAGGGGCGAGGGCATCGCTGGACAGGTTGCTGAGACCAAGGAGCCTGTTCTTGTCGAGGATGTTACTAAGGACAGCCGCTGGGCGCACTGGTTCGACTCTTCGACCGGCTTTATCACTCGCTCGATGATTGTTCTGCCTGTAATTACCGGAGAGACGGCAATCGGTGTCCTTCAACTAGTCAACAAGCGCGGTGATGCCATTTTTGATAGAGGCGATTTGCAAAAATGCCAACAGTTGGTGGGGCTGGCTGCTGCGTTCGTCCGCAATTGTCAGCTTTGTAATTATCAGGAGAAATTTATTTTGAGCCTTCTTAAGGTTGTTGCGCGCCTCGCTGAAAGTCATACTTCGGCAGATGAGACCCATGGCGAAAGGGTTTGCCGCTACTCGCTCTTAATTGCTGATCAGTTGGGCCTTAGTGAAGATGAACGGCGCGCCCTTGCTTATGCCTCACTGCTCCACGACATCGGCAAGTTTGTGGAGGATGATCAGCAACAGCACCCCTCGGTGGGGGCTCAACTGGTTTATCAGATGGAACCAAAGGAACTTGTTCACCAGATCTGGTTAGGGGTCCTTTACCACCACGAGAGGTTTGACGGAAACGGGTATCCCGCGGGCCTGCGGGGGGAAGACATTCCTCTCATAGCTCGGATCATAGCTGTTGCTGATCTGTTCGACCGCCTCTACAAGGAAGGGGAAGTCCAAAGCTTGCAGGAAGCTTTGGGGAAGCTAAGAAGCTACAGCGGCACTCACCTGGATCCTGGTCTCGTCGAAAAGTTTCAGGAAGCAGTTGAGAAACAGAAACATTTTTAAAATCTCATTGGTCACGAACTGGCACTTCAAATCAATTCTTTGTGAGGGTGTAAATTTTTACTGGTTCAGTCAGACCCCGGACTTTTGCTTCTCCCAGTTCCACCAGGGACCAGGGTTCAGGCAGATCGCTTTCTTGCAGGAGGCGTGCAGTGCGCTCGCTGATGATGATTCTTGTGTTGTATTTTTTGTTCATTCCCTCTAGGCGTGAAGCTAGATTGACCTCTTCCCCAATGACTGTATAGTCCATGCGTTCCGGGCTCCCAATGTTCCCTACGACAACTTCCCCGGAGTTGATCCCAATGCCGATTTCCATGGTTTCTTCACCTCTGCTCTTCCAGTCCTGATTCAGCTCTTCCAGGCGTTCCAGCATTTCGATAGCCGTGACAACCGCTCTTCTGGCGTGGTCGGGATAGGGGATAGGAACTCCGAAGACGGCCATCAATCCGTCCCCCAGGAACTTGTCTAGCGTGCCGCCGTGGCGGAAAACAACAGCGGTCATTGCAGTAAAGTACTCGTTTAGGCGGGAAACTACTTTTTCCGGTGGCTTCCCTTCACTGTATGCAGTAAAGCCCCGGATGTCGGAAAAGAGCACGGTCACTTCTTGCTTTTCTCCTCCGAGCTTGATGTTTTCTCCCTCTGCGATCAACCTCTCGACAACTGCTGGCGGCACATAGCGACCGAAAACTGTCCTGATGCGTCTCCGCTCGAGTTCAGCGCGGACAAAGTTTTCAACGGTCACTTCAGTGTATGTTAGGAAGACCATTATCAGAGGTCCCGCCAGGTTGACCCAGTAGTGAAATTTCAGCCATGCAATGTAAGCGCAAAAGCTCAGTCCTGCAGCGACCAAAAAGGCAGAACCGAATCCTACCCAGGCCCCACGCCGTGCTGCAAAAATGGTCAGCAACCAGGAGATCACAAGGACAATGAGGTTTACTGGCCACCGGGCGCGGTGGTAATAGCGCCCTGTGAGGTAAGTTTTGATGGCTGAGGCGTGGATCTCTACCCCAGGTGCAGGGAGCGCTTCTGAGAGCACGAGGTTTCCTCTAGTGAATGGATTTTCGTAATAATCACCTTTTTCTGTGGGGGTGGCAACACCAATAAGGACGATTTTTCCTTTCCAAAAGTCGGGATCGAACCTTCCTTCCAGGACATCAATATAGCTGTAGGTGGGGAACGTTCCTCCAGGGCCCCAGAAGTCAATCAAGACCTGATTGATCTCATTTACGGGCACATCAATTTCCCCAGCCTGGAGGGTGCGGCCTGTGAGTTTCAAGTCGTCAGGGCTCAGACCGGTGGCGGCAAGGATGCTGGCCAGGCTGAAGGAAGGGTAGGGCCGGCCGAAGAAATTGGTGTCGATCACGGTCACCCTGCGTACGATGTTCCCCTTCTCTGCGGGCATGTTGATGAACCCGATTCCTGCTGCAGCCTCGGTGAAGTGAGGCAGAGGTGTTTTCAACTCCTGAAGCCACTCTCCCGATTCGCCACGTTCGAAAGAGAACATTGAAGCGAGCACGACGTTTCCGTGTTCGGAGATTGCTTCGGCGAAAGCGGAATCCGCTTCTTCTGTTGAGGGTGTGTCGAAGAGGAGGTCGAACCCTACAACTCGGGCCTGCTGCAGTTGTTCCAGCAGTTGGGCGTGTATCTGGCGCGACCAGGGTAAGGGCCCCAGCTTTTCAATCGATTTTTCGTCGATGGCGATAACAGCAATTTCTTTTCCGGGGTCTTCTTTCCCACGCAGGCCAAACCAGGTGTCGTAGATGCTTAGTTCTGCCTTCTCCCAGAGACCGAGGGTTGCGCTGAGGAGGACAAGTAGCCCCAGCCCCCCACACAAAAGGTAGTTTCGCCAATTGAGGTTTGTGGGCATTTCAGTGAACCTCAACACATTTTTGAGATTGTTTTTTGTAGTAGTTCGCTATTTCCTGAAAAAAACCTTTCTGAATCTGCCAAAAATAGAGAAGAAAAATAATGAGGGCAGACATTGGAGGCCTGCCCTCTTCATTCCCGGTTAACTGTAAATCAAGTCTAGAAGGCGTAGTAGCATAACGCCTGCCTCTGCCCTTGTGATGTTGAGGCACACTAGTCCACCAGAAGTTCTCGGCAGTTACTTCAGCTGACCCATCGACAACGTTTGTTACCTAGCGGTCCGGGGTAACTTCGTTCATCCAGTAAGGTTCCCCTGATGCCGGCAACACCCCAGGGCATGTTGACGCGGACCCGGATCCGTTTGGTGAAAGCCAACTTCCACCACGGGAGTTTTGTTTGGGAAGAGCTGGACTGGGTTAGCTGGGCCAACCGGAAGTTGTTTCCAGACTGCGAAGAAAGCGAAAGTAGACTGTTTCCAGAGGTGCTGCCCTGGGCGGTAGGTTGTTCTGTCCCCTGAAAGAAGTAGGTCGCGGAGAGTGCCCCGAAGACCTTGCCTTTCGGTAATTCCAGTTCGAGCAGATCTACAAGCACACCTGGTGAGCTGTCCCTGAAGATGGTTGACTGGCCACGGGCGGTCTTGATGCTGATTTCGGTATTGGGTTCGATTCGCAACCCTGAGCCATCCGGGAACCTCAGTTCAGCAAGGCCATTTCTGCCGGTGGCAATGGAAACTCCGCTACCAACGGGTGTCTTCCTTGTGATGCTGAGAGTTGTGCCGTCTTTTTGGGTTATGGTAACCTCTCCAGATAGGGGAACAAGTTTTCCTTCTAGCGTAACTTCCATGAACTTGGGGCTGATGTTGAGCATCACTGCTAGGGCCCTGGCAACTTGAGCGCGGGTCGCTGGCTGATCAGGCGCAAAACTGCCTTCGGCGACCATTGTGAAAAGTCCGGCATCAAGTGAAGCAGCGATCTGGTTTGTTGCCCAGTGGCCGGCTTTTACGTCTTTGACAACAGCAGGGAGGGAAACTTCAGGCAAAGGCTCTTTCGTCATTAGCAGGATTAGAGTAGCTGCTTCGGCCCGGGTGACGGGGTTATTAGGTCTGAATGTTCCATCAGGATAGCCTTTCACCATTCCAGCCTTTGCTGCTGTCTCAATTATCTGGTGGGCCCAGTGGTTAGGCGGAACATCCTTGAATGTGGGAGATTTCGGTTTGTAAGGGCTTAGGCCACAGGCTTTGACCAGAAGGGTGGCAATCTCTCCTCTGCTGATGGTCTTCTCTGGCCGGAACGTGCTATCGGGGTAGCCTTTGACGAGTCCTTTCTGAAAGAGGAAGTTGATGTAGGGGTAACTGCTTTGTCCCGGAGAGACATCGGAGAACAAAGGTGGGGCCGCAGATCCTGGAGAAATGGCGAGGAAGAATGCGATAGTGACTGTCAGCACCAACAGGAACCACATTTTCAGCTTGAGGAAAGGCCTCTTTTTTCGGGGTATAACCATGTGGTGACCTCCTTTAGCAGTTACATTTAAAGCAATTCGCTGTTTGGCAGCAAATTCCTGCTGCGAATATTGCCGAAGAACAATGTTTCTTCGCGAGTAATGACGATTCCGCAAATTTCAGAAATTTCAGAAATTTAAGCAGGATTGAAAATTTTTTTATTGAATACCAATCTTTGATATTCTTTTTTTCGGAAGCAAGCCAAGGGAGAAGAAGAGATGGCACTTTTTGACTGGCTCTTAGTGGGACACTTGGTGGGAGATTTTCTCTTACAGCCTAGATGGATGGCGGAGAGAAAAGAAAGAGAAACCCTGCCACTGGTCATTCACTGTGTGGTCTATACAGTGGTTGTCGCCATTTTTGCCCAACTGGCAGGAGGGTTATCGATTTCTGCTGTGGTTCTGGTTTTCTTCAGCCACCTTTTCCTAGACAGGAGGGTATTTGTTGACTTTTGGGCTCACAAGGTGACCGGGTCAGGTGATAGCAACTGGCTGAAGGTCATCTACGACCAGACCTGGCATCTGATTGTTCTGGTGATAGCTACGCTGATTTAGGTCAACCAGCTCCTTCGATTTTGTAGCTCGATTTCATTGCTCTTATGAAGGCGTCGACGATCCTGGGGTCAAAGTGGGACCCTGCACAGCGCTTGATCTCAGCTAAGGCCTCGCTAAAGCTTGCCCCTTTCCTGTAGGGCCTGTCTGTGGTGATGGCGTCAAAGGCGTCAGCAACAGCAATGATCCGGGCAAAGAGAGGTATTTCATCATCTTTGATTCCTTTAGGATAACCGCTGCCATCGTATTTTTCCTGGTGATATAAGGCCCCTTCTTGAATCTTTTCAGCCAGGTGGCGTGGCCTTACAGTGGCGAGAATGTGCGCTCCAATCTCGGGGTGGGATCTCATAATTTTCCACTTATGATCATCAAGAGGGCCCTGGTAGAGAAGAACCTCATCGCGAATTCCTATTTTCCCGATGTCGTGTAGGAGTGCCGCCCGCTCCAGGATTTCCAATTCTTCGGCAGTCAGGCCCAGTTCTTTACCAATGAGGAGAGAGTACTTGCTGACTCGTTCTGAGTGGCCGCGCGTGTAGGGGTCGCGAGCATCGAGGGCTGAAACGAGGGCACGAATCAAGCTGTTTAGGAGCATTGCCTGCCAGTTGTAGAGGCGGCTGTTTTCGAGAGCGATTGCCGCGTGGCCTGCAAAAGCCAGGGCAGTTTCCAGGTCGTCAGTGGTAAACTTTTTGTCCTCCTTTTTGTTGACTAACTGGAGGCAGCCGATCACCTCTTTTCGTCCCCTGAGAGGGATGCACAGGAGGGAGTAAGTCGTGAAACCGGTAGCTTCATCAAACCGCTTCGCCCAGGCAGGGTCACTGCGGACATCCTCAATCAGGCAGGGTTCGTTTCGGGCGACAACCTGCCCGGCGAGGCCTTCTCCAGGTTTCAAGCTCATCCCTTTTAAAAGTTCGGCCTTGGGACCGCGGGCGACCTGAGGAGTGAGGTAGCCTTCTTCATCAAGCAACCACAGGGTTCCTGCTTCAGCGTGGACGACCTCGATCGATTTATCCAAGATCAGTTCCAGCAACTTGTCAAGGTCGAGCTGGGAGTTGAGGAGGTAACTTATTTCGAGGAGGGTTTGCCACCTTCCATCGAAAGACTTTTTTCGGAGATTCATTTTTGCCTCCGCGTTCGCAATTTTTCGACAGTAAAAATTTTATCACAAGAGAAGCTGGGAACAATACCCTTATCCTGAAAAAGGTGAGCTTGAATGGCTTTGCATTTCGGTTTTTATGAACTTTTGGCAAGTATTCTGGGGCTGTGTGTGGGCAGTTTCCTGAATGTGGTTATCTACCGGCTGCCTCGCGGCCAAACTGTTGTCTCGGGGCGTTCTTTTTGCCCTCACTGCGGGCACATCCTTTCCTGGCGCGACCTGGTTCCTTTGTTCAGTTACCTCATTCTTCGGGGTCGCTGCCGCTACTGTGGGGCGAAGATCTCCTGGCGTTACCCTCTGGTAGAAGTGGTAACAGCGGCTATATTTTTCCTCATTTACCTTCACTTTGGGAACAACTTTATTGTTCTCCTCAAGTATTTTTGCTTTTCAGGGCTCCTCATTGCTGCTGCTTTCATTGATGTTGAACACTACCTGATACCTGATAGGCTGGTGCTGGCTGGACTTGTTGCAGGAGTCTTCTTCACCCTCCTGCCTGGGGACCTGGGAGTCGGGGGCGCGCTGCTGGGAGCCGTTGTTGCAGGAGGGTTTTTGTTCCTTGTGGCGGTTCTCAGCAGGGGTGGCCTGGGTGGTGGAGACATTAAGCTGGGGGCAGTTGTGGGCCTTTTTCTCGGCTGGCCTTGGGGTCCTTTGAGCATCTTTTTGGGCTGTTGTTTTGGGGGTGTTGCTGGTCTCATGCTACTGGTGTTGAGGATCAAGGGCCGGAAGGACCCCCTTCCCCTTGGTCCTTTTATCGCTCTGGGTGCAATCGTTTCTCTCCTCTGGGGCCAGCAAATCATTGATTGGTACTTTCGATGCCTCTTGCTGTAGTTATGCAGAGCCCGGAGGAACTGGGGAGGGTAGCTTGCTTGTTTAATGACTTCGTTTTAGGGAGAGGGAAAGAGTGAAAGTTCCAAAAAGACAGCTCCAGGCCACCTTTCACTGTGGCAGGGTCCTTCCTTCGAAGGGATTCAGCCTGTTCGAAGTGTCGGTTGTAATCCTCGTTTTCGGGGTCCTGTTACTGGGAGTCGCGGTTCCCCAAATAAACCGCAGCTTTGCAGCATTCCGCCTGGAGTCTAGTGCTCAGAGTATTGCTGCCGACATCCGCGAACTCCAACAGCGCAATCTTGGTGAAGAACTTGACGAAGGCAGTGGCACTATTTCGATCAAGTTTTATCCCTCTGTCGACAAGTATCACTTGAAGAAACCAGCTCACCCGTTGCCAGTCATATTGAAATCTGTGCAACTCCCTTCAAGCGTGGACCTGGTAGAGGCCAAGTTTGGCAGCAGTTGGGAGCTTTCTTTTTCCAAAACAGGGGCACCTTTTCCCGGTGGGGGAACAGTTACACTTCAGGATCGAGTTTCCAGAAAGTTCAAGTATGTAATTGTGGCTGCGATAACCGGAAGGGTGCGTGTCAGTGACTGTCCACCAGAAAAATGGGAAATTTCCCCCTAGAAGCCACTAGTGATTTCGAAGGAACGGACAATGCTTTCTGCCAGAGCTTTGACCATTATCTCCTGGCAGGTGAAAACCGGAGATTTTGGGTCTCCTGTCTTGTAGTCGCGAAACACCTCGATGTGGATCCCGAAAATTTTCCTTCCCTGCAGTTGGAGCTTCCTGATTTTCTGGAAGAGGTAGGTCTTTCTGGCCTTCATTACTACATCTTGATCAAATGGAAATACCCCAATGGATGGTGGAGGAAGGGGCAGTCCTTTTTTCCATCTCATGGCGATTTCTTTTCTAAGGCTGTGGCGAAATGTAGAGAAATTCTCTGCAAATTTTTTGTCCAGTGGGTGATGGGGATTGAACTCGAATCCGCAGGAGATCTCCAGGTCGTAGTGACCGCGGACATGGCCGTGGATCTCCAGGAAAAGCTCCACTTCTTCCGCGAGGGCAATCTCTTGGTATGTCAAACACAACTCACGAAAGCGGGGAGTAGAGGCAAGAGAAGGGTCTTTGTTGAGGTCTACCAGTGGTTTTAACCTTTCGGCGAAAACTAAGGTTGCTCTCAGGTGGCCGGCGAGCATTGTGGCGATTTCTTTGGTGAAGTAGTCGCAACCAGGCACACAGCCATGGTGGGGAGCTGCAACAACGATTTCTTTATTTTCCCCTTTTTGATAGTAGAGGCAGTCGAAAAGCCTGACCATATTCTCTTCCTTTTCCTGTTCCATAAAGGTGATTGGTCCTTGTCATATTCAAGGGTTAGTTTTATCTCTGAAATTCTTCTTTAAAAAACCAAATCCTGCTTCCCGGAGCGAATTTTGGGTCTATAACGACCAGAAGGCACCAAAAATTTTTTATTCGCTTTCTGGAGGTATAGTGGTGGAGGTGGTGGTAGACAATAGAAAAGAATAAAGGTATGATGATTGATGGTGTGAGTGGCAGAGCAAATGTTGGCAATGGGGGAAAGAATGATGTTTTCGAAAACCGAACTTGAAGAGATTCTACAAGTCGCCCAAAAGGGGGGCGATTTTGCAGAAATCTTTCTTGAGGAAAAGAGGGTCACCAGAATTGGGTGTGAGGACAAGAAGATCGAGCGGGTGATTGCAGGAACCGAACGTGGGGCGGGAATCAGGGTTTTGAAAGGAGAGCATACTGCCTACGGCTACACCAATGACCTGAGCAAGGAAAACCTGCTAAAACTTGCAAAAAGGGTGAGTAGGGCAGTTTGCGAAAACCCTGATGCCAGTGTAGTTATTAGTCCCCAAAAATTACCTGATCCCTTCCCTGTAGAGAAGCGCCCTGATAAGATCTCTATTAACGATAAAGCGGCTTTCGTTGAGGCTGCCGATGAAGCAGCACGATCTGTAGATGCCAAACTTGTCCGGCAGGTTACTGTCGGCTATAGTGATGTAGTTCAAAGAGTGTTGATTGCCAACACCGAAGGGACATTGGTGGAGGATGAGCGCATCCGCACCAGGCTTGCCGTCAATGTCGTGGCAGCAGATGGTGGCGTGATCCAGACAGGATTTGAGGCAGCAGGGGGGACACAAGGCCTTGAGCTCTTTGAAGAAGAGACCCCTTGGGAACTGGGGCGCAAGGCTGCCAACCGTGCCATTTTGATGCTCAAAGCGAGGCATGCCCCGGCGGGGAGAATGCCTGTTGTTCTTTCCGGTGAGGCTGGTGGAACCATGATCCACGAGGCCTGTGGCCATGGCTTGGAGGCTGACCTGGTGCAGAGGAAGCTTTCCGTTTATGCGGGAAGAAAAGGAGAGAAAGTGGCTTCAGAGTTGGTCACTGTGATTGATGACGCCACCTTACCAGGGAAGTATGGTTCTTTCCGGTGCGATGATGAAGGGAATCCGGCGCAACGGACTGTGCTCATCGAAAACGGTGTTCTGCAGGGCTACCTCTACGATTACCTGACTGCCCGCAAAGATGGGGTGAAGCCTACGGGGAACGGACGGCGGGAGTCTTATCAGCACCAGCCGATACCGAGGATGTCGAACACCTTTCTTGCCCCTGGTGATGCTTCTCCCGAGGAGATCATCAAGGAAACCAAGAAGGGGCTTTTCGTCAAGAAGATGGGAGGTGGTCAGGTAAACACTGTTAATGGTGATTTCGTTTTTGAAGTTACTGAAGGCTACCTGATCGAAGATGGAGAAGTGAGGGCTCCAGTAAGGGGAGCAACGATTACTGGTAACGGGCCTGAGGTGCTGCGCCAGATCGACATGGTCGGCAATGACCTTGGCTTTGGGATCGGCACATGTGGCAAAGACGGGCAAGGTGTGCCTGTATCCGATGCTCAGCCGACGATCCGCATTCCTGAACTGATCGTCGGAGGAATTTTGGAGGAAGAAGGTGACCAAGATTGAATGGTGGAAAAGAGCTTGATGCAAGAGAACTGGTGTCTGCAGTTGTTGCCGAGGCTGAGAAAAGGGGCGCAGAAATGGTCGAGGCCTATTACCAGCGAAGTGAAGACCTCACTATCGAGGTCCGCAACGGAGAAGTGGAGACCCTGAAGATAGCTGGGGAAGAAGGCCTGGGAATCAGGGTAATCAAGGGCAAGAGTCTTGGTTTTGCTTACACTTCAGACCTGAGTTGGAGTTCAGTGAAGGAGACGATAGATGCTGCTCTTGCCAACCTCCAGGTGGCCAGTGAGGACAGCTTCAACATCTTGCCTGAAGCTCCTTCCAGCTATCCAGAACTTGACCTCCTCGACCCTGCCTTGAGAGAGGTGCCACTCGAAGAAAAAATTGAAAAAGCGCGGGCGATAGAAAGAGCTGGCCGTTCTTTTGATCCTCGTGTTCGCCTTACTGACCGGGTCAGTTATGAGGATAGCTGGTATCAGGTAGCCATCGGCAATTCTCGTGGAATCCTGGCTTCTCATCAGGGGGCTTTCTGTGGAGGCAGTGCTGTTCTGGTTGCCGAGTCTGAGGGCGAGCAGCAGACTGGGTTTTCTTTCCAGCTCACGAGGAGATATCACGATTTCGACCCTGAGGAGATTGGTCAAGAGGCTGCTTTAAAAGCAGTAAGGATGCTGGGAGCGCGTCCGAGAGAGACAATGAAGGTTCCTATTGTTTTCGACCCTTATGTAGTCACCAATTTCTTAGGGCTGTTGGCAACAGCCCTGACTGCCGAGGCTGTCCAGAAAGGAAGGTCGCTTTTTGCTGGAAGAGTGGGAGAGAAAGTGGCTGCCAGTGGCATCACCATTATTGATGATTCGCTTCTCGACGGGGGTATTTTAAGTGCTCCTTTCGACGGGGAAGGGGTTCCCGGACAGCGCAAGCTTCTCATTAAAGACGGCTACCTGCGGGGCTTTCTCCATAATGCCTACACTGCGGCAAAGGATGGGGTGGCCTCTACAGGAAATGCCTTACGGGCTTCTTACAAGGTCCCACCTGAGGTGGGAAGCAGTAATTTCTTTTTAGCTCCCGGGAAAATGAAGAACGAGGAGATCATTCGCAACACCGAGCGCGGTCTTTACCTCACTGAGGTGATGGGAATGCATACAGCGAACCCGATTTCTGGGGACTTTTCTGTTGGGGCTGCAGGAATCTGGATTGAAGGTGGAGAATTAACTAAACCAGTGCGGGGAATGGTAATAGCTGGCAACATCATCAGGCTTTTGGAGATGGTGGATGCAGTCGGAAGTGAGGTGCGGTTTTTCGGTGGGAGGGGAGCACCTGTGATTAGGGTTCATGGTCTCACTCTCAGCGGATAGATCAACAGAAAAGCTCGAAGATCAATGTTATGGTTTGCTCGTGCAGCGTGGTACTTTCTTCCAAAGCAAAACTAAACTCCACCCCAGGGAGCGGAAAAACTGCATTACCTCAGGTTTGGGCAGACAGTTACTTGTAATGAGACCCTGCTGTTGTGGAGGGGGAAGAGTTTTTGTTCCGGATTTTGGTGCTTCACGGGCCTAATTTGAACTTGCTGGGAGATAGAGAAACAGATGTTTATGGAACAGTCACCCTCGAAGAAATTAACAAGCAGTTAGCAGAACAGGCAGAAGAGCTTGGTGCCGCCGTGGAGTTTTTCCAGTCAAACCATGAAGGTGAACTTATCGACAAGATTCACCAGGCGAAGGGTTGCTTTGATGCAATCATCATCAATCCCGGTGCCCTCACCCACTACAGCTATGCCCTGCGGGATGCTCTCAGTGCCGTCTCTCTGCTGGTGATTGAGGTTCATCTGAGCAATATCTACGCTCGTGAAGAGTGGCGCCACCATTCGGTAATCGCACCTGTGGTTCAGGGCCAGATCAGTGGTTTCGGTGCCCTCAGCTACTCGCTTGCTCTTACCGCAGCCTGCAAACTTCTCCAAAAAGGAGCAGAACGAAAGTGAATAGCCAGCAGCAGAGATTGGAGCGGTTCCGGAAGCTGATGGTGGAAAAGGGGCTGGAAGCATTTCTGGTCTCGAAACCGGAGAACCGCAGGTATCTGAGCGGCTTTACGGGGAGTTCTGGGTTTCTCTTAATTACATCTCATGATGCAGTTCTTCTTACTGATGGCAGATACGAGCAGCAGGCGCAGCAGGAAGCAGATGGTTGGACGATCTTAATCTATAAGGGAGAATTTGTGGAGACATTTCGGGAAATCTGCGGCGACCTGCGGGTCCGGGAACTAGGCTTTGAAAAGGACCATCTAACTTATTATTTATATGAACAGTTTCAAGAAAACCTTTCGCAGATCCAGCTGCATCCCTCTTCTGGTCTTGTGGAAAAATTGCGCATGATCAAAGATCAAGAGGAAATCAAGTTGATTCAGGAAGCCGCGGTGATCACCTGTGCTGCTTTCTGCTACCTGCTTGGTGTTCTTGAAGAGGCTCAAAGTGAAGAGGAAGTTGCGGCCATTTTAGAGTTTTTCATGAGGAAGAACCGGGGAGGTCCGCCAGCCTTTGAAACCATTGTTGCTGCTGGCGAGAGAAGTGCTCTCCCTCATGGAGTGGCCACAGAACAGAAGATCAGGCGGGGGCAAATGGTGGTGCTTGACCTGGGGGCACGCTATCAGGGTTATGTAGCTGATTTCACGAGGACAGTTTGCTTGAGGAGAGTGGACCATCGCCAGCGGGAGATCTACGAGCTTGTCCACGAGGCTCAAGTACGTGCTCTGGAAGCAATCAAACCAGGGGTTACCGCCGCAGAGGTAGATGCAGCAGCAAGGTTCTTTTTCCAGAAGGCTGGCTATGGAGAATTTTTTACCCATGCTCTCGGTCACGGTGTGGGGCTTTCGGTCCACGAAGAACCCCGTCTGGCTCCCGGGCAGGAAGTTGTCCTCGAGCCTGGAATGGTGGTCACTGTGGAGCCAGGACTATATTTACCGGGTTGGGGAGGTGTGCGTATTGAAGATACCGTGGTCGTAACCGCAACTGGCTGTGAGGTGCTCACACCAGTGACCAGACATCTGCTCATTGTGTAATCTATTGTGTAATCTTTTTAAGCTTAACATAGATAAAAATCATGGGAAGGAGCGAAAGGCTGGGAGGAAAACATGATTTCTACTAACGATTTTCGGACGGGATTGACCATTGAGGTTGATGGAGAGATCTATGTAGTCATCGATTTTCAGCACGTCAAGCCTGGGAAAGGTGCTGCCTTCGTCCGTTCTAAGCTGAAGAACTTGCGGACAGGAGCAGTAATTGATAGAACCTTCCGGGCAGGAGAAAAAATTCCCAGGGCTCACCTTGACCGCAGGGAGATGCAGTTCCTTTATCGAGATGGGGATTCCTTCGTGTTCATGGACAACGAAACTTACGACCAAATCAGTCTCAGTGAAGAACAGCTTGGGGAAAATGTTAAGTTTCTGAAAGAGAACATGAACATCTACCTGCTTACCCATCAGGGGGAAATCATCGGGATTGAGCTTCCTAACTTTGTAGAGCTGAAAGTTGTAGAGACCGAGCCCGGTGTTCGTGGAGACACAGTAACCGGTGGCACAAAACCTGCTACTCTGGAAACAGGGCTTGTCGTCCAGGTTCCCCTTTTCGTCGAGGTAGGTGATGTGATCAGGGTTGATACCAGAACGGGAGAGTACCTTGAGCGCGTCTGAACTAGTAAAAATTTAGGAGGGTAAGAAATGAGTAATCTACGAGAGCGGATCGCCTACCTACAAGGCCTGGCTGAAGGGCTGAAGTTAGGTGAAGGTGATCAGAAAGACAAGATCATCAGAGAAGTTATTAGTGTGCTTGCTGATTTTGCTGATGAACTAGAAAACCTTCAGGTAGCTGTGGAAGACCTAGAGATGTACCTGGAGGATATTGAGGAAGATCTTGAAGACTTTGAAGAAGATGAAGAGGATTTCTTCAGTGAGGAACAAGTAGATCAACAGGTAAAGTATATCGAAGTTGAGTGTCCCAGGTGCCATGATATTATTTGCTTTGAAGAAGATATCCTTGATGATGAAGATGTGATTGAAGTTACCTGTCCTAACTGCAATCGGGTTGTTTTTGTCAATGACGGGTCAATGCCTCTCCCTGAGAGAAAAAAAGAAAGATCTGGTGATTCTCCCTCAGATGACGAGGAAATCTAAAGCCTGCCTTGATTGAACACTACGCTTTTCATGGGTTCCTCACCTGGCAACACGAACAGGCGAGGAACCCATTTTGTTTTCTACCTTTCATAACTCTGGAGCCGGACAAATATCTATGTAAGTAGCAGGGAGGGGTAGGGGAGTGCAACCAATTGCTGCTTTACCTTCTCAGGACCGTCTAGGACAAAGGCTGAAAGAAGAAGTTTTTATTTATCTAGCTCCTTCTTTACGGAAAATCCTGGGTGAAGTGTCCTCTTCCAGGATCTCAGAACTGGAAGAGATCAGGGTTCGCTACAATCAGCCGCTGCTCTTGCGTCTGGGCGAGGATGAATTTTTCCTTGACCCCCACGGAAATTTGGTCTCCTCGCCAGTTGCTGGTTACAAAGTAACTGCTGAGGATATTTGGAAAACGGTTCAGTTGATCTGTCAGGGCTCGGTTTATGCTTTTGAAGAAGAGTTCCGGCAAGGCTACCTTACTCTTCCTGGAGGCCACCGTGTGGGACTTGCAGGCAAAGCTGTTCTCGAGAGAGGGGTAGTGAAAACCTTAAAAGAAATTGGAAGCCTCAATTTCCGGATTGCTCGTGCCGTCCCTGGTGCCGCCACTCCTCTTTTGCCTTACATCCTCAATTTTCGAGAGAAGAGGATTTACCAAACTTTGATCATTTCCCCGCCCCGCGCCGGGAAAACCACGATCCTTCGGGATCTGATCAGGCATCTCAGCTACGGAATTCCTTCGCTGAATTTTCCGGGGATCAACGTCGGGGTGGTTGATGAGCGCAGCGAGATCGCCGCATGTTACCAGGGTGTTCCTCAGCATGACCTAGGTCCACGTGCCGATGTTCTCGACCACTGTCCGAAAGCCCAGGGGATGATTATGCTTCTGCGCTCCATGTCACCGCAGGTAATCGCAACTGATGAAATTGGTCGCCCTGAGGATGTGGAAGCCCTTGGAGAAATGGTGAACACCGGCGTAGGCATCCTCGCCACAGTTCATGCATCTTCCCTTGAGGAGCTTGAGCAGCGCCCGAACATCAGGCAGGTCATTGTCAGAGGGATTTTTCAGAGGTTTGTCCTCCTGAGCCGGAGAAAGGGGCCAGGAACGATTGAGGGAATTTGGGATTCTCAGGGGATCGAGGTGTCAAGGAAGTGTTCAGGCTGATCGGTGCTTTGTTGATCATTGGAGTGGCGGGCTGGAGTGGTCTCTGGGTGGCTTCGATTTATAGAAGGCGGCCTCAACAGTTACGCAGTTTTCAATCTGCTTTACAAATGCTGGATACAGAGATCGTCTATGGAGCAACACCTTTACCTGTGGCGCTCCAAAAAATAGGACAGGCAATTGAGCCTGCGGTGGGAGCGGTTTTTCGGAAAGCAGGAAAGTTGCTGGAGAAGTCATGTGGCTACACTGCAGGTGAGGCCTGGGAGAAGGCCCTTGGGGACGAGGCCGAAAACACTGCTCTCCGGAGTGACGACCTGATAATTTTGAAGACTTTTGGGGAAGTGCTTGGGGCTTCGGATAGAAGTGAGCAACATAAAAATATCGTCCTCACCATCCAGTATTTACAAAAGGCGGAGATGGAGGCGGAGAAAGAAAAAGAGAAAAATGTGAGGCTCTGGAGGTATGGGGGCTTTCTCATAGGCATCAGTGTGGTTCTTTTGCTGTTATAGTCCCAAGGAAGGTGGTTTTAGGATGAATGTTGACCTCGTATTTAAGATCGCTGGATTGGGGATTTTGATTTCTGTTCTCCACATCATTCTCAAGCAGGCTGGTAAAGAAGAGCAGGCACAGATGCTCACCCTTGCTGGGGTTGTCGTTGTTTTGATTATGGTCGTCCAGTTGATTGGGGAGCTCTACAGTATGGTGCGCTCAGTTTTTCACCTTTTTTGATCAGGGGGCATGGGTATGGAACTTTTCCAGATTGTCGGGATAGGCCTGGTTGTCACCCTCTTGGCAGTTCTGATCCGGGGACAACGGCCAGAGTTCCCCCTCCTCCTGGCTCTGGCCTTCGGAATTCTGGTTTTTCTGCTGATCCTGGACAAGGTTGAGGTAGTGGTCAGTGTTTTCTGGGAGCTTAGTAGAAAAGCCCAAATAGAGGATTTTTACCTGGCAACTTTATTGAAGGTTCTGGGTATTGCTTATGTTGCTGAATTCGGTGCCCAAATTTGTCGTGACGCAGGTGAAGGGGCGATAGCCAGCAAGATCGAGCTTGCGGGGAAGGTGCTTATTGTTCTCGTTGCCCTACCGATCCTTACGGGGATTCTGGAAGCAGTAGTGCGTCTGCTTCCTTAGCAAGAAAAAGAGGTGCTGCCTTTGCGATCTTTCTTAGTTTTTTGGATTTTTCTTAGTATGTTTTTTTTCCAACCCAGAGGTGCCCTCGCAACTGCTGAGCTCCCAGAAAATTTTTCGCCGATTTTATCACAGCAGTTAGAAAGTCTTCAACTTGAACAACTCGAAGGTTACCTGGAGCAGATTGATCGCGACCTCCAAGGGCAGGTGTCGCAGTTCAGCATGAGGGGATTCTTCGAGGCAATCCGAAGCGGTGAACTCAACGTCAACCTGGGAGACATCTTCAAGACTTTGCTCAACTACTTTTTCCGGGAATTCTTCACCCACACCTCATTTTTAGGAAAGCTCCTGGTGCTGGGGGCGATCTTGGGGATCCTGAGGCACCTGCAGTCTGCTTTTGAAGAAACAACGGTGGCGAAGCTGGCTCACGGGATTGGCCTCTTGGCCCTGCTAACTTTTGCTCTTACTTCCTTTTCCCTTGCTCTGCAGTCAGGGAAAGAGGCAATCACCAATATGGTGGGTTTTATGCATGCCCTGCTGCCTGTTCTGCTTACTCTGATGGCTGCTCTTGGGAATGTTGTTTCCGTAAGCCTCCTTCACCCCATCATCCTGATTTCTTTGAACCTTCTCGGGGCACTGATGGGAAACATTGTTTTTCCCTTGATCTTTTTTGCTGCTGTGCTGGGAATTGTCAGTCAGTTATCGGATCACTTCCAGGTCTCGCGATTGGCTGGACTTTTCCGGGACAGTAGTGTGATCTTGCTCGGTCTCTTTTTGACTCTTTTCATCGGTATCCTTGGCATCCAGGGTGTTGCTGGAGCAGTTACTGACGGCATCGGCTTGAGAACAGCAAAGTTTCTTACTGGAACTTTTGTTCCTGTTGTCGGGAAAATCATGGCAGATGCTGTGGACGCAGTTGCCGGCTGCTCCTTGTTTCTAAAAAATGCTGTGGGGATTGTTGGTGCCCTTGGCATCCTTTTGTTGTGCTGCTTCCCGGTTTTGAAAATCCTCTCTATTGCCGTTGTCTACAGGTTGGCAGCAGCGATGATGCAGCCCTTAGGGACTGAGAAATTGGCAGAATGCCTGGAATTGCTCGGAAACTACCTTCTTGTTGTGTTTGCTGTGGTAGCTGCGGTGGGACTGATGTTTTTTATTACCCTGACGATTGTCGTGGGTTTTGGAAATATGGTAGTGATGCTGAGGTGAGGCTATGGAGACAATTAGAAACATAGTGAAGACCTTGGTCTTTCTGATGCTGTTTTTTGCCTTTCTAGAAATGCTTCTGCCAATGAAGGAAAGTCGCAGATTTGTCCACGTGATTCTGGGTCTCTTCATTGTCGCTGCGATTCTCAATCCCCTGGTTGCTCTTCTTGGAAAAGACCTTTCCTTTAATTTGCCTCCTGCAGCTTTTCTAGCAAAGGAGGAAGAGGTGCAGGCCATTCTTACCCAAGGGAAACACCTGCAGGAAGCTGCTACCAAAGTTGCTTATGAACAGTGTCGGGAGAAGATAGAAACAGAGGTGGAAGGTATTGCCTGTTCTGCGCCTGGAGTTGCCGGCGCCGATGCCGAGGTGTTCCTCCTGGATGCTGGCAGTATTGAGAAAGTTTTCCTAAGAATCAAAGCAGAACCTACCGATGGCGCTTCTTCTTTTGAAGAGGTTGCCCGGCAAGTGCGCCACCAAGTAGCCTCGATGTGCAGCCTTCCTCCTGAAAAGGTGGTTGTGAGCAACTTAGTTTCCGAGGAGGTAGAAAGAAGTGACTGAAAAATTCCGTAGTTTCGGTAGTTTTTGGGAACAACTCAGGGATCTGCCTTTACTGAGGTCACCCCAGGGATGGAAACTCTTTTTACTTCTAGGTATTGGAATTTTTCTAATGGTTTTTGCGGGTTCTTTGGTGGAAACCCATCCTCCAGAACCCCAAGTCAGCAATTTGGAAAGTCCCCTCAACCAAGATGACGCTCTCAGCAAAAATGAGCAAGAGCTGGAAAACCGGCTGCGAGAGATTCTTGGCGCTGTTTCCGGGGCTGGGAGAGTTGAAGTGATTGTCGTCTTGGCCTCGGGGCCCGAACGGGTCTTTGCCCAGAATGTCACCAAGGAGGAAAGAACTGTGGAAGAGAAGGATCAAGCAGGGGGAGTCCGCACAACGAATGAAGCCAATGAACAGGGGGAACTTGTGCTTCTGCGCCAGGGAAGCGGAAATGAAGGAGGACCGGTACTTATTAAAGAAACTCGTTCGGAAATTGCTGGTGTCCTCATTCTTGCTGAAGGAGCAAAAAATCCTGAGCTTAAAGAGAAGCTCGCTCAAGCAGTCATGACGGTCCTGGCAGTTCCTCCCCATAAAGTAACCGTTCTACCAAGAGAAGGAGGAGAGTAAATGTTCTCCGTTGTTCTCGAAAGAAAAAAGTTTATCTGTTTTGTTCTTGGTGGAATTCTGCTTGTTGCCGGTTGTTGCCTCTTTGTTCCCTCGTTCTGGAAAACGGCTCGGGTTTTTCGAAGTTCTGATCAACAGCAGATGCCTACGGGACTGAGTGCTGATTTTTCTCCTCGTTCTGGTAGCAGTGAAGAATTTTTTGTGGACTGCCGCATGGCTCGGGAAAGAGTCCGCAGCAAAAAGATGGAATTTCTTGAGGAAATTGCCGACAACCCATATTCAAGCAGTGAAGCGCGGGAGCAGGCCCAGAAAGAACTGCTTGCCCTTGTCGAAAGGGCGGGAAAGGAAGAAGAGCTGGAAAAATTAATTCTTGCTAGGGGCTTCCAGGAGTCTATCGTGATTATCAATGAAGACACAGTAACAGCAATTGTAGGAACTGCTTCTCTTTCACCTTCAGAGAAAGAAGAGCTTGTTGCTCTCATCGCGAAAGTTGCTGGTGTGAAGCCCGAGAACATCTTTGTTATCAATAGATCACATAAGAGAACATGAGAAGAAGAAAATATTGTATACATAGGGGAAGCGGGTTGCAAAAAAGCCAGAATCAAGATAAAATAGCGGTAATACGTCAAGTAAACGGTCATCAAAGCGGTTGGGCAACCGGTTTTCTTTCTATATGGGGAGACTTAAGTGGGGAGGAACTAATGGTGAAGAAGCCGAGAATTACTGATACCACTTTGAGAGATGCTCATCAGAGTCTTTGGGCAACCCGAATGAGAACAGAGGACATGGTCCCTATCCTGGAAGAACTTGATAAAGTAGGATATCACTCCCTAGAGATGTGGGGTGGAGCCACATTTGACGTATGCATCAGGTACCTCAATGAAGACCCCTGGGAGCGTGTCCGCACGATCAAGAAATACGTCAAACAGACTCCTCTGCAGATGCTGCTGCGCGGCCAGAATCTTGTCGGCTATTCCCATTACCCTGATGATGTCGTTATTGCTTTTGTGGAGAAGGCAGCAGAGTGCGGAATCGATATCTTCAGAATTTTCGATGCTCTCAATGATGTCAGGAATCTGGAAGTCCCCATCCGGGCAGTCAAGAAAACTGGAAAACATGTGCAGGCGTGTGTGGTTTACACCTTGAGCCCTGTCCACACAAATCAGCACTTTCTGGAAACAGCGCTGCGTCTTCAAGACATGGGAGCTGATTCCATTTGCATCAAGGATATGGCAGGGCTGCTGGCTCCTTATGCTGCCTATGAACTTGTTTCCCTGTTTAAAGAAAAACTCGATGTTCCTGTGCAGTTGCACACCCACTATGTTGGCGGTATGGCCATTGGTGCCTGTTTGAAAGCAGTTGAAGCTGGGGTTGATGTCTTTGATGCCTGCTCAGGACCACTTGCCTTTGGTTCTTCTCAGCCACCCGTGGAGACCCTTGTTCGTGCTCTTCAGGGAACACCATGGGACACAGGACTCGACCTGCACCACTTGTTTAAAATAGCTAATTATTGGGAAGACCTGAGACGCAGACGTGGTTTTGAACGCGGTGTGACCAGGCTCAATGATATGAAGGTTTTCGACCACCAGGTCCCCGGAGGAATGATCACCAACCTGGTGGTCCAACTGGAAGAGCAAAAAGCTCTCCACAGACTCAATGAGGTTTTGGAGGAGATCCCTCGTGTCCGCGCCGATCTGGGCTATCCTCCTCTGGTGACACCTACCAGCCAAGTTGTCGGTATCCAGGCTGTTCTCAATGTCCTCCTTGGAGAGCGCTACAAGATGGTTCCTCAGGAGGTTAAAGACTATGTTCGAGGTTTTTACGGAAAACCACCAGCACCAATCAAGGAAGAAGTTAAAAAACTGATCATCGGAGACGAAGAGCCGATTACCTGCAGACCTGCAGACCTTTTAGAATGCAAGTTTGAAAAGATTAAGGAAGAAATTAAAGATCTGGCAGAATCCGAGGAGGACTACATTACTTATGCTCTCTTCCCTGCAGTAGCACGCAAGTTCTTTGAATACAGACGCAAGGTTCGGAGTGGCGAGATCGAACCAGCTGTTGCCGAAGAGAAGGAAGTCGCCGGTTCTCCAAAGCCCTCCCAGGAACCTAAATCAGAACAGCTTCAGGTCCAACCAACCTTGGTCAAGGAGGGTGGAGAAGCAATGACCATCAATGATGTAAAAGAGTTGGTCCGCTTGATCAACGAGACAGAGATCAATGAACTTCATGTGGAAACACCATCGATGAAGGTAAACATCAGGAAAGGCTTTTTGGGAACCGCTCCCCCTGTTTTTGGTGAATTTTCTCAGGGAGTTCCGAGCCAAACAGCAAAAGAGGCTTCTTTACCTCCAGCAGAAAAACCAGCAGAGGAAAAACCTGCAAATCTTGTCGAAGTGACTGCTCCGATGGTAGGGACCTTCTACAGAGCACCTGCACCAGATGCTCCGCCTTTTGTGGAAGTGGGTTCAAAGGTGAAAAAGGGAGATACTTTGTGTATCATTGAAGCGATGAAGTTGATGAATGAGATTGAGGCTGAATGTGATGGTGAGGTTGTCGAGATCCTTGTGGAAAATGGCCAGCCAGTAGAATACGGCCAGGTTCTCTTCTTGATCGCGCCTGAAGAGTGAAAAACATTGTTTTCATAAGTTTATTTTGGATTTTTGCCGCATGTTCTCCACATGCGGTCTTAATTTTCTGGAGGAGGGTTCGCCTGAATGTTCAAGAAGATCCTGATAGCTAACCGAGGTGAGATTGCTGTCCGCATTATCCGAACCTGCCGGGAGATGGGGATTAAAACTGTTGCTGTTTATTCTGAGGCTGACCGCGATGCTCTTCATGTGCAGATGGCAGATGAAGCTGTGTGCATTGGGGGATCTACTCCTGCGAAAAGTTATCTTAATGTCCCCAACATCATCAGTGCTGCGGAGATCAAAGGAGCAGATGCAATTCATCCAGGATATGGTTTTCTTGCGGAGAACCCTTATTTTGCTGAGATTTGCGAAACCTGTGGGATTAAATTTATCGGTCCTCCAGCAGGGGTAATTGAAGAAATGGGAGCAAAGGCACGGGCCCGCCAATTGATGATGAAAGCTGGTGTTCCCGTTATTCCTGGCTCACCGAGTCTTCTCAGTGATGTTGATGAAGCTGCTGAGCTTGCTGAGAAAATTGGGTATCCCGTGATTATCAAGGCATCTGCTGGAGGAGGTGGCCGGGGAATGAGGATTGTTCAAAACAGAGATGAACTAGAGAAAGCGCTCAAAATGGCCCGTGCTGAGGCTGAAGCTGCTTTTGGAGATGGGGGTATTTATCTGGAAAAGTACCTCGAAGAGCCGCGCCATGTGGAATTTCAGATCCTTGCCGATAGTTACGGCAATGTCATCCACCTGGGAGAAAGGGACTGTTCAATCCAGAGGAGACACCAAAAAGTAGTCGAAGAATCTCCGTGCCCCGTGATGACCCAGGATTTAAGGGAAAAGATGGGAGAGGCAGCGGTCCTGGCTGCGAAAACTGTCAATTACGTAGGCGCAGGGACGGTAGAGTTTCTCCTGGACAAGCAGAAAAATTTTTACTTCATTGAGATGAATACCAGAATTCAGGTAGAGCACCCAGTTACCGAGTGGGTTACTGGGATCGATCTAATTAAAGAACAGATTCTCATAGCTGCAGGCGAAAAGTTGAGCTATCAGCAATCTGATGTGAAATTGCAAGGCGCGGCTATTGAATGTCGGATTAATGCCGAGGATCCTGATTCCGATTTTCGTCCTTGCCCAGGAACTGTTACGAAGTACCTGCCCCCAGGCGGTTTTGGGGTCCGAGTGGATAGTGGAATATATGCCGGCTATCAAATTCCGCCCTACTATGATTCCCTGATTGCCAAGGTAATTACTTGGGGGAAGGACCGCCAGGAAGCAATCAGGAGAATGCAGCGGGCGCTTGATGAGTTCCTGATTGATGGGGTCACTACAAATATTTCCTTTTTGCAGAAAATTATGGGAAATGCATTTTTCCAGCGAGGGGAGACTTATACCAACTTCATCCAGCGAAGGCTTCTGGGGGAATAAAGTTTTTGTTTCCATTTAACTACTATCTTCTGGTATAATGTTGACAAGTTGGGAGATAATCAAATTCACGGAGGTGCTGTTGATGGTAGAAGGCAAAGTTGAGGAAACCACCAAAACAACTGCTTTGGGCTCGATCAGGATTGCCAATGAGGTTGTGGCCATCATTGCTGGTCTTGCTGCTACCGAAGTTGAAGGGATTGCCGGAATGAGTGGTGGTATTGTTGGTGGTATTGCTGAAAGGCTGGGTCGGAGAAACCTTTCTCGTGGGGTCAAGGTGGAGGTTGGGGAGAGGGAAGCTGCAGTAGACCTTTTTGTAATCGTTGATTTTGGAGTGCGGATTCCAGATGTTGCCGTTCGGGTCCAGGAAAATGTGAAACAGGCAATCGAGAGCATGACCGGTCTTACTGTGGTTGAAGTCAATGTCCATGTTCAAGGGGTCTCTTTCCCTGAAGCTGAAGAAGAGCAGCCACGAGTGAAGTGATGTGAGATGCGCTTATCCTACAGGTTCTTTCTCCCGTTTTTTTCTCTTATAGTTGCCGCAGTTGCTGTCTTTTTCATTTCCCTTGCAGCAGGTTGGGAACCACCTCTTTCCGCTCTGTATGAATTTCTGGCTATCCCTTCAAATCGTTGGGCAATAGGAGTTGCTAGTTTTGCGGTTTTGCTTGTTTCTTTTTACCTCTTCTTGACATCTTTTCAAAAGTCATCCGCGCGGGAGGTGGTTTTACGGGAAACTGAGCACGGTTATGTGGAAATTACTAATTCAGCCCTTGAGGATCTCATTAGGCGGGCGGCGCGTCATGTTCGGGGAATCCGCGAAGTAAAACCAATTTTAAGACACAACAAAGAAGGGCTTTCAGTTATTCTCCGTGTTGGGGTTAATCCCGATGCCACTATACCTGCTGTTTCCGAACAAGTTCAGCAAATAACCCGGGATTATCTTGAGGAAAAGGCGGGGATCCAAGTGCGCGGCATCAGTGTGCTCGTGGAAAGCGTGTCTTTTGAACAAAAGGCCCGAGTTGAATAGGGATCCCGGGAAAGGGGAGAAAAAAATCTGTGTGGGGTGAAAAGACGCCAGAAGTCCTTGTTGATTTCTTGAGGAAGCATTTGGGAAAATTGTTGGGGATTCTCTTGGGGCTGGTTATTGGTCTGCTGATGATCCTGATTGGTTTTTGGAAGACCATTTTTATCTTCATCTGCATATTTATCGGCTATCTCTTGGGAAAACGCTTGGATGAGGAAGGTGGGTTTTCTGAGTGGTGGGAGCGCTTTCTGAGAAAGCGTTAACCACCTTCCTTAATTTATATTTAGAACAAATACCTTAGAACAATACGAAGAAGGTGATCTTTCAGGAGGGGTCAGTTTGGGAAGGCGGAAAGCTCGAGAAATCGCTCTCCAAATACTATTTCAAGTAGATGTTGGCAAAGTCAAGCCAGAGAGGGCCCTTATCTATACCTTGAACGAGTTTCAGGTTACCGGAACAACAGCAGAATTTGCTAAGCAGTTGGTCGAAGGCACACTTGCTCACTTGAAGGAGATTGATGAACTCTTAGAGAAGTATTCGATAGACTGGCCTCTTTCCCGAATGGCTAATGTCGACCGGAATATTTTAAGAATTGGGCTTTACGAGATGCTCTACCACCACGAAACTCCCCTCAATGTTGCTATTGACGAAGCCATTGAACTGGCAAAAAAGTATAGTCATGATGACGCACCCCGATTTGTCAACGGAATTTTAGGGCAGATTGCTAAAGAGCTAAAAGCGAAGGTTGAACAAGGTGATTAAACAGAGCCTCGCGCTTTTAGCCTCTCCTGCTTTGACTGTCCTGCAGGAAAACCGGCAAATCTTGGCGAATGATAAACTAAGTTCAGGTCTCTTCATTCCAGTCCCCAGAGATGGTGTCTTTTAAATCCCGCCTGGTGTCGAAGGTCTTCTCGGGCTGAACCGGGAGATCTCGCCTGCAAGAATAAGAGCGGCGAAGTTTTGTGGGAGACAATTTGAGAAGGTGTGATTGTGATTTTGCCTGCAAAAATAAGAGCGGTGGAATCGCTGTGCGGCGTTTCGTTCGTTCTGGCGTTATTGTTGGGCGTCCTCGTTTTAAAAAACTCGGAGGCGCAGGCGCTGCCAGTGGTTTCTGGCGCTGTGGATGACTCGGTTTGCCGGAGCGTATACGAAGTCAGCTCTGTCCCGGCCATCGTCCGGCAGGAGATTCTACTTTCCGAGGCGCACCTGAAAGTACCCAACGACCCCGGGGGCCTGCGTAATGCTGCCCTAGCGGCGAAAAAAATTAATGGCACGATTGTCCAGCCTGGTGCCGTCTTCTCGTTCAACAGGGTTGTCGGGGAGAGAACTTAGAAAAACGGTTTTGTCCCCGGACCTGTGGTCGTCCGCGGCAGGCATGGGTTCCGGAGGGGGCTGGATGTAGGAGGGGGCGTCTGCCGGACGAGCACTGCAGTTCACCATGCGGTGCTGAAGGCCGGCTTAAAGGTCGTCGAAAGGCACTCCCACTCCATTCCGGTGGAGTATGCAAAGCCGGGATTCGACGCCGCCGTGAACTGGGGTGTGTGGGACTACAGGTTCCTCAACAATACGCGGAACCCGATCAAAATCGTGGTAGGCATCCAGGGCGACGTCATAGAGGCGCAGCTTTACAGCATAGTCCCGGTTAACGCAAACGTCCGGGTATTTCTAGACGGGAGCGAAGTCCTCTTTTCGGGCAGGAAGCCTTTCGTGCTGAACGGGATCACGTATGTTCCCCCGGAGTTCTTTGAGGGCAACTTTGGCCTGAAAGTCACCTGGGACAGGCTGGCGAAAACAGTTTCCATAGAGGGCTGGGGCAGGCTCCTTAAGCTCTCGAACGGTGTTTTGTTCACCAATGAAACTGCAATGATCCCCCTGAGGGCTGTAGCCGAGTGGTTTGGAGCGGCGCTCTCATGGGAGCCGGGAAGAGTTCAAATCAAGAGCGGGATGCTCACCGGCTGCGCCTCCAGGTCAGAGGCCGCAGTGAAGCCGAAGTTCCTCCAGCCGTCTCCGACATCGACACCGTGCACGTGAGACTCGGCGGTAAAGAAGAAAAAGTCCAGCTCATCGGCGTCAACTGCCCCCTTATCTCTATTTCTGAAGCTGTAAAGCTTCCTACTTCTCAGGCTGATGGAACCCGTTCATTGGACTTGTCGTTCCAGCACTAGACGAGTGGCTTCTTGAGGAAACCTGAGCCTGTACTTTCTCAGCATTCCCCAAAGAAGTGGTTTTTCAGGAAGCTGTTTGAAGTCGTTGAGGTGGGCCTTGGAACCACGCTGCGCTCCCTCCAAACTTAGAGACTCTGACGCTCCCTAGATTAGCTAAGGCTAATGCTTTGAAGAAAGGGGAAAGGAGAAGGGGTGATTTTTAGGGTACTCTGCATCTTAATTCTAGTAGCTGTGGTTGTTGTTGCTGTTCTTGTGGTTAGAAGTAGAAGCGAAATTAATCTTCTCAAAAAGCGGTACAGGCAAATCTCATTCTTACCACCCAAGGAAGCCGAGAACTCGCTACAACGGCAAATAGAAAGACTTAAAAGCAAGTATCCTAACCGTTCTGAGAAATGGTATCTTGAGAAAGTTATTTATGATTTAGAAAGGGACAGAAGGTAGTTTAAGGCGAAGTCTCAAAGATTGCAGAAATTGAAGGTGACAGCCTCTCAAGTCCCTTGGTCCGTCAGGTCGCTGGTCAAATGGCGGTTCGGTGCTGTGCGGGCTAGGGACAAAGCCAAAGGAGAGGGTGGAGCAGACAGCGCTTTCCCGTACTAGCTGGGTTATGGTCAATGATGCCGGATTAGAGCCGGAGTATGTTTGGCAGGTGCCAGGGCCTGCCCGCCCGAGGACTGCGGCGGCCCCTGGGGGTACCAGAGGATGCTGGAGATCCTTTCTGAACTGGGACACGAAGAGTATGTGGAGACAGTCGAGTGGCTGGGCGGAGAGTTCGACCCCCAACTGGAGGTTGCGGCAGGTGAATCTCTAGGCGGCCTGTGGCTTGCTGGAGCGCGCTGCCAGGTGGTTCGCTGAGGACTCCTGGGTGTTGGTGTGGGAGAAGGCTAGAGGCGTTCCCTTGAAAAGCAGGTGCGCTGGGCCGCCGGCGTTGGAGGCCAAGGGCTTCTTCGACCAATTGTTCGGGGATGATTAAGAGAGCTGAGGGGTGCGAGGGCTCTCCTTTGCGCCCTTTCTGTTTTTTCCTGGAGGTGGCTTTGCCGTGCGGTTCTACACCGTGAAAGGCATCCTTGAGCTTCCCGCCTTCCTCACCGTAGAGGAGGCTGCAAGAATTCTGCGCCTGAAGCGCTCGACCGCCTATGAGTATGTTAGGCGGAGGGGAGATTCTTTCAGTCCGCCTTAGGTGTTTCATCGGGATGCTAAAGGCAAAGCTCCTCAAGATGGCCGGATAGAGGAAAACGGGGTAGGGATGGAGAAGATCTTAACTGCCCCCGCTCGGCCTGAGAACAGGCAGGAGATGCGGGGACACATCCGCAGGCGCCGAAAGTCCTGGGCCGTGGTCGTGGAGTGGGACCCTGAGACCGGCAGTCGCCAGGAGAAGGGGATCACGGTGAGGAGGACCAAAAAAGAGGCCGAGAAGGTGCTTGCGGAGACGCTCGCCAAGCTGGGGCGCGGCGAGCTGGCCTCCTCCTCCAAGATGACGTTGGGGCACGTCCTTCCAGACATGCAGGCGAAGTCAGTGAAGGCAGTGCAGCGGTGTTTGCAGATGTTTGCAAGGAGGGTAGAAAAAGCCTGGCAAATCAAGGGTTTGCGGGCAGAGTGAGGCTAGATGATTAACTTCTCTGTTGTTGAAAAGACTGAATTGGCTCCAGGAATTAAAAAACTGGTGGTTAAAGCTCCTCCTCTGGCAGCGAAAGCGAAGCCAGGACAGTTTGTAGTTCTCCGTCTCCATGCCCGGGGTGAGCGAATCCCCCTGACAATTGCCGATTTTGACCGGGACAAAGGAACGATTACCCTGATCTTTCAGGAAGTTGGCCTCACCACCTTCCAACTTGGCTCTTTAGAGCCAGGTGATACCATCAGGGATCTTGCTGGTCCTTTGGGAAAACCGAGCAGACTGGACTATTTCGGAAAGGTCTTGTGTGTGGGAGGAGGAGTAGGCTGTGCTCCTCTTTATCCCATAGCCCGTGCTCTCAGGAAGCAAAAGAACGATGTCGCTGCAGTTATAGGGGTCCGCTCTGGCGAGTTCCTAATCTTAAGAAAGGAAATGGAAGAGCTGTGCCGTCCCCTGATTATCACTACTGATGATGGGAGTGAAGGGTTGCGGGGAACAGTTCTGGCGGGAGTCAAGGAATACTTCAGGGAGCACGGCAAGCCTGATTACTGTGTCTGTATTGGGCCTCCACAGATGATGGAGGCTGTTTGCAATTTTACCCACAGCTATCAAGTGAAGACTGTAGTCAGCCTCAACCCCCTTATGGTAGACGGGACCGGAATGTGTGGAGCCTGCCGGGTTGTGGTTGGCGGAGAAGTTAAGTTTGCCTGCATTGATGGACCCGAATTTGAGGGTCATCTAGTTGACTGGGAACTTCTCAAGAAGAGGCTTCAGTTCTACAAAAGAGAAGAAAAAGTGGCTCTTGGCGCCTATTTGCGAAAGCCCAGGAACGCTGGTGAAAGTTAGATGAAGTGGAAAAATGATTACGGAAGAGTCCCCATGGCGATCCTCAACCCCACCATGCGCATCAGGACATTTGATGAGGTTACTCTTGGATATACTAGCGATCAAGCCATGCGGGAAGCGGCGCGGTGTCGGGGATGCTCTCAAGCTCCCTGCCGTCGTGGCTGTCCTATTGGAGTGGACATCCCCGGCTTTATTTCTCTTTTGAGAGAAGGAAAGTTCCAGGAGGCTGCCCAAAGCCTTAGGGAGAGAAATACCCTACCTGGTATTTGTGGGAGGGTGTGTCCCCAAGAGCGAAATTGTGAAAAGCACTGCGTTCTAGCAAAAAAAGGAGCACCTATTGCCATTGGGAAGTTGGAACGGTTTGTTGCTGATTGGGAAAGAGAGCACGAATTAATTGTTCCCCCTATTCATAAGGCCACAGGAAGAAGAGTGGCAGTTGTCGGCTCTGGTCCTGCAGGTCTTACTGTTGCTGCTGCTCTGGCGCGCCAGGGCCATAAGGTGATGGTTTTTGAGGCTCTTCATGCACCTGGAGGGGTCCTCTCTTATGGAATTCCTCAATTTCGGCTTCCTAAAGAAGTGGTGGCCGCAGAGATCGATTATGTTTGTGCCCTTGGGGTGGAAATAGAGCTAAATGCTCCTATTGGGAAACTTTATTCGCTTCGCGAGTTGAGAAGGGAATATGACGCCGTTTTCCTGGGAACAGGTGCGGGTCTGCCCCGCCTCCTTGGGATTCCTGGGGAGCACCTGAACGGAGTTTACACTGCCAATGAGTTTCTGACACGGGTCAACCTGATGAGGGCTTACCTTTTTCCCGAATATTCCACACCTGTAAAGGTAGGGAAACAGGTGGTAGTCATCGGGGGAGGAAATGTCGCTGTTGATGCCGCCAGAGTGGCTGTGAGATTGGGCGCTGAAGAGGTTGTTGTCCTCTACCGGCGCACCCTACTTGAGATGCCGGTGCGTGCTGAGGAGTACAAATTCGCCTGCAGGGAAGGAGTGTTATTTAGATTTTTAGTGGCACCTTTGGAGTTTCGTGGTGATGCCGCAGGATGGGTTAAAGAGGTGTTTTGTATCCGTTGTGAGTTGGGTGAAGTAGATGAAACTGGGAGAAGGAGACCAGTTCCTGTCCCTGGTTCCGAGTTTACCATTCCTGTTGACACTGTCATTGTTGCCATCGGCCAGGAGCAGAATACCCTTGCCTTGGCTGAAGTGCCGGAGCTTTTAACACCATCGGGTCGTTTTGTTGGTGCTGACCCGGAGACAGGAGCGACACCTGTTCCGGGAGTCTATGCTGGTGGTGATCTGGTGACAGGTGCGGCGACAGTCATCGAAGCAATATCTGCCGGGAAGAGGGCAGCGAAGGCAATTGACCGCTACCTCGCCGAATTAGACTGAGGGGAAGCACCGACAAAATTTCGTTTTCCCTGGCAGGAATTTGGCACATTTTTCACGAATATTTTTAGAGGCAGGCACTTGTTGCTTTCTTTTCTTTGTAAAGATTCTTTTGAAAGACAGTAATTTCCTAAGTGAACTATTTAATATTTTTGTGATGGCACTTAGGATAACCGTTCTGCAGGTGGTCCGGTTACAAAAAGGTGCTTGCTGGTCAATGTCATCAGGAATTGGAGGTGAGAACGCAAGAACCGGTTGCTTTCTAGGCATATTTTTGAATTAGTTACCAAATTAATTTTTTGAGGAGGGATAAGATGGCTGCCCAACTTTTGTTGGGGAAACCTCTCGCCGAAAAGATTATCGGAGAGGTTTCCAAAGAAGTTGAAGAGTTGAAGGCTAAAGGTGTCGAACCTTTTCTTGTTGCCGTCCAGGTAGGGGAAAACGAGGCCTCACGTGTGTATACGAACGCCCAGAAGAAGAATGCCGAGAAGTGCGGGATTAAGTATGAGCTTCAGGAACTTCCTGCGGATACGACACAGGAGCAACTGCTCAAGCATATTGCTGATTTGAACGCGGATCCCAAGGTAACCGGGATTATTCTTCAAATGCCTGTGCCTCCCCACATTGATGCTAAAGTTTGTCAGTGGAGCATAGCCTATGAAAAAGATGTCGAGGGTGTTACTCCCACCAATATGGGCTTGGTGGCTTTTGGAAAACCGCGCTTAGCTCCATGCACTGCAGTCGGTGCCTACGAATTGATCAAATCTACAGGTGTTGATATTTACGGCAAAGAAGTTGTGGTCGTGGGTCACAGTGACATTGTCGGGAAACCAGCAGCTTTGATGCTGTTGAACAGCTTCGGAACAACGACAATCTGCCACATTGCTACCGGCCAGCGGGGACACACAGAGATGCACGTTCGGAGGGCCGAAATTTTGGTTGTTGCCGTTGGTGTTCCCCACCTGATCAAGGGTGAATGGATTAAAGAGGGTGCAATTGTTGTCGACATTGGGATCAACACCACCAAAGACGGCAAGATCGTTGGAGACGTTGAATTTGATGTTGCCAAAGAAAGAGCTTCCTGGATCACTCCTGTCCCAGGTGGTGCCGGAACCGCAACCACGGCAATTCTGATGCGTAACACTGTGGAAGCTGCCAAGTGGCAGTTGGAGAAGAAGTAAGGAGCAGAGGAAAAAGATTAGACAGAGGGGGAACTGGACGCTAGGGAGGGAGTCCAGTTCCCTTTTCTCCAAATTTTTGAATAAGGGGGGCTTTTAAATGGCTGCAATTCGGATTGACGGAAAAGCAATGGCTGCAGAAATCAGAGACCAGCTGGCCCGCGAGGTTGAGGAACTGAAAAATAAAGGGATCACTCCAACAATGGCCTTAATCCTTGTAGGAGATGCTGAGGATTCGGCACTCTACGTGCGCAGCAAAGCAAAGGCATGTGAAGGGGTAGGAGGGTTTGCCGAGGTTCACCATTTAGGCGAAAATACCACACTTGAGCAGTTATTGGCATTAATTGATAAACTTAATAAGGATGACAGTGTTCATGGGATCCTGGTGCAGCTGCCTCTACCTCACCACCTCCATCCTTATGAGAAAAAAGTGATGGATGCTATTCTCCCGGAAAAAGATATCGATGCTTTTCATCCGGTGAATATCGGCAACCTGGTAATTGGTGATGAGTGCTACTGGGGAGTTACTGCTCATGCTTGTGTTAAGATCCTCGAGAAGCTTGGGGTGGAACTTAAAGGGAAGCATGCAGTTGTTGTCGGTTGGTCGATCGAAATCGGCAAACCGGTGACGATGATGCTTTTCGAAAAAGGATGTGCTGTAACTCTTGTCCACCCGGAATCCGACTTCGTGCCCTTTACCAAACAAGCCGACATCATCATCACTGAGGTTGGAAAGCCGCGGGCGATTACCGGCGAGATGATCAAGCCGGGAGCGATTGTTATTGATACAGGCTCCAACTGGGTTGAGGGCAAGAGTGTTGGTGATGTCGACTATGATAGTGCCGCAGAAGTTGCTGGGTACATCACACCCGTCCCCGGAGGAGTTGGCCCGATGAGGATTATTATGTTAATCTACAATCTTGTCCAGGCAGCGAAGAAAAAAGCTGGGATCAGCTAGTGGTTGTCAGAAGGATTTATTCTGTGGGAGAGGTTACAAATTATCTAAGAGATCTTTTGGATGGCGACCCTCTGCTGAGTAACATCTGGGTCCGTGGTGAGATCTCCAACTTTAAGAAACACAGCTCAGGGCACATGTATTTTGTCTTGAAAGATGATTCTAGTTGTCTCCGGTGTGTAATGTTTCGTTCTCGCAACAGCCAACTGCTCTTTACCCCTACTAACGGGATGCGGGTGGTCGCTCGCGGGAGTGTTTCTGTCTACGAGCGTGATGGCCTCTACCAGTTATATGTAGAAGAATTGTCTCCTGATGGGGTGGGCTCTTTGTACCTGGCTTATTGCCAGTTGAAGGCCCGCCTCCAGGCAGAGGGGCTTTTTGCTGTAGAGAAGAAAAAACCTCTCCCTCTTTTGCCTAGAAAAATAGGCGTGGTCACCTCTCCTAATGGTGCTGCTTGGAGGGACCTGGTCAGTATAATGAGGAGGCGCTTCCCCGGCATACCCATTCTTCTTGTTCCGGCAGCAGTTCAAGGAGACCAGGCTCCAGAGCAGATTGTCAGAGCAATAGAAACCCTTAACCAGCGCCGCGACGTTGATGTGATCATCGTCGGTCGCGGAGGGGGATCCTTAGAAGAATTATGGGCCTTCAACACCGAGGAGGTAGCGAGAGCAATTTTTGCTTCACGGATCCCTGTCGTCAGTGCTGTTGGTCATGAAACAGATTGGACCATCGCTGACTTGGTTGCTGACCTGCGCGCACCAACCCCCTCGGCGGCAGCAGAACTCGTTGTTCCCTGTAGGGCTGAACTTGAAAATAAACTGTGCTCTCTGCAGAATCGCCTTTTACAGGCTCTTGACCGCTACTGCCACAACAAACAGTTGAGACTGAAACAAGTTGCTGGAAGAAATATGATTGCTTTAATGAAAAAATTGAGTGCTGCCCACAAACAAGAGTTGCGTCTTTGCAGCCTGCGTCTGCTGCAGAACATCCGGTTGCTCCGGGAAAACTGGAAGTCACGGCTAAAGCTGCTAGCGGGAAAGCTGAATTTGCTTAGCCCACTTACAGTCCTTGAAAGAGGCTACAGCATTTGCTGGGATCCCCGCAAAGAACAACTTGTCTGCAGCAGGACTCAGGTTCAGGAAGGGGACTCTGTAGAAGTGATTCTTAGTGATGGCAGCTTAGAATGCCTGATTGCAAGAGTAAAGGAGGGCTCCAGGTGGAAGGACAAGAGACCAGAACTGAAGAAGTAAGTTTTGAAGAGGCCCTCACCCGACTGGAAGCAGTTGTTCAGGAACTGGAGAGGGGAGAGCTTTCTCTGGAAAAGGCTTTGGCAACTTTCCAAGAAGGAGTTAGGCTTCTACGGATTTGTATTGAGAAGTTGAATAATTTCGAAGAACAGGTTGAAGTTTTGCTAACCGAGTATTATTCCAGTGCACCACCGTGGTTGCATAATGGAGAAGCAGGTGAGCCAACACGATGACTTGGGAAGAGGCCCTTGGGGCAAAAGCGAAGATGATCAACGAAGGTCTCCACCACTATATGCCTAGTGAGTCTGATTATCCCCCTTTGATCCATGAGGCCATGCACTACAGCCTGTTTGCCGGAGGAAAGCGCTTGCGTGGTGCCCTCACCCTTGCTACCGCTGAAGCCCTGGGACTCCAGCAAGAACGCGTTCTTGCTGCTGCCTGTGCCCTCGAGATGATCCATACTTATTCCTTAATCCACGATGACCTGCCAGCAATGGATGATGATGATTTTCGTCGGGGAAAGCCGACGTGCCACCGGGTTTACGGAGAAGCGATTGCTATTCTTGCCGGTGATGCTTTGCTTACCCTCGCCTTTAGTGTTCTCTGCAGACTTCGGGAATCCGGCTTTTCTCCTGGAGTAATTCTCCAAGTAATTGAAGAGATAGCCACTGCCGCCGGGACGCGGGGCCTTATTGGAGGGCAAGTCGTTGACCTCGAGTCTGAGGGGTGCCAAGTGTCTCCTGGGACGATCGAATACATTCACCTCCATAAGACAGCTGCTCTTTTCCGCGCTGCAGTTCGCTCTGGGGCTCTGTTGGCAGGAGCAGAGCAGCAAAAACTGGAGCTTCTTACCGATTACGCCGTTGCCCTGGGAATGGCATTCCAGATTACTGACGATATCCTTGACTTAATTGGGGACGAGAAAGTCCTCGGTAAGCCGGTAAAAAGCGATCTTGCCAAAAAGAAAGCTACTTATCCGAGTGTTTTTGGCTTGGAGCGGGCTCGGGAAATAGCAGCTTGTTATGTTGATAAGGCCCTCCAAGCATTGGAAACATTAGGACCTGAATTCGAATTTTTGCGAGGAGCAGCATGCTACTTGCTGCAGCGGAGATCCTAATTTTGTTCAGATTTCTGAATTTGTGTTATAATAGTCTTGAGCATCTTGAGCATCATAATTAAGGTAATTATGAACATCTTGAGCAGGTGGTGCAGTATTCTAGTCGGGACAGCTGGCTTTGAAGGCGGGCCTAAAAATCCGTCGCGGGCAACAATGAAGTTCCTGGTACTGGCTTCTGACGCCCAGTTGGGGGTTTGTACTGGGAGTTAAGGAGGAAGGGCAATCTACAAAGGCATGTAGATGGCGACCCTTCTTCCGCGGAGGCCCAGAGAGGTGGGATGAATACCACACTCTGGGTTGACCCTGGAGGAAAAAGAACCGGAATCCAGGGTAGCCCGGCCTTGAGTGGTAATGGTGGATACCAGCATGGTCTTCCTCTCCCGAGGGGCCCTAGGGAAGAGGAAGGAATGGTTTGAAACCATTACTGCAAAAGAGGCTAGAAGCTGGCTGAGCCCGTCGAGGAAAGCTCCTAGACTGTCTACCTGAGGGTAGCGCCTGTCAGGGATTAAAGTGTGGTCTAAGTGGTAGTCTAGCCCTGTTTTCGGCGACGAAACAGAGCGGGCTTAAAGGGGAACCACCAAAACGGCGACGTTTTGGCGCCCGTTTGGGAAAACCTGCTAGACCTAAGCCACAATGTTTACCTGACAGGTGACCACCTGCTCACTCGGGAAAATGGGGGTTGGTAGCGAAGTTTCGCTCCAACCTATTTATTTAAGCAATGCAATAAATTTAAGCAATTGCTAAATTTTATCACCTGGCTACGCGAATTTTTTCTGGGAATTCTAAAGGGGTTTTGAAAATCCAATGTCGAAACAAAATCGGGTGTGGCGGCGAGGCTTGGGAAATGCTTTCCTGACCTTTGTTCTTACTCTTGTCTTTAGTTACCTTGCGGAAGCAATTTTGCGCAGGATCACAATTCTTTTTTTAGCACTCTTATTGCTGCTTTTGGTCATTTTTATTGGTGTGATCTTTGATATGATCGGATTTGCGGCTGCAGCTGCTGATATCGAGCCTCTGAATGCGCGGGCCTCTAATAAGGTTTGGGGAGCGAGGCAGGCAGTAAGGTTGATCAAAAACGCTGACCAGGTCGCAGTTTTCTGCAGTGATGTTATGGGAGATATTGCCAGCACCATCGCCGGCGCCCTGGGGGCCGTGATCATCTTCCGCCTCTTGGCCTCTAAGCCGGGTCTTAGTGAAGGTTTGCTGACGACCTTGATGGCAAGTTTGATCGCTTCGGTAAGTGTTGGGGGAAAGGCTCTTGGTAAAGGTTTAGCCCTGCGGGAGGCTACAGAAATTATTTTTCGGTTGGGCCAGTTGCTCGCCTGGGTAGAAAAAATCACTGGTTATCAGTTTTTCTCTGCTGCAAAAGGGGAAAAGGTGAAGAAAAAATGATTTTAGAAAAAATCGAGGGGCCATCTGATCTGCGCAAGCTTTCCTGGAGAGAACTAGGAGTGCTCGCCCAAGAAATTCGGGAATTTTTGTTGGAAACTGTTTCCCGAACTGGGGGTCATTTAGCACCAAATCTGGGTGTTGTTGAGTTGACAATTGCCCTCCATCTTGTTTTTGATTCACCACGGGATAAAATCATCTGGGATGTTGGTCACCAGTGCTATGTTCACAAGATTCTTACAGGTAGACGAAAACAGTTTTCCACCCTCAGGCAGTTCGGGGGCTTAAGCGGTTTTCCCAAATACCGGGAAAGCCCTCATGACTGCTTTCAAACCGGTCACAGCAGCACCTCAATTTCAGCGGCTTTGGGCTTTGCCCTTGCCCGGGATCTGAACAGGGAAAATTATTCAGTTGTGGCTGTGATTGGGGACGGTGCTCTTACTGCAGGAATGGCCTTTGAGGCTCTAAACCATGCCGGCCACCTGGGGACAAGAATAATTGTTGTCTTAAATGATAATGAAATGTCAATTGCCAACAATGTAGGAGCTCTATCCAATTACTTAAGCAGACTGCGCACAGAGCCTTTTTACCACCGGAGTAAAGAAGAACTCGAGGAACTCCTGCGGAGGATTCCCAACATTGGGCCACGTGTGGTCAAAGCAGTAGAACGCCTCAAGGATGGAGTAAAATACCTATTTGTTCCAGGTATGTTTTTTGAGGAACTTGGTTTTACTTATCTGGGCCCGATAGATGGCCACAACTTAAGAGTTCTCTGTGAAGTGTTCGAGAGAACGAAGGCAATGACCAACCCAGTTCTCGTTCATGTGTGCACCAAAAAAGGTAAAGGTTACTACTTTGCTGAGAAAAAGCCAGAAAAATTCCACGGCATTGGGCCGTTTGATATCAAGACTGGAGAACCTCTGGAGACGAGTGATCTCCCAACCTATACCCAGGTTTTTGGACAATATCTTACGGAACTGGCTGCAGAAAACCCGAAGATTGTCGCGATCACTGCGGCAATGCCTGAAGGCACCGGTTTATCCATTTTTGCCAAAAAGTTTCCTGATCGTTTTTTTGATGTAGGTATCGCAGAACAACATGCAGTTACCTTTGCTGCCGGACTGGCCAGGGCAGGTTATTTGCCTGTTGTGGCCATATATTCGACTTTTCTCCAGCGCTCTTTTGACCAGATCATTCACGATGTTGCTCTTCAAGATCTTCATGTTATTTTTGCCCTCGACCGCGCCGGTCTTGTTGGGGAGGATGGGGAGACTCATCATGGAATTTTTGACCTCTCCTATCTTCGGTGTATTCCGGGAATTATTGTTATGGCGCCTAAAGATGAAAACGAATTGAGAAGAATGCTTAAAAGCGCTTTAACTTACGAAGCCCCTGTGGCTATCCGCTATCCTCGAGGAACCGGCCAAGGGGTGCCGTTAGATCCTGCTCCTGAGGTCCTTCCTCCAGGTAAAGGGGAACTTTTGCGTGAGGGAAAAGATCTGGTGATTTTGGCTGTAGGGCCCTTGGTTTACACCGCACTTGATGTTGCCGAAAAACTTGCGGAGAAGGGGAAGGAGGTTGCAGTTGTTAACTGCAGGTTCATCAAGCCCTTAGATGAGGAATTGATTCTTAATGTAGCCCAACAAACAGGACGTGTTCTCACTCTTGAAGAAAATGTGCTTGCAGGTGGGTTCGGAAGTGCGGTCTTAGAACTTCTAGGAGACCACGGCTACCGCGGAGAAGTGGCACGAGTGGGGATTCCCAACTGTTTTGTGGAACATGGTAGTCTGCCAATCTTGCGCCAGCAGTGCGGACTTGATGTTCAGGGAATTTTAGATTTTCTCCAGAAAAAGGGATGGTTCAATGGCTAAAAAAAAGCGTATCGATGTCCTGCTTGTGGAGAAAGGATTTTTCCCGACTAGAGAACAAGCACGCCGCGCCGTTCTAGCAGGACTCGTCTATTACAACCAGAGAAAGATTGACAAGTGTGGGACCATTGTCGATCCTCAAGGGGTTCTCGAGGTCCGAGGCAATCCCTGTCCCTATGTGAGTAGGGGAGGGCTCAAACTGGAAGCTGCTTTGAAAAGTTTTGCCCTTGATGTTCAGGGAAAAGTTGCCCTTGATGCCGGGGCCTCCACAGGTGGCTTTACTGACTGTCTTCTCCAGCACGGAGTAAAAAAGGTCTATGCTGTTGATGTTGGTTATGGTCAACTAGCTTGGAAATTACGCCAGGACCCCCGGGTTGTCGTCATGGAAAGAACCAACCTCCGCTACCTGAAGCCAGAAGAGCTTAGAGAAAAAGTAGATTTGGTAACTCTGGACCTCTCTTTCATCTCCTTGGAAAAGGTGTTGCCTGTCGTTAAAAACTTGCTGAAACCTAATGGTGAGGTTGTTGCTTTGATCAAGCCACAGTTCGAAGCAGGGCGCCAGAATGTCGGCAAGGGCGGAATTGTGAAAGATCCTGTTGTTCACGAGGAAGTAGTCAGCAAGGTCTTAAAGTTTGCCGAGGATCAAGGGTTTGTCATTAGAGGGCTTACTTATTCACCTATTCTCGGTGTTGACGGAAATATCGAGTTTTTGGCGTGGTTGTCTCTTAATTGTAACCTCAGTGGAAGTTTCTCACCAGAAGTTATTAAAGATGTTGTCAGAAAGGCTCACCAAGAATTGTTGGGGGTACGGGAAAAAGGTTAGCTTTATAGGAGGCAGACAATGAAACGTGTTGGTTTTGTCGTCAACCTTCGCAAAAAGCAGGGTGAAAGGATCGTTGAAATCCTCACAGACTGGTTTGAAAAGCGGGGTGTTGAAGTAGCAAAACCCCAGTTTACCGGAGGAGGGGAAATATCTAAGCCCGATTTTTCCGATCAAGTCGACTTGGTGATCACGCTCGGAGGGGACGGAACCCTTCTGGGAACTGCCCGCCAAATGGCGGGAACCGGTGTTCCTATTCTAGGGGTTAACCTTGGCCGTCTTGGTTTCCTGACTGATCTGGAGATGAATGACTTGTTCCCTTATCTGGAAAAATTTCTTCGTGGGGATTACGAAATCGAAGAGCGGATGATGCTTGCTGCTGAAGTGTGGCGGGATAACAAGCATGTGGGTAGTTTTTATGCCTTGAACGATGTGGTTATTGCTAAGGGACCCCTTTCAAGAATCGTAGAATTGGAAGCCTGCGTTGATGAGGAATATATTGCTACCTATCGCGCAGATGGAATTATTGTTGCCTCACCAACTGGTTCTACTGCTTATTCCCTTTCTGCTGGGGGTCCAGTTGTTACTCCTGAACTGCATTTGATGATTCTTACCCCTATTTGTCCTCATACCTTCTATGCCCGGCCGATCGTTCTCTCTGACAGTCGGACCATCAGGCTTACCCTTAAGTCGAATTCTCTTGAGGTAATGCTGACTGTAGATGGTCAGGTAGGATTTCCACTCCAAAAGAATGACGAGGTCATTGTCAGTAAAGCAGACATCACGACGAAGCTGGTCAAACTGAGGAGAAGGACATTTTTTGAGGTTCTCAGAATTAAGATGCGAGGAGAGTGAACCCTGGTGTCCGGAGTTCTAGCGACTCCAGTGATCCTTTCGCACCTGCTCGTAGCCCAGGTTCTCCAGGAAGGAGATCTCGCTGTTGATGGGACCGCTGGAAATGGACATGATACTTTGTTTCTAGCTAGCAAAGTAGGACCTCACGGAAAAGTCTATGCCTTCGACATCCAAGAGGCAGCGATTCTCAAGACACGAGAGCGTCTTCGTCAAGAAGGGCTGGAAGATCGGGTGGTTTTGCTTCAAAAGGGCCATGAGAGACTTAGGGAGTATGTTTCGGAGAAGATTAAGGTAGCTATGTTTAACCTTGGTTATCTGCCAGGAGGTGACCACAAGATCACCACTAAGCCATCAACAACCCTCGCTGCTCTTAAGCAAGTCCTGGAGATCCTTGAGGAGGGTGGCTTGGTGTCTGTTGTGGTCTACAGGGGGCATGAAGGAGGAACTGAAGAAGGAAAGGAACTTTGTTCTTTTGTGGAAACCCTTGACCCCAAAAAATGGGATGTGGTCAAGATTGAGTATCCAAACCGTTCTGCAAAGTCTCCGTTTCTCATCGGCATTCAAAAGAAAGTTGCAGGGGGTTTTCAATGAAACTCCGACGCCAGCAGCTGATTTTAGAGATTATTGAGGAGAAACCGATTGCTACCCAGGAAGAGCTGGCCAAGGAGCTACGGGCACGAGGAATTAAGGCTACCCAAGCGACGATCTCTCGCGATATTAAAGAACTGCAGTTGGTGAAGATCCCTGCAGGGAAAGATTCCTACCGCTATGCAAGGCCGGGGCAACAGATTGACTTGCATCGTGCCCAGGACCGCTTACGGCGGATTTTTCAGGATTCTGTCACTGGAATTGATTACTGCGAAAATCTAGTGATTGTGAAAACTTTGCCAGGCGGTGCCCAGAGTGTGGCATCTGCCATTGACCAGGTGAACTGGAAGGAAGTCATTGGCACAGTTGCTGGAGATGACACCATTCTGATTGTGGTCAAACCAAAGGAAAAAGTAACAGTTGTTGTGGAGAGGCTGAAATCTCTTCTTGAGTGAGGGAGAGGGCGGTGCTTGTTCAGCTTGAGGTGGAAAACTTGGCTCTCATCGAGAAGATAAGTTTGGATTTCGGGCCAGGTTTAAATGTGCTCACCGGAGAAACCGGTGCCGGAAAATCAATTCTTGTCGATGCCATGAGCCTCCTTGTGGGAGAGAGAGCATCTGGTGACCAGGTTAGAACAGGGGCAGATAAAGCTTTCGTGCGAGGCTTGTTTGACTGCCACGAGGCCCCTCGGGTGTTAGAGAAGCTCGAAGAACTTGGCTTAAGCAGGAGTGAGGATTCATTACTACTGCTAACACGTGAGATAGCTTGTGCTGGCAGAAGTGTGTGCCGCGTCAACGGCAAAGTGGTTCCTCTTTCCCTGTATCGGATTCTTGGGGATCTTCTTGTGGACCTGCACGGCCAGCACGAGCATCAGTCTCTTTTAAAAATCAGTCGCCACCAGGAGCTTTTGGATGCTTTTGGGGGAGCAAAACTCCAGCAACAGCAGGAGTTAGTAAAAAATCTCTACCAACGCCTGACTTCCTTAAAACACTCACTAGAAAAAGTCCGGGTTAACCAAAAAGAATACCAGAAGAAAATCGAAGATCTCTGTAGCGTGCTGGAAGAAATCGACCGCGTCAACCCTGTTCCTGGTGAAGAAGAAGATTTGGAGCAGGAAAGAGAGCGGTTGCGCTACAGGGAGAAACTGCTGGAACTAGCGGAGGGGGCCATTTTCGAGCTTTCTGAAGGTGCGGACAATTTCTTGCCAGCTTCTGATTTGATAGGGCGGGCAGTTCTCAAACTCCGGGAAATGGCCCATTATGATCCCAAAACTGAAGAAATGTCACAGAGGCTTGAGGACCTACACATCGGACTTGATGACCTT
>DAINRC010000002.1:0-14854 GCA_036742135.1 Bacillota bacterium
GTTTTTGGGTCTCATAGGCATAATTTTTGAGGGAGAATTGTCAAACTTAAGTCAAACCGAACCTCTGGATGTACCGGGAATTCTGTTGATCGTCATATATACACTTTATGCCCGAAAGCATCCCCGACAACGACGAAACACGTCAGCAGCCCGCCGGAATAATAACTCCAGAGGGATCTTTACCAGTAGTTGAGCTCTAGTTGAATTTTTGGAGGGATACTTTGTGGAATATTTCTGGGCTGTTGTGAACGCGCTCGTTATAATCGGATTTTTTGCATTACTCGTTATCGGGATCATCTGGTTAATCAAATTGGACAGGCGAATGGCCAAAGTAGAAGCCTTGCTTCTGGAGTTGCAGGAAAACGAGAGATGTGCTGCTCAAGAAGAGGATAACAAGAGAAAGGAGCCTGATTGAGCCCGGTGCTGTGGGGAAGTTCCCTTGGCAGCTAGTGGGCTCTTTTCTTGCCGGGCTCTGCTAAGCAGCGCGCATGGATCCTGTTCACAAAACACAAGAACAAGGCACCTTCGACTGTCGCCTATTTGTCGCCCAAAACTATGAGAAAAGTGATAAAAATAAAGGGACGGTAAAACACCATCTTGACTAGGTTTTTCAAAAAAATAATGGCAGGGGAGACAGGACTCGAACCTGCAACCAACGGATTTGGAGTCCGCTACTCTGCCAATTGAGCTACTCCCCTGCACTTTTCGGTTATTATTATAGCGAGATTGATGAAAAATGTCAAAGGTGATTTCGGACAAGCATTAATTGTCCGCATTATTGTTCCAAATATATCATTGAGTAAAATTAATTTGGGCTAGCCAGGGAAGGAAATTTCCTGAAAAAGAAACCTCTCTCCGAGGATGGGAAAACCACAAAACGAAGGAGAGTGAGGTTTTTATTGAGTTCAAGACGATTGTGAAAGGAAACTCACATTCAAGCATCTGATTCTTGAGATTCTCATGATTCTTGCTGGAAAGCTGGGGTAAGTCCTTGCCATTCTTTTTAAGAGGGCTTGATGAGGTCATCTGTGTCAAGGCCAAGAGAAGCGGTGAGTTGATGAGAGTCGATAGGGAGTCGGGAGCGAACCCTGACAACCATCTTTAGTTTGGAGATTTGCTACAGGCGGCGGGGGTATCGGAAGCAGGGGCTCGATGGTTACGAGTAATTTTAGAGCCACTCAGGAAAGAGGACCCGGAAGCATGGCTTCAGGCGACTATTCCGCTTCTTACCGCGAAAGCTCAAGCTTCTCCCCTTGGAGAGGCACTCAAAGCCCTAGCTGGTATTCCATTTTTTGCTGCATAGCAAATGAACAGTTACTTTTTATGATAATATAGAAGACTAACTCAAAAAAAGAATAAAATATCTAAGTGAGTAAATGCTCGGATAAAGGAGTGAAGACCTCAGTGGCTAAACCTAAAAAGGTTGCAGTGCTTTTAGGAGGAATTTCTTCAGAAAGAGAAGTTTCTCTAAAAACGGGGAAGGAAGTTTCACAAGCTTTAAGGAATAGCGGATTCCAGATCGAAGAGATTGATCCTGCGAATCCTTCATTCATCGAACACCTACGGAAGTTTGATCCTGATGTGGTGTTCATCGCTTTGCATGGAAGGTTTGGCGAAGATGGAGCAGTTCAAGGGTTACTGGAGATCCTCGGCTACCCTTATACTGGTTCTGCTGTAATGGCCAGTGCCCTGGCAATGAACAAAATTATGACCAAAAAAGTCCTTTGCTACGAAGGGATCCGTACTGCTCCCTTTCACCCTGTTACCAGGGATGACCTGGAAGCCAAAGGGTTAAAAAAGGTTTCCAGCGAAATAATAGAAAAACTAGGTTTACCTGTTGTGGTGAAACCAGCTTGTCAAGGCTCAACCATTGGAGTAACAATTGTCCATAAACAAGAGGAACTTGCGCAAGCCTTGAAACTAGCATTCCGTTACGATGATAGTGTCCTCGCTGAGGCTTATGTGGCAGGAACCGAAGTAACAGCCTCAATTTTGGGAACAAAAACCCTTCGTGTTCTGCCTCTTATCGAAATCATCTCTGAAACCGGTTTCTACGATTACAAAGCAAAATACAGTCCTGGGCTGAGCCACCACATTATTCCTGCGCGCATTGCTCCCGAAGTCGCACAAGAAGTTGAACGTCTAGCAGAGAAGGCTTTCCGTGCTCTAAACTGCCGCCACTTTGCTCGCGTTGATTTTATGATCAGTAGGGAGGGGGTTCCCTACGTCCTGGAAGTAAATACAGTTCCAGGAATGACTCCAACGAGTCTTTTCCCTGATGCAGCTCGTGCCGCCGGAATCTCCTTCCAGGAACTTGTTTCCTTGCTTGTGGAAGAAGCCTATGCTGATAAAATTAAAGAAGTTAGCTACAGGGATTGAACAAAAAACTAAGCGAGGTGTGACGGAATTGCCTCATGGAGAAGAGTTGCGGAACAAGATTCGCAGGATTAATGGTAAAGGATATAAGGCTTACAAAGATTTAGAAGGGGAATACAACTTCGGCTCCTACAAGCTTTTCATCGACCATGTCCAGGGAGATCCTTTTGCATCACCATCACGCCTTCGGATCCAAGTTGACCAGCGACTTGCCCAGTTCCCCTCATTTTTGTTTTCCTCCCGAGAAAGGCGCATCGCTCTCTCCGATTACCTGGCTAGGTGCTTTTCCAAAGCAATTAGAAAATATAGTAAAGGCATCCGAGGAACAGGCAAAAGTGGACTAATTTCGATAGATGCGGGAAAGCAGGAAGTCTTAGAGAGGAGCGCAGTGGTAATCAACAAGGATTTCGTGGAGGTTCGCTTCGCCTGCGGTCTTCCAGCACGCGGAAGAACAGTGCTTGGCCGAATCGCAGAAGAGATGTTTTTCCATGAAATTCCCCGCATCGTCGAGGCCAGTCTTTATTACAGAGCAGTCGACCAAAAAGAAGTAAACGAATTCGTTAACCTTGTAGAGGATCAAGAATTCATTAGGAATTCGCTTGAGGCCCGCTCTCTCGTCGCCTTCATAGGCAATGGAGCAGTTCTTCCACGCGAAAGTGGGGTTAGTGATGCTCCCATGAAAGGTCCTCGTGTAGTAAAGTTTCAAAGCCCTGCAGATTTGGAAGTGGTCTTCGATGTTCCAAATCACGGGAAGATAAGAGGCATGGGCATCCCCAAAGGAGTAACTCTAATCGTGGGTGGTGGTTATCACGGAAAATCAACTTTGCTTAGAGCAATTGAAAGGGGTGCTTATAATCACATCCCCGGTGATGGAAGGGAATGGGTGATCACTATCAAGGATGCTGTCAAAATCAGAGCTGAGGACGGAAGAAGAGTAGAAAAAGTAGACATTAGCCCTTTTATTAACAATCTTCCTTTTGGACAGGATACGCGGAGCTTCTCCACCGAAGACGCCAGTGGAAGCACCTCTCAGGCAGCCAATATTATCGAAGCTCTGGAAATGGGAGCAAAGCTTCTGCTTATAGATGAAGATACGAGTGCCACCAACTTCATGATCCGTGATGTTCGCATGCAGGCTCTTGTTGCCAAGGAAAAAGAGCCGATCACACCTTTTCTAGACAAGGTCCGCTCTCTTTTGGAGGATTTGGGAGTTTCCACAATCCTGGTTCTCGGAGGTTCTGGGGACTATTTTGATGTCGCTGATGTCGTGATCATGATGGATGAGTACCTTCCCAGAAACGTCACTGCCCAAGCCAAGAAAATTGCTCTCGAATTCCAGACAAACAGAAGACCTGAAGGGGGAAAGCACTTTGGTGAAATCAGGTCCCGAGTGCCGCTTCCCGAAAGTTTCGATCCCCAAAAAGGCCGTAAGGTGAAGGTGAAGGCAAAGGGGCTGGAGACAGTCCAGTTTGGCTATTACCAGATCGAACTCGATTTTGTGGAACAATTGGTAGATGTCAGCCAGACACGAGCAATCGCCGATATCATTTATTACGCTTGGAAAAAGTATTTCGATGGCAAGAGAAGCCTGCGGGAGGCTCTAGAATTAGTAGAAAGAGATTTGGATACTCACGGGTTGGACATAATTTCACCGTTTCCCAATCAAAAGCCTGGAGATTACGCCAGACCTCGCAAGTATGAAGTTGCCGCAGCCATCAACAGACTGCGAAGTCTGAAGGTCAAGTAAGGGGGAGAAGAATTCATGAAAAAACCTCTAAAAATCGTTTGCTTGGGTGACAGCCTTACTTATGGCTATCCTTTCGGTCCGGCTTTTTCCTGGGTCAATTATGTTGCTCAAGAAACTGGCCTGAAGATGGTAAATGCCGGAGTCAATGGAAATACGGTCGAAGACATGGAAAAGAGGTTCCCAACAGATGTACTACCTCATTACCCAGATTTTGTAGTGATTCTAGGTGGTACCAATGATGCCTTTTGTGGTGAAATTTCGATCGCTGAAAGTCTCCACCATCTAGAATTGATCATCAACTATGCCATCGAGAATCAAATCAAGCCAATATTGGGACTCGTTCCTCCAGTAGATGAACCGAGGATCAACCCAAAACTTGCTGCACTTAATTCTTCTTACAGAGAAATAGCCAAACACAGAAAGATTCCCTTGCTAGATTTCGAAACTCCTTTTCTTGACCTATCAACAGGAGATTTAAAAACCGAGCTTTACCTGGATGGAGTACACCCCAATGAAGAAGGCTATCGAGTCATGGGCAAAGTTGCCGTAGATTTCTTTAAAACCCTTTTTTCCAGAAGTTGTCAGGACTGAAGTTCTTCAGCGCAGTGAGGATCCGATTCTTTACTCCTGGAAATTTTTTTTCGAGGCAACTGACCAGTTCTTTCATTTCTTCTCTCCTTGTTTTCCTGTTAGCTGGACAAGGGTTCTCCACAATAGGTAGGTCAAAAACCTTGCTAAAGTTCTCAATGGTTTTTTCCCTAACGTAGATTAGTGGCCTGATCAAGGTAAGGTCTCTTCTAGAGAGGTAAGTCACTGGTTGAAACGTTTTCAAGCGTCCTTCATAAAAAAGGCATAAGAAAAAGGTTTCTATGGTGTCATCCAGGTGGTGGGCAAGTGCTACTTTATTACAGCCCAGATGTTTAGCAGCTATGTGAAAGGCCCCATTGCGCATCTTGCTACATAGTGAGCAGGGATTAGATTCCTGGCGGATATCGAAGACTATTGGTGCTATCATTGTGTGCACACAGGCCCACAAAATGTTATGCTGGCGACAAAAGTCTCTAATAGAAGAAAAATCGACTCCAAAGCCCATGTCCACAGTAATTGCACAGAGTTCAAATTTCACTGGAGAAAATTTTTGGATTTCTTTAAGAACATAAAGCAGGGTAACGCTGTCCTTGCCACCGGAAACACCAGCAGCTATTTTATCTCCTTCCTCAATCATTTGAAAATCGCTGATTGCTTTGCCAACAGGTTTCCATAGAGAATCGTGGAATCTTTTTTTGGCCATTTTTGCCCCTCCTGTTACTGTTACCTCCGGATACATAATTATTCACGGCTGCATATTCTTCCGCCGACTACATATTTCATCGGTTATTTTGTATAATTATACATAACTGGTAGGTAAGCTTATAAATATACATTTGGTATGCATCCACAAGCTCGAATTATACACTTACTGAATTAATAGGATTGATTGAAGACTATCCAACAAGTCTATTATAATGAAACAAGGGGCGCGTTAGTAATGTTTAATATCGTTCTCTATGAGCCAGAAATACCACAAAACACTGGAAACATCGCCCGGCTCTGCGCTGCCACAGGGTGCCGATTGCATCTAGTCGGTCCTCTTGGTTTTTCCCTCCAAGACCGCTATTTGAAACGTGCTGGGTTGGATTACTGGCATCTCGTTGAAGTCATCTATTATGACTCTTTCGAAGAAGTTAGAAAAAAATACCCTGGTGCCCGATTTTTTTATTTGAGCACAAAAGGAAAAAAGCATTATGACAGTTTTTCTTACCGCCAAGGTGACTTTTTTGTCTTTGGCAGCGAAACTAAAGGATTACCAGAACAATTGATCCTCGCCAATCTCGACTTTTGCCTACGTATCCCGATGGTGAAGGGAGCAAGGTCATTAAACCTCGCAAACTCCGTAGCAATCGTTGTTTACGAGGCTTTGCGGCAACAAAAGTTTATGGGATTAAGCTAAAGTAAAGAAAAGGAAGCGGTGGGACGCTTATGAACAAAAGTAGTGGGGAAGAACTAACAGGAAAATTCTGGGAGCAGTTGTTGAGCCTCTATGATGAGTTTATAGTTACTGGAAAAAGAGACGAAAAAATGATTGAAATGCTCGAGAGAGCTAACCTTTTGCAAGAAGGAACAAAAATGGGGCGAGAGATTCTTGACTCATTTCCTCACCTCGATTTCAAAACCGTCGATCAACTGGTAAGGCAAGGCATCAGAGAGATTATCGTTAACAAGCTAAAAGCAACTCCAGAATAACAAGTGACTAAAAAACTAAAAAATAAAAATGGAGGAAAATCGATGAAGAAAATTCTCGTAAGTGCTTGCCTTGCTGGAGAACCTTGTGCTTATGATGGTCGGGCACGCACCTGTGAGGCAATTGCCCAACTAACCTCTAAAAACTGGATAATCCCGGTATGTCCAGAATGTTTGGGCGGGTTGCCAATTCCTAGGCCTCCAGCAGAAATCGTCAATGGCTCTGGAGAAGACGTTCTATCCGGCAGTGCCCGTGTCATTAATAGGGAAGGGGAGGATGTAACTACAGCTTTTGTTAAAGGAGCGCGCACGGCCCTGGAAATCGCCAAAAGGGAAGGCATCCAGGTAGCTATCCTCAAAGCCCGAAGCCCTTCCTGCGGCTATAAGGAAATATATGATGGTAGTTTTTCGGGAAAAATACGTTCAGGTCATGGCGTAACTGTTGCCTTACTGCTTGAGGCTGGCATTTCAATTTATACCGAAAATGAAGTAGGTGACTTGATAACATGTCTGAAAAAATAAAAGCGCTTGCCCTTCTTTCAGGTCTCGACAGCATTCTGGCAGCAAAGCTTATTCAAGAACATGGAATCGAAGTCATCGGGGTTAGTTTTACTACTCCATTTTTTGGCCCTGATCATGTTTACCGCATCGCTGAACAGTTGGGAATTCCCCTCTATGTCGTCGATATTACTGCCGATTATATCCCGATGCTCCTCCATCCAAAGTACGGCTATGGAAAAAACATGAACCCCTGCATCGATTGCCACACATTAATGGTGAAAAAAGCTCTAGAACTCCTTAAACCACTCGGGGCTCATTTCGTCATCACAGGCGAGGTCTTGGGCGAACGCCCAATGTCTCAAAACCAAGGGGCACTTCGTATTGTTGAACGGGACTCGGGTGCTGAAGGCCTCTTGCTACGTCCTCTTTCAGCCAAACTCCTTCCACCCACAATCCCAGAGCAGAAAGGATGGGTAGACCGAGAGAAACTCCTTGATCTGCGCGGTCGCTCTCGTAAGCCTCAAATGGCCCTTGCAGAAAAGTTTGGGATCACAGAGTATCCCCCACCTGGAGGAGGCTGCTTGCTCACTGACCCCGGCTATGCTCAAAGGTTGAAAAGGTATCTATCGTTCAACCCCAATCCTAAGAAACAAGAATTGGAACTCCTTAAGTATGGTCGCCACTTCCACATTGCGAATACACATAATGCCTGGATAGTTGTTTCCAGAAAAAAAGAAGAAAACGAGTTAATCATAGCTAATTTGCATCCTAGTGATTACCTTTTACATCTCCGCGATTTACCTGGACCCCGAACCGTTATCAAGGGAAAAAACATTGGGAACGAAGTCCTCAGACTGGCTGCTGCCCTTACATCCCGTTACAGCAGAAAAGCAAGAGAAAGAGAAGTAGTAACTGTTGTTGCGAAAAAACCAACAGACAAGCAGGCCCAGGAAATCATTCTTTCCCAGGCAGAAATCCAAAACCTCGTGGCTGAACTAAAGCCTCTTTAAACCCAAGCAAATACTAACTTTCTAAGCTGAAACCCACTAACAGCAAAGATCTGACACAAAAACAAGTTCTATCCCTTTGTCCTCCAACCAGGGAAGCATTTCTATAATCCCCCGCGAGGTATTGATGCCAGTGATTCCTACATGGCCGATACCAATAGCCTGCCCGGTTTTAGTGGCAATTTCAGCGAGGCGCCGGATTTGTTTCTTTACATGCTCCAGAGTATTAACTTCATCCAGAAACACATCTCGCTCCACAAAAGGAACCCCAAACTCTTTCGCAATTCTTGCAGCCACAGAGTCTGGGGTAGTCTTACTATCAAGAAAAATTAAGTTCATCTCCCTGGCAACTTTGAGGATTTCTCGCATCGTCTCTTCTCTTTTGGTAATTTTTGAACCCATGTGGTTATTGATGCCAGCAGCGTGAGGAACATCCTGAAGACCAGTGAGAACAATTTCTCTGATCTTTTCTAATGGTGTTGCTGAAGTAATCGCTCCAGGACCGAGCCACTCAGGCCTTCCCACTTCTGGCTCCATAGGCAGGTGCAAGAAAACTTCGTAGCCTTTTTGATGAGCTTCCTTAGCGATCTCCGTGCTGGAGTCCAAACCAGGCATCACCGCCAGGGTCAATGGGCGCCGAATCGCCATAATTTCCTTCCTTCCAGTTTCTCCTCCAGCTAAGTCATCGATCACTAGAGCAATCACTGCTTTCGGTATTTCGGGGATCAAAACCTTGCTCAGGTCCAGATGACCCAATAGATTAGTTTCCCTTCCTTCAATCAAGATTTTCACTCCATAAACGCCTTTAAACTGCGTGACGGTTTCAACTAGCGATTTAATTGCCAACAATTCCGCAAAACTGCCGCCAGGAATCCTGGTAAACTCTTGAGAAAAATCGATTTCAACAACACCATCATTGACCGCTATGTCCCGAATCTTTGTCTCCGGGTCAAAAGGACCCCATAGATCTCCTCTCTGGGGTCCTTTAATCAGTCTTGTAACCACTTCAAAAACTAGTTTCTTAGTCATATTCTTTGACAAGAGAACTTTGCCTTTCTGCAACTGCTCCCACTCTAGGTCTTCACCTTTGCTGCTTGGAAAGTAGAGTTTAATTCCGGGCAAACCTTTACCCGAAGTTTCTGGACCCTTATTGGCCCTGTGATTGCTACTGCTAGAGAAGTATTCCTTGATTCCTCTGACAATGCTTTTCGTTAGCTCCCACTGGTAGCTGCTGGTTTTCAACATCTCTTTTTCCCTGGAATTGCTCATAAAACCCATTTCGATGATTACTCCTGTATAGTTTGCGTTTCTGAGAATGTAGTAGTCAGCAGGCGTAGCCTGGTGCTTCTTTAAGTTGTGCTTTTCCATAAGAATATTGAGATTTTCTTGGAGAATTGTTGCTAGTTTTTCAGAGTTAAGAATGCCTTTATTGTAGAAGACCATAGAACCTGTAGTCGAAGGCTGGCGGTGGTTGGCATTAACGTGCAAGCTCAAGAAAATATCTGGTTTGTGCTTTTCAATGATTGATACCCGGGCATAGAGGTCCCGCTTGTGACGAGAAGAACTGATTTGGTTGAGGTGGTCAAGGGAAATGTCTTCTTTTCGGGTGAGAATCACCTGAGCACCTAACCTGGTTAGCTCCCGAGAAAGTTTCTTAGCAACTTCAAGATTTACTTCTTTCTCCAAAAAATCAACACTGTTTGCTCCTCCATCAATTCCCCCGTGGCCAGGATCAATGACGATTTTTCTGCTTTTCAAGTCGTTTGTTCCTCTTAAATCAGGAACACTTGCATACACCAGAAAAACTACCAGCAAGGGAAAGAAGAAGGTGATGAATCCAACAAAAGTTATTCTCTTGATTAAAATAATCAAAGATAGTTTTTTCCAATTAATCACACCCACCTCACTTCTACTCTAGAATCTATTCAGTTTGATGAAAAGCCTATTACATGCAGGAAATTAGCAAAGATTGGCGAATTAACCACACATAGCTACTAGTGCCTTTATCAAAAGGATTTAAAGGCAAGGGGAACCTTATGTTTAAGTTAGGTAAAAAAATAGGTGAAGAGACCAGTTATATCCCTGGAGTGGTGAATACCGGAGTTTTTAGGTCTTGTGTTATTGACACGAGTTGGGAGATCACCGCATATGAAGGGTGGGTACCTGAATTTGTACTGATCACCCATGGTCACGCCGACCATTTTCGGTTAGCCTATTTGCTGCGGCAAAGAGGAGCCCGGGTTGTAGCCCCTCGCGAAGAAGCGCTTCTCATAGAAAGACCAGAAATCAACATCAGAGCGATGTTTAGCTGGGCCTGGCCACCCGAAGAAATGGTAACCAGTTTTTTTAAAGGAACAGCTTGTAGGGTAGATTTATGGGCAGAAAATTGGCACTATCCTGGGATTACACCAATTCCTCTCCCGGGACATTCGGTTGCCCAGATGGGTTACCTAACAGAAGACGGAGTCTTGTTCTCAGCAGATGCCCTTTATACCAGGGAGTTATGGAAGGAGTTTCCATTGCCTTACTCCATTGATCCTGGCCTAGTCCGAGACTCTTTACGGCGGCTTAAGCTGACAGAATTTAAGTGGCTTGTTCCTGGTCATGGGAAACCACTTACCAAAGAGCAAAGCATAGAGGAAATCGAAAACCACCTCACTCACCTCGACAAACTTGATGAAATGATCCTGTTTTACCTTCAGAAGCCTCGCTCTACAGAAGAAATTATTTCTGATATTTACACTGCTCTTCAATTAAAAAACTCTCTCGCCCAGTACTGGCTTGCGGTAACAGTAATCAAAGCCCATCTCAGCCACCTTCATAGAAAGGAACAGGTAAGGTTTTTCTTGCACAAATACAGAGTTTACTGGGAAGCAATAACTTAAGCACAAACAAATACAAAATTACATTTAGAAAGTAGGGGAAAAGGTGAAACCTGAATGGGTGATCCCCGGCATTTTGGCCAAGTCAGCACGTCCAGGAAGGGAACTGGGGCGGGATCTCAAAGTACCCAAGCCTGTTGTCGACAGCTGGATTGAAAAGGTAAAAACCATGGGTATTAAGTCGATCATCTGCTTGCTTGAAAAGGAGCAAATGGAATACTTTTATGAAGACTTGCCTAGAGACCTGCTTAGTTATTATCGGGAAAACGGCTTCGAAGTTGCTCACATTCCTCTTTCGGACCCTGAGAAAGATCCCCGTGGTTGGAAAGTGCTAGAGAAAAACCTTGAAAAAACCTGGCAAGCATTTCAGTCCCTACCTAAACCAGTTCTTGTCCACTGCAGTGCTGGCAAAAACCGCTCAGAAAGAGTTGCGAAGTTTATCTGCGATCATTTTTCACAAGCTTGACGGAGTAGGTCCAAGTAAGATAAAATTTAATATCAGTAAGGGCGTGTAGCTCAGTTGGGAGAGCACCTGACTCGCATTCAGGAGGTCACGGGTTCGAATCCCGTCACGTCCACCAGCGAAATCAAGGCTTCCAAAACCCCAGTTTCCTTTAGTTTAACACCTACACTCCTGACTAGAATTGAGCTGGGGAAAAGGTGGCCTTTTTATATTTCAGGCTTCTGCTCGAGTTCTGACATGACATTGGAGTAGGTGATTAGGGTGCAAGTAGTCCGCGAGTGTCCCAGCAGATCCTCTAGAATAACCTTTGGGTGCTGCCTTGAGGAGCATGGTGGCATAAGTGTAACACAAGATAACTAAGGTGACTGCTCCAGAAGAAAAGAGTGGTCACCTTATATATTTATTCCACAATCTATCAAGAACAGGTGATGATAAAGTTGCTTTCACAGAAAATTCAAAGGAAGGGGTATAAGGGATTTGCTTCTTGAAGATTTTTCAGAGCACCGATTAATTCAAATGATCAAAAACATTTGTCCGGGAGGACCAGGAATTATCATCGGGATTGGGGATGATGCTGCCGTCCTGGCACTGGAACCGGGAAGTCGAATTGTAGCCACTTCAGACATGTTGGTCGAAGGGATACATTTTGACCGCAACTTCATTTCAGCTTACCAGTTAGGCTGGAAGTCGCTTGCTGTTAACCTCAGCGATGTTGCCGCAATGGGAGGAACTCCCCGCTTTGCCCTTGTATCTCTCGGCCTCCCAGAAAACACTGAAGTCCACTATGTGGAAGAATTTTTTCGCGGATTGAAAAGAATTGGGGAGCAGTTTAAAACCTATCTGTGCGGTGGAGATACTGTAAAATCACCTTCAGGTATTATCGTCAGTGTGACAGTTTTAGGCTCCATAGATGCCGGGAAAATTCTCACAAGATCAGGAGCAAGGCCTGGAGATCTCCTTGCAGTAACCGGTTTTCTGGGAACTTCTGCTGCCGGTCTTGCTCTTTTCCAAAAAGGTATTCTTGGCAGGTTTTCGCCCGAAATTGAAGAAGAACTTAAAAAGGCGCATCTCGAGCCATTTCCTCGGGTCCGTGAAGGACAAATCCTGCTGACCCGCGATCTAGCCACAGCAGCATCTGACATTAGTGACGGTCTGGCTGTAGAAGTAAGGGAAATTGCTCGAGCGAGCGAGGCAGGAGCGATTATTTACGGCGACAAAATCCCGATTAGCAAGGCTACAGCCACCGTTGCCAGATTCCTCGGCCAAGATCCACTTCAGTGGGCACTTGGTGGAGGAGAGGACTATGAACTGGTTTTTACATTTCCTCCAGAAAAAAAGGCTATCCTGAAAGAATTAGAAATACCTGTTACAATAATTGGAGAAATCAAAGAGAAGGAATTTGGAGTCTTTGTGGAAATCAGTGGTAAAATGTGTACTCTAGAAGGCTATGGTTACGACCACTTTAAAAAATAAAAATTGATGAAGTGGGGGATAAGTGAATGAAACCAAAACTTATCAGCCCTGAAGAAGTTGTTTATCTGGATCATAAGCAGGTAAAATCCCTCTACAAACAATACGTCAACCCCAGTTTCGCCACAATGTTAAGCCTCTTGAATTTCGACAAAAGGTTCGTCCAAGCTGAAGGAATTTATGTTTGGGATGATCAAGGAAAGCGCTACCTTGACTTCCTTGGCGGCTATGGGGCTCTCAACTTTGGTCATAACCATCCGCGCATCATTTCCGCTGTAGAACAAGTAACAAAATGGCCAAACCTGCTTCAGGCTTCTTTAAGCACTTTCAGTGCTGCTCTCGCTTACAACCTTGCTCAGCTAACCCCTGGAAAAATTGAAAGGAGTTTTTTTTGCAACAGTGGAGCCGAAGCTGTTGAAGGTGCATTGAAGCTGGCAAGAGCAGCAACCAAGAAAAAAAGAATTATTTATTGTGAAGGAGCCTTTCACGGCAAAACTTTTGGTGCCCTCTCTGTAACCGGGCGCCGTAAGTATCAAGAACCTTTCAAACCACTGCTTCCAGGCTGTGAGCCCGTACCTTATGGAGATGCAGAAGCCCTCGAAAAGAAACTCCAAGAGAATGATGTGGCGGCGTTTATCCTGGAGCCCATTCAAGGTGAAGGAGGCATCAACATTCCTCCCCAGGGTTATTTACAAGAGGCAAGGGAACTCACCAGAAAGTATGGCGCCCTCTTGATTATAGATGAAATTCAGACAGGATTTGGGAGAACGGGGAAAACCTTTGCTTGCGAACACGAAGGTGTAGAACCAGATATTATCTGTCTGGGTAAGTCATTGGGAGGGGGTGTAATGCCCCTTGCTGCTTTTTCAACCACCACAGAAATCTGGGATAAGGCTTATGGTGGTTTCGAGCGTTGTCTGCTGCACACATCAACGTTTGGGGGCAATACGAGAGCCGCCGCAGCAGGCGTTGCTGCTCTCCAGTTACTTGTTGAGGAGAACCTTGCAGACAGATCATGGGAAAACGGGGAATATTTTCTCACAAGGCTTAGAGAGCTTCAGGAAAAATACCCCGGATTCATCAAAGAAGTGAGAGGGCGTGGGCTCCTGATCGGAATCGAGTTTAATCAAATGGTGGGTGGCTTCTGGGATAAGCTGACAGCAGGAAAATTAAACAAGATTGGCGAGGAATATCTAGCAGCCTTTGTTGCTGCAGAGTTGTTGAATAACTACCAGATCATCACTGCCTATACCCTGAACAACCCTAATGTTATCCGCCTGGAACCGCCCCTGATTGTAACCAGAGAACAACTCGACCAGGTTATAGCAGCCCTTGAAGACATTTTCAAAAGTTACAAAAGCCTCTGGAGACTTGTTTTAGGAAGCAGCAAGCATTTTCTGTCTTCACTAAAAAAATAGTAAAAATAGTGACCTGCAAGGGGGATATTCGGTCAAGCTCCTCTATTGCTATATGACTTTCACTGTGTGCAAAGAGGAGGATGAATGAAGATGGCCTGCGAAATAAAGTTGAAAAACGTCAACCCCGGCTCGTTCTGGATTGAACAAGTAGAATGGTCAACCATGGGCTACGCCGTTGTGGGAAATGTGAAAGTCGTCATCGGTAACTTTGACAATGAATTTGAAGGTAAAATGAGAATTCTAGTTCTTTACCAAAAACATGCCGAGGGAATCATAAAAGACCTCAAGAAAAGGAAGGTTCCAGTCGACTACGGGGTTTTGAAAAAAGTAAACATAAACTATACAAAAAATATGCTGGAAATTAGCGGGGACCTCGTTTCTCCATATCTTTACACTGCCGATGTTGAAATTCCTCTCTCAGAAATCCAAAACGTAGAGGGTCTCTTGGAATATCTACGGCATCTTGAGGAAGTTATTAATGTTTAAAAGTGTGTAGGTTTCCTGGATTTTTTCTTTGTTGTGAGTGTTCTTTGCAATGTTTATGAGTTGGGATAGTTTTCTTGGTTAACATAATTATTATTATAAGAAGTTTGAACAAAACCAATAATCCGAATTATGTTAATTTAGACGCTTTGCTAACTCTGCCCTAAAACAAAAATAATTTCGAACAAATGTTTTGAAGTTTTTAAAGATTATGATATAATCAAACA
>DAINRC010000002.1:14864-53506 GCA_036742135.1 Bacillota bacterium
AACACAAACATTGCTTTCGTAAGCTTTACCCCTTAAAAAATACTTGAATTAGGAGGGTTTATCTTGAATAAGGAGCAAGATCTCAGCCCACGCCAAATGGCAATTTTAGATTTCATTCAAAAGACAATCGATGAACACGGATACCCACCCTCTGTTCGAGAGATTGGTGAAGCAGTTGGGCTCAGGTCTAGTTCTACTGTTCACTCGCATCTCGTTCAGCTGGAGCAAAAAGGTTATATTAAGCGTAATCCCACAAAACCCCGGGCCATCGAAGTTGTAGGAACCTATAGCACTATTATTCGTGTCCCTGTCATCGGCAGAGTTACCGCAGGCAAACCTATTCTCGCCTTTGAAAACATCGAAGACACTTTTCCACTTCCGGCAAGCTTTCTGCGCACAAGAGACAATGTGTTCATGTTAAAAGTCCACGGTGAGAGCATGATTAATGCCGGTATTTTCGATGGTGACTTCGTCATTGTAAAACAGCAGCAAACCGCTGAAAATGGCGACATAGTTGTTGCTCTTGTTGGAGATGAGGCAACTGTAAAGCGTTTTTACCGAGAAAAAGATGGTGTACGCTTGCAACCTGAAAATCCCTGTTTTGATCCGATCTTTGCCCAAGATGTCACTATTGTTGGCAAAGTAATTGGGGTGATTCGAAAGATAGAATAAACACCTACCACAACTGCATAAAAAAAGCTACTATAATGAGGATTCCCAGAAGCAAGCGCAGAAATCCTCCTCCCATCAAACCAAAGAGAGTTCCCACGCCAACTTTAACAGCCTCGCTAATTTTTCTTTGTGAAAAGACGACCTCACTAACAACAGCACCGACAAAAGGCCCAAACAATATACCAACAAGGGGATAAAAGAACGGTCCTACCAATCCACCGATAATCGCTCCCCAAACTCCTGCCCTGCTTGCTCCGAACTTTTTTGCTCCTACCCACCCCGCAATATTATCGATAAAAAAAGAAAATATTGTGATACCAAGCACTAGTAGCAAAAACCACAAGCTGATTTTCTGAAAACCTTCTCCAATTCCGTAGATCAAAATGGCCACAAAGATAATGGGGATTCCTGGAAATAAGGGAACGACTGACAAGATTAATCCAATGAACATCAGGAGGAGAGCAAAAATAAGCACTGCGGTCTCCATTTATTTCATCTCCTCTCCTAGCTTTACAAAAAACTAGTTTGTCGCTTGTGAAATTGTAAACTTATAATTTAATAAATCCAGCGTGAACCAACTCTTGAACAGCCTTTACCACAGCGTAGGCTGTATGGGCATAAGAAAGTCCTCCCTGAAGGTAGACAATATACGGCGGCCGTAAAGGCCCGTCTGCAGTTAGCTCAAGCGAAGCCCCTTCGATAAACGTTCCCGCTGCCATAATTATTTTGTCAGCATAACCGGGAAAATATCCTGGCTCGGGAATTACAAAGGAATCCACCGGAGATGCCTTCTGAATTCCCCGACAAAATGCTTTAACTGCTTCAGGGGTATACAGCTTCACAGCTTGAACAAGGTCACTTCTGGGTGACCCAGGTGGTGGCGAAGTTTCTAGCTCCAGAAGTTTGAAGAAGTGAGCAGCAAAGATGATCCCCTTGAGCGCCTCGCCAACAACCTGTGGTGCCAAGAAAAGTCCTTGATAGAACAAGCGACCCATTCCGAGGTTAGTCCCGAGCTTATTCCCCAGACCAGGAGCAAACAAACGGTCAGCTGCCTTATTGATCAGTTCTTTCCTCCCTACCAGGTAGCCACCTGTTGGAGCAATCCCCCCTCCTGGATTTTTGATCAGAGACCCAGCAGCCAAGTCGGCTCCTACATGGGTAGGTTCTTTAATCTCGACGAATTCTCCATAGCAATTATCTACAAAACAGATAACACCAGGGGAAATGCTCTTAACGAACTTTATCAATTCCTCAATTTCTTTGATAGTGAGTGATCTTCTCCAACAATAACCACGGGACCTCTGGATCATCACCACTTTTGTTTGCGAAGTAAGTGTTGCGGCAATCTTCTGGTAGTCAGGTCTTCCTTCTCTGTCCAGAGAAACTTCCCGATAAACGATGCCCTGCTCTTTAAATGAACCCTTAACATCCCCCTGGATTCCGATTACTGTAGCCAAACTATCGTAGGGAGTTCCCGTCACAGACAACAACTCATCACCTGGCTGCAAAATAGAACCAAGGGCTAAAGTAATGGCATGGGTCCCGGAAATAATTTGGGCCCTCACCAGAGCAGCTTCAGCACCGAAGGTTAAAGCATAGATCTCTTCGAGACCCTGTCTTCCCAGGTCTCCATACCCATATCCTGTTCCATCCTTAAGGTGAAGCTCGGATATCCCAGCTTTGCGGAACGCCTCAAGAACACGGATCTGGTTGATCTTGGCAACTTCGGCAGCAACCTGTAACTCTGGGAGAGCACTTTTTTCGGCCTCAACAGCAATCTCCACTAACCTTGAATCAGCAAAATTTTGATCAAGTAGGTAACTCCAGAAGTTATTCACTTCTTTCACCCTATTTTCTCCCTTATTCGAAGTCTTCAGCTTTAATCAACATTAAATCTTCTCTAGTTACTCGAGCCTTCTTCACTAAACGCGCTGCTTGATGACGGATTGCCTGTTCAATGATATTCCGGACAAGGCGAGCATTTCCTTCATTCTGTTGGGAACTCCTGCTGCGATCCTCAAGAATTTGGAAAAGCTTCTTTTGAGCCTCAGGAGCTAGTTTGTATTGCCGGCTCCTCAGCATCATCTCTCCAATCAGATAAAGCTCGGTAATCGTGTAATCGGGAAAATCTATGTGTATGGGGAAACGCGACCGCAGCCCAGGATTGCTTCTCAAAAACCACTCCATTTCTTCTTTGTATCCGGCTAGAATCAGAATAAAATCATCTTTATGGTCTTCCATCGCCTTAACTAAGACATCAATGCTTTCCTTTCCGAAGTCTTTTTCACCACCTCTTGCTAGGGAATAGGCTTCATCAATAAATAAAACCCCTCCGAGCGCTTGTCTGATCTGTTCCCTTGTCTTCTGAGCTGTATGACCGATATATTCACCTACAAGATCAGCCCTTTCCACTTCAATAAGATGCCCTTTAGAGAGAACACCCATCGCCCGGAAGAGTTTTCCAATGATACGAGCAACAGTTGTTTTTCCGGTTCCCGGATTTCCTTTGAAGATCATGTGAAACACTAAGGGATCTGCTCGTAAATTTTCCTTTTTCCTTCTCTTCTGAATTTCCACATAAGCATAGATTTCAGTAATCAGTTTTTTAACCTCAGTAAGGCCAATGAGGGAGTTTAAGTCCTGAAGCACATCTTCTGCCCTGAGTGGTGCTTGAGGGTTTCTAGCTACCCTCGGTGAAACCATCCCCTCTTTCCCCAACTGGAATCTTAGGTTCACACGGTTTCCACCTCTTTCCCCTCATCTTTAATTACTAAAAATTATACGCAGGAAGTAGCAACATTGTGTTCTAAATAAAAAGCCAAGGGCAGACGAGGCGCTGGACGAGGTCAACAAGGAGAAAAAGGCAGAAACCGAGGATACTGATCCCCAGGATTCCCGCAAAAACATCAGGATAATGGAATCTGCTCCATGCTTCCATGATAAAGTAACCTAAACCCCGAAGTGTGGCGAAAGATTCCGCAAAAAACAAAACAGCAATTGCTGTTCCCAAGCTGATGCGAACAGCAGTAAAGATGTCTGGAAGGCACGCCGGGATGATCACGTGTCTGTAAATATCTTTCATACTCGCGCCGAGCGAAAGCACTGAGTAAATGGAATACTGAGGTACTCTTCGAGCCGCATCTCTTGTGGTAACGAGGATCTGGAAAAAGATTACAAGGGTAATCGTGAATATTTTAGAAACCTCACCAATGTTGAAAATAGCAATAATTACTGGTAATAAGGCAATTTTGGGAACCGGATACAACAGGTAAATAAAGGGGGCTAAAAAACGGTCCAGCTTTTCTTTTCTGCTCAAGAGAAGCCCTAAAGGAACAGCAAAGATCAGCCCTAAACCCAGGCTGATAAGCACTCTGTAGGTACTGATCAGAACATGTTGCCAGAGGGTTTTCGGAAAGATTTTGACAAACTGTTGGAGCGCAAGAAGCGGAGGTGGGAGAGCCGGATTTTTCACCAGTAATGCCAAAGCTTCCCACAAAAAAAGTAGGACGAGAAAAGACAACAAATAGTACTTCAGATAAGCCTTTCTATCCCAACTGGGTAACATAGTCACGCTTCTTGCCTGCCTCCAAAATCAAGCGAATCTCCGAACACTTCTGGTGAAAAAGATAGTCATGCCGATAATTGGGGCTACCCATGTAGGGGTTGGAAACCACCCTCCGGATTTCGCCTGGACAAGGTGAAAGAATGATGATTTCCTGGCCAAGGTAAACCGCTTCCTCAATACTGTGAGTTACAAGCACAAAAGTGAATTGACGGCGCTGCCACAGCTTCAGGATCAAATCCTGCAGATTTTCTCTAGTCAAACTATCAAGTGCTGAAAGGGGCTCGTCCATCAGCAGAATCTCTGGGTTTAAGGCAAGAGCTCTGGCAAGAGCAACCCGCTGTTTTTGGCCACCACTCAATTGACTAGGATAACGCTTGGTACATTCCAGTAACTCTAATTCCTCCAAGAGCGGCAGAAGTATCTTCTTTTGCTCCTCTTTACCAACTCCTCGGATCTGAAGACCCAGGGCCACATTATCCCACACTGTTTTCCAGGGAAGAAGTCCGTAATCTTGAAGAATCAGAGCAGTTTTCGGATGAGGCTGCTCTAGTTTTTTCTGAAAGAGACAAACTTCACCTCTTGTCGGCTTAATCAAACCCGCCATGAGAAATAACAAAGAAGTTTTTCCACAACCAGAAGGCCCAATTACGGCATAACTTTTTCCTTTGACTAACTCAAGGTTGATTTTGTGGAGGGCTTGAACACGAGAACTATCGTTTTGATATACTAGGTCGACATTGTGCAAGCTGATGATCGGCTTCATTTTTCCTGCTCAAGGGCCCTAATGATCTCGGTATCTATTAAATCATAATAGTTGTAGTTCTCCTTGAGGAGCCCTTTCTCTTTGAGCCAACTCAGCATCAAGTCAACATTTTCCTCCGAAGGAAGTTGTGGAGGTGAAAAAGTAGGAACAGGATAAGTCTTTTGAATTTCTACCGGTATCCGCACCTTTTCAATAAACATGTTTCTGTATTTCTGAGGGTCGGAAGTAACCCGCTGTGCTCCCTCAGCAAATGCTTTTAAAAACCCTATAACCGCCTCTTTCCTAGATTGAAGAACATCTTCTCGGAAAAAGAAGACACTCTGAGAAAGATTCACCGACAATGTCGTATCATCGATCAGCACTTTTGCTCCTTTAGCCTCTGCCCACGAAGCCAGGGGATCAGGTAGAACCGCGGCTGACACCCGACCCTGGAGCAGCATCTCCACTCGCATCGGCATTTTAGCTACATACACTTTTTTAATCTTTTCGGGATCAATTCCCTTTAAGGACAGCATTTGGTCAGCCAAAAACTCAATGATCGTATTCTGCGACATGGCCACTTCTTTTCCAATTAAGTCTTCCGGCTTCTCAAGAGAACTGTTAGGAGAAGCCAGGAGCACATAGCGACCTTCTTCAGGTGTGCCTCCCATTGCAATGGAAACAGCTTTAACTGGAATGCCTGCCTGCCTCATCAGCGCCACAGCGATCAGATCGCCCTCAACACCATCGACGGCACCAGCTTGAATTGCAGCATCTCGTTCAGCAGCACTTTCGAAAAGCACTATTTCTACATCTAGCCCGTATTTCTCAAACAATCCTTCCTGCTCCGCTACATAGATCGGTAAAGCCTCTTCATTAGGTAAGATCCCGAACTTCAGCGAATGCTTTTGCTGACATCCACTGCCTAGGAAAACAGCAAAAAGGACAAATAACAAAGAAGTTAGGAAAACAAGAACTTTACTTTTTTGCAAGAACTCCTCCTCCCCCAAGGCAAAACTCTAAGAGCGGTTCGACTCTGGAGACAGGTTGATCGGCTTCAGAGGAATAATCGTCGAGATAGCATGCTTGTAGATCATCTGCTGTTTTCCATCAGATTCAAGGATTACAGTAAAGTTGTCAAAACCTCGGACAACCCCCTTCAACTGAAAACCATTTATGAGGAAAATGGTTACCGGAATATTTTCTTTGCGGATCTGGTTAAGAAAAAAATCTTGTAAATTAATGTTTTGCTTGGCCATTATTCTACCCCCATGGTTATTCTCTCTGAATAATCAATATTCTACAAAAACAGGTATAACCCTGCAAATGTAGCTAATAATTTCTTTTAATGTTTCTTTTCTCAGCTTTTCTCCCTCTAAGAGAAACCACCGGATCCTAGAATCTCTCCGGAACCACGTGAGCTGCCTTTTTGCGTAATTCTTTGTTGCCCTCTTTGTAAGGCTGATCGTCGTTTCCAGGTCGTACTCTCCACGAAGGTAACCAAGAACCTGCTTGTATCCAAGAGCTTGAAACGGTTTTAATTCTGGACTATAGCCCATTTCTAAGAGGTTTCTTACTTCTTCTACAAGCCCCTCCTGAAACATCTTGTCAACCCTTGCCTCAATCCGCTTATAAAGCTCTTCCCTACTTCTAGTAAGCCCCACCATTGCTAGCCTGTAAAGTTGGGGTTCCTTTTCGGGAACCTTTTGAAACGAGGAGATCGGCTTTCCAGTAAGGTAGTACACCTCAAGAGCCCGGGTGATCCTGCGGTAATCGTTGGGATGAAGCCGCGCTGCTGTAATGGGATCTACGTCCCAGAGTTTTTCGTAAAGCTCACCCCCCCTTCCTGTTTCCACCACATCCCAGAGTTTGCGGCGGATCTCTTTCACATCTCCTGTGTCGGGAAATTCGTAAGGATCGATCACTGCCTGAATGTAAAGTCCTGTCCCACCAACAAGAAAAGGAAGTTTTCCCTTGTTATGGATCTCTTCGATTTTGGCTCGCGCCAGTCGCTGGAACTGAGCTACACTGAATTCCTGATCTGGTTCAAGAAAATCGAAAAGATGGTGAGGCACCCCTTTTTGTTCCTCTGGCGAAAGTTTTGCTGCTCCAATTTTAAAATACTTATAGACCTGAATCGAATCTGCAGAGACGATCTCGCCATTCAACTTCAAAGCCAGCTCCACCGCAACTTCTGACTTCCCTACTGCTGTGGGACCGACAATAACAACTAAGGGAATCATGAAAACCTATAATCCTCCCTGCCCCAACATCAGCGGCTAAATCGTTTCATTAGTTCAAGAGCGTCCAGTTTAAAGTAAATCGGGCGCCCGTGCGGGCACGTATGGTGTTTCACTGCATCCAGTTTATTGAGGAGAAACTCCATAGCTTCGATGGTTAAAAGATCTCCTGCTTTAATTGAGCTTTTACAGGCGTAAAGAGCTGCCACTTCCTCGTGTAACCGAGAAATCGTCTTAAGCTGCTCCTTCGTTTCTCGAAAGAGATCGAGAACATTTTTCAGAAACTCCTCAGGAGCCTCACGCAAACCACAAGGAACTGTTATGATTCGGAAATCGTTTTCCTCGCCATAAGGCTCAAGGGTAAAGCCAAGCTGAGTGAGGAAACCTTTATTTTCGTTATACAGCTCTTCTTCCTCTGGTGTTAGCCGGACAATAACAGGAATCCCCAGTTCATGAACGAAAGGAATATTGCTTGCAAAGTGCTTGAGGATTTCTTCGTACCTGATCCTTTCATGAGCTGCATGCTGGTCGATAAAATAGATCCCATCATCTCCCTCAGCAATGATATATAAAGATTGTGCTTGACCTACTACCCGAAGCTTACTGAAAGAAAGGTGATGCTCCTCCTCTCGGGGTTTGTACTCTGCCCTAGTCTCCCAGAAACTTAGCTGTTCTCTTTTTTCCCTTTCAGCGCTGCCCGTAGAAACCTCCTCAAGGGATGACCGCACTTCTAGCTTAGGTGAAGGTAAGGTGACAAAAAAGCGCTTCCTGGAAAAATCCTCAAGAGTCTGTTGGACTCCCTTTCTTACCACCCTAGAAACTATTCGAGGTTCCTGAAATCTGACATCAGTCTTCGTTGGGTGAACATTAACATCAAGTTGTGCAGGACTGAGGAACAAGAAAATGACAGCAAGGGGATAACGCCCGCGGGGAATCAAGCCGTGGTATGACTCTTCAAGTGCCTCAGTCACCAAATGATTGCGGACCAACCTCCTGTTAACAAAAATCGACTGGTGGTGACGGCTTGCTCTGGTCAACTCAGGACTAGAAACATAACCTTTAACCAAAATCCCTTCTTCCTCATAAACTACCTCGAGGAAAGATTGAGCTGCCTCCTTACCATAGATGATGCTGAGAACCTCCAGCAAACTTCCGCGACCCGGAGTTTTCAAAACAGATTTCTTATTGGAAATCAAGTGGAAAGAAATTTCTGGGTAACCGAGAGCAAATCTGGTCATCAGGTCAGTAATGATGCCCTTTTCCGTAGCAGGACTCCGCAAAAATTTTTTCCGGGGAGGAGTATTATAAAAAAGGTCATTAACAATGACCTGGGTCCCTGGAGGGCAGCCAACAGGAGCTACTTCTTTGATTTCACCACCCTCGATTAGAAGCCTGGTTCCGGCAACCATTTCTGAAGTCCTGGTAATTAGAGAAAAACGGGACACAGCAGCAATCGAGGGAAGAGCCTCTCCCCGAAAGCCCAGAGTTTTAATCGCAGCCAGATCAGCACTTGTCTTGATCTTGCTGGTGGCATGTCGGCGAACAGCAACCAACACCTCTTCTTCGGTCATTCCACAGCCGTTGTCGAGAACTTTAATTTCTTTCATTCCTGCATCCTTAATTTCAACTGTGATTGCAGTAGAATCAGCGTCAATAGAATTCTCCACAAGCTCTTTTACTACAGAAGCTGGGCGTTCAATCACTTCTCCAGCAGCAATTTGCCTGACAACCTCTGGTGCAAGGATGGCTATCTTACCCAAGACAAATCACCTGGAAACCTTTAAAATCCAACCACAAACGGTAAAGAACAGGAAGATAAGCTTTCCGGACCGTTTGGGACCACCCTCCCTTGATGTTCCCGAATTTTCTAACTACTTTTAAGGAAACCCCTCTCATGCCCACGTGTAAAAGAGATATCCTCAACATCACCAAGAAAATTTTCAATTTGCTCACCCTGCTTGTTCTTCAAGAGGAACAAAGCTTCCTGCCTTCCAGTTAAGCATTATCAGAGGAACAGCGTCTCCTCTGTCGACATTTCCGGCAACAACTTCACCAATAAAGATCACATGATCCCCTGCCTCCTGAGTAGCAACGACTTTGCACTCTAAATTAGCAATGCAGCCCCGGAGAAGAGGAACCTTGACTACCTTACCAGGTTCAGTGTCTAACTTAAGTTGCCCTGCCTTATCAACTTCCTTTCCGGAGCGGCTGCCACAGAAATGGGCCACCTCAGCCTGATCTTTTGCTAGAATGCTGACAACAAACTCGCCACTTTTCTGAATCAGTTCGTAAGTATACCTCTCAGGAGCAATGGAAACCATTACCATTAGAGGATTAAACGACACTTGGCTTACCCAGGAGGCAGTCATGACGTTGTACCTGCCTTCGTGTGCTGCACCTATAAGGGTAACCGGCCAGGGCATCCTTTTAATTGCTTCCTTGGCTTCTTTACTACTCAACATAACTCCCTCCTCTCTTTATACATAAGAAATCTCGTTTTCTTCATGAACACAATATTGGTAATAAGTGTCATTTGGCTTATCCTGTAAGTAGATAAAATCAAAGCCCTCAGGATGTTCAATACGCTGACAGTAGTAGGATCTTGCTTCCTCCTGACAACTGGAACAGGCTTGCCAGGGAATAGCAACTGCATAAATAGACTTCGTGGAACCATTAGGATAATGCCCGTGAGACTCAATCAGATGGTAACCGGGACACCTGTCGCATAGGCGAATTTTCTCCTTTTGATGTTCTCTGATGTAGTCAGTATCATAAAAGATTGATCTCCTTTCTTCGGCAAACTCTCCCCCACCTTTTTGCTTCCGTACATGTGCGCTCAGTTCTCCTCGATTTTTCCAAATCTCTTGGAGTTGCTTCACCAGAACTTTGATTGATTCCATCCTCCCAGAAGGCATCACAAAATTCTCTTTCTTATAGTCTGGCTCGCGAACACAGGAATAATCAAGGCCCGTCATTGCCAAAATAATCGCTGTGTTCACATAAGGAAGCGCTGATTCTATAGCATAACCCCCTTCAAGAACAGCAAGATCAGGTTTCAATTTAGCATTGAGAAGAGCATATCCCTGGGCCGTAAAGCGCATATTGGCCAAAGGATCAGTGTAGTGGTTATCCTGACCTGCAGAATTAACCACCAGCTCCGGTTGAAAATCAGCAAGAATCGGGAGAACAAGGTTGTCGAGAACATAGTGAATCCCTTCGTCAGTTGTGCCTGGAGGAAGGGGAATATTAATCGTCATTCCAAAAGCTGATGGTCCCCCCGCCTCGTGGGGAAAACCAGAACCAGGGTAAAGCGTCCTGCCATCCTGGTGAAAAGAAATAAACAAAACATCAGGATCATTATAATAGATGTCCTGGGTGCCGTCACCGTGATGGACATCAGTATCAACAATAGCAATTTTTTTGACTCCATAGTTCTTCCGAAGGTATTCAATCATAATTGCCTCATTATTGATATTGCAGAAACCCCTGTTTCCGTGGACAACCCTCATAGCATGATGCCCTGGGGGACGCACAAGGGCAAAACCATTACGAATTTCCTTTTTCATCAAAGCATCTGCAAGAACTAGTGTTCCCCCTGCAGCAATCAGATGGGCATCAGTCGCCTGTGCTCTGATGTCTGGGACACAAAAGTGGACCCGGGCGATATCCTTGAGAGTAGCCATTCTCGCCCTGTACTCACAGATCTCGGGGAGGTCGAGCAATCCCTCTTCAAAAATCTGGTCTCTTGTATAGAGAAGCCTTTCCTCCCGTTCTGGATGAGTAGGTGAAATTGCCCAATCAAATGCAGGGAAAAATACTAGACCGGTTCTAGAAGACACTTGAATCCCCCCCTCGCCATTGACTTCGGAGGATACCCGGTGGGAACTGAACACAAACATCAAAAAGCCGCCCTAAAGTCCTCCATCCCCGAACCATATTAAACATCTCACTATACACGAGTTCTGGTTCTTCATCAGAAGGAATACCCAATTCCTGAGCTTCTTTTTTGAGGAGAGTAAAAGCCAGTTCCTCGGCATCACTCAAAAAGGAAAGCCGTTGGGGAAGTTTTTCCTGAACCCCTGATTCTTCAACAAAATAGAAGTTACGATGAGTATCGAAGTGGTAGGTTCGGGTTAAAGTGACTTTGGCCAGAGCAGCCCCAATAGCATTGGCAACCTCGGCATGAGGTGGCGTTACTGCGCGGCAACCCATTTTTTCCCCAACAAGAGGAATAAGCGCAGGTGCTGCAGCTCCAATTCCTACAATATTCTGTGGTCTAACCTTCTTTTCTTGGAGTAACTCCCAAACCCTGTAGGCAGGCTCCTGCTCCCAGGTTAAGAACATCTCCTGAATTTCGGCAACGATCTTCTGGGTTACTTTTTCCAGAATTAGTTCCGCCGTTTCCTCCGGAGAAAGATGGAGTTCACTTCCAATCTCTGTTAGGGCTTGACGGGCTCTTTGGAGATCTCCGATCTGGGCGAGGCCAGCTACCCTCATAGCATCTGTAGGTGTAGGCTTTGGTCCTCCTAAACAGTAAGCAGGTCCTGCTCTCTGTTGTAAAATTTCCAGATTCCCGTTCTTGACCTCAATTACACTGTCCCCGCCAAGAGGCACTGACTTAGTCGCAAAAGCCCTAACATGAGTGAGGTAACCTTCCACACAGGCCCCGCGTGAGGCCAACAGGGGTTTTCCCGAAAGAATCAGAGCAAGGTCAGTTGTGGTCCCTCCGATATCAAGAACAACGGAGGTTTGTTCCGGTGGCGTTAGGGCCAGAACTCCTAATGTGCTTGCTGCCGGGCCAGAAAAAATCGTTTCTACTGGTTTTTCCAGCGATTGCTCAAAAGGCAAAGTTCCTCCATCTGCTTTGAGAATGTAGATCTGGGCCTCGACTCTTTCTTTTTGGAGCGCCTTCTTGACCTGGAGGTAAAATTCCTGGTACTTCTCCTGGGTCGCCAGCGTGAGCAACGAAGTCACTACCCGCCGCGGAAAATTCAGCCTGCTGGAAACCTTGTGGCCCATAACCAGGCGAATCTCAGGAGCATTTTGGGCAAAGTATTCCGCAACAGTTCTTTCATGGAGATTGTTCCTTTGGGAGAACTTTCCAACTACAGCCACCCGCCTGATACCCCGTGACCTGATAGCTTCCAAGCATGCGCGAATTTCTTCTTCTTTGAGAGGTTCAATCTCTTTCCCTCGATAATCAATAGCACCTGAAAGAACATAAACATCAGGGACACCGAAATTGTAAGAAGCCGGGTTGATACCTGGTCCAGGAATCAGCACCAGGGCTACAGGCTCAATCTGCTTAGTAGCAATCAGATTGGTGATCAGGGTTGTGCTGAGAACTACTCTCTCGAACTTTGATTTAGGTGACGTCTTGAGCAACTGTTCAAGAGCTTCCAGAAGGGAACTGAGAAGGTCTTCCGGATTTGTAGGGATTTTTACCTTTTCCAAAACTTCTCCCTTATCGATGAGGACACCATCTGTGTAGGTCCCTCCAACGTCAATGCCGATAATCATCGCTTTTCACCCCATTCCTTCTTCTCCTACCGACAGGACGTTTTTTTAACCGTTGCTGCCAATCAAAAAGAATATTGAGGGCTTCAAGAGGGGTTACCTGAACCAGATCTAAGCTTTCTAGTTCTTTGAGAATCGGATTTTTTTCTTCAAAAAGCGCAGGCTGGATGAACACCTTCTTTGCCTCGGTATTTGCACCATCTTTGATTCTTCTGCTCCCCGATGCCTCATGCTCGAGGAATTCAAGGATCTCTTCGGCTCTTTTTACAAGCTCATCTGGCAGGTTCGCCAGACGGGCCACATGGATTCCATAGCTCTTGTCAGTACCACCGGGAACAACCTTTCTTAAAAAAACGACTTCGCGGCCCCTTTCTTCGACGGCAATCGAATAGTTGGCAACACCTTCGAATTTCTCAGCAAGTTGATTAAGTTGGTGGTAGTGGGTAGCGAAAAGCACTTTAGCACCAATATAGCTGTGGATATATTCAACAAGAGCCCAGGCAATACTTAAGCCATCAAAAGTGCCTGTTCCCCGTCCGATCTCGTCGAGAACAATCAAACTTTCGCTAGTTGCTTGCTGAAGAATATACGAAACCTCATTCATTTCCATCATGAAGGTGCTTTGGCCTCTGGTAAGATCGTCTACTGCACCTGCTCTCACAAAGATGCGATCCACAATTCCGATTTCTGCAGACTCAGCAGGGACAAAAGAGCCGCACTGGGCCATCAGCACTAAAAGAGCGACCTGTCTCATGTATGTTGACTTTCCTGCCATGTTTGGTCCAGTGAGAATGTGAATCCTGTTGTTCGCTTCGCCTATAGAAATATCATTGGGCACAAACTCTCCCTTTTCCAACAACTGTTCGAGAACTGGATGACGTCCACCCTTAATTTTGATAATTCCTGAATTATTCAGTCGCGGCTTGGTATAGTGATGCTCGCGGGCAACCTCGGCAAAAGAAGATAAACAGTCTAATTTAGCGATAATTTCGGCATTCTCACGGATTTTCTCCGAGACCTTGGCGACTTCCTGGCGCACCTCCAGAAAAAGCTGGTACTCAATTTCTTGGAGCTTCTCTTTGGCGCCAAAGAGAAGGTTTTCTTTTTCTTTCAGTTCAGGGGTAATAAACCGTTCAGCCTGAGTAAGAGTTTGCTTGCGAATATAGTTCTCAGGCACCAAGTGCAAATTAGGCTTGGTAACCTCGATGTAGTATCCAAAGACTTTGTTGTAACCAATCTTCAGGGACTTGATCCCAGTGCGATTTTTCTCTTCCTGCTCCAGTTGGCGAATCCACTGATCCCCTTCCTGAAGGAGAGCACGTAAATCGTCAACCTGCTGGTGGAAACCCTTTTTAATTATGCCTCCATCTTTGAGGTTGACCGGGGGGTTCTCGGCAATGGCGCGCAAGATTAAGTCCTTCGTCTCTGAAAGAGGATCAAGCTGCTCTCCAAGACTCCGCAGGTAACTGCCTTCAGCTTGGGACAAAAGTTCCTTGATCCTGGGAATTACGGCAAGAGAATGGGCAAGAGCAAGAAGATCCCGTGGGTGAGCAACCTGCCAGTCGATTCTACTAGACAGGCGCTCAAGGTCGTAGACATGGCGCAGACAATCACGCAACTCTGTCTGCAAAAAAAAATTACTGACAAGTTCTTCGGTCGCAGCAAGTCTCTCTTCGATCATTCCCAAATCAGTCAGCGGGGACTCCAACCAACTCCGAAGCATTCGTGTCCCCATTGCCGTCAATGTGCGGTCAAGAGCCCAAAAAAGGCTTCCTTCTCTTCTGCCATCTCTTAAAGTGGTAAATAGCTCCAGGTTTTTCCTGGTCATCGCATCGAGGTACATTCCCCGATCAGGAGTGTAAACTAACAGATTCTTCAAGGGAAGCCGGTCGGTTTTCTGGGTTTCTTGAAGATAGCGAAGTAACAATGCCGCCGCCATGAGGGCTTCCTCGAAAGCATCAAACTGGAAACCAATTGAATTCAGGTTGTTGAACTGCGCAGTTACCAGGCTGATGGCTTCCTTTTTAGTCATCTTTGGCTCATAATAGGTAAACTTTACACCTGACTCCTGCCACAAACGACTGCCAAGAGCTTGAAAATCAACTACCTGGCTCGACCGAAGAAGACACTCTGCCGGTTGCAAGCGCTGGAAGAGGTCATACAAGTAGGAACTCCCCTGGTCCCCGCGAAACTGAGCAACCCAGAACTTCTCAGTAGTAATATCGCTCCAGGCACAACCAAAAGTTTTGTTTTTTAAGCTTACTGCAAGGATGAAGTTGTTCCTGCTTTGGTCGAGAAAAGTGACATCAAGAACTGTTCCTGGTGTAAGGACTCTGACAACATCTCGCTTGACAATTCCCTTCCCTGGCTTTGCTTCCTCAAGCTGTTCACAAATAGCAATCTTATATCCCTTTTCCAGTAACCGCTTCAGGTAAACGTCAGCAGCATGATACGGAACACCGCACATAGGAATCCTGTTGTTTTTGCCTGCTTCCCTGCTGGTAAGCACGATCTCTAATTCCTGCGCAGCTATCCGGGCATCTTCCCCAAAAAGCTCGTAGAAATCACCGAGGCGAAAAAAGAGAAGACAATCAGGATATTGGTTTTTGAGTTCCTGGAACTGTTTCATCATTGGAGTTGTGTTCTCCACTTTTTTCACCCCGTAGTTATCAGGAAAAAGTTGTTTACTTGCATTCAGGATTGTTGCATTGAGAACATGGTGATGGAGAACAAATCTCTCCCCGGAGAGCCTGATTGATAATCAGGTTCACCTGCTCCAAAAGCTTATAAAAGTTTGCCTGAGCAGCTAGATATGCCTGAATCGACCTGTTCTGTTTCATCTTCTCCTGGACCTGATTGAAGTAATCCCATTCTTCTGGAGTGATCGCTACCCCTAATCCTTGCTTTTCCTTGAGTTTTCTTTCCTGTCGCTGAAATTCCCGGATCAGATCTTGAGCTTCCTGGTCATTGTCAAGGTTCATTTCGGCAGCCTGGAGAACGAGAGTTTCCTTGCATTCCCGTAAGGCGTAACCCAACTCTTTTGCTTTCTCAATATAGGACAAAACGGAGCACCTCCAAAAACTTTTTACTTAATAATTTCTGGGTAAAGGTAAAGATTCCTCTTTTTCTCTAACATTTCTTAGAAAGCCCTCCAGATACCAACTTCTAGGGGCATCGATCTGAACATCAACAAGCTTTCCGGTGAGATCGTCGCCATTCCCTTGAAAAACAACAACTTTATTGGTTCTTGTCCTCCCGCTCCATCGCTGGGGGTTGTTCTTGCTTCTCCCTTCAACCAGAACCTCCCAGGTCTGACCCCTCAACTCCTGGTTGACCTCAAGAGAAATTTGCTTTTGAACCTCAATCAGCTGAGAAAGCCGTTTCCGCTTCTCTTCCAGAGGCACCTGATCAGGCAGTTCTGCAGCCGGTGTTCCTGGACGAGGAGAAAACATAAAGGTGTATGCAGCATCAAAACGCACCCTTCGCACCAGATCAAGAGTTTCTTCAAAATCTTTTTCTGTCTCTCCTGGAAATCCGACAATCAAATCAGTAGTGATGCTCGCTCCAGGAATCAATTTGCGGATCTTTCCTACTTTCTGCAGATAGTCTTCCCTGGTGTAACCCCTATTCATCAACTGTAAGACTTTATTGCTCCCTGCCTGGATAGGTAAATGGAAGTGTTCGCAGACCTTCTTACTGGCTGCAATTGTTTCAATGATCTCATCACTGAAATTTCGAGGATGAGAAGTCATGTAGCGAATTCGCCAAAGACCTTCCGTTTGATCAAGAATTTGGAGGAGAGTGGCAAAATTAGCTTCTCCCGGAAGGTCTTTTCCGTAATCATTGACATTTTGCCCGAGAAGCATTATCTCTTTATATCCCTGTCTTACGAGACTTCTGACTTCCTCACAAATATCAGACAATGGCCTGCTTCGTTCTCTACCTCGTGTGTAGGGAACGATACAATAAGAACAGAAGTTATCACAACCATAAATGATGGTCACATACGCCCTCACCGGATGAGAGTGACGAGCAGGAAGAATTCCAGGCAACTCCTTTCTTTCGAGATCCGTGTCTACAACCTGCCTATTTGTCTCCAGAGATTCCTTGAGGAGTTTAGGTAAATGGGTATAAGTCCTTGTTCCAAAAACGACATTAACAAAAGGTGCCTTTTGCCGTAAGTAGTCCCTAATCTCGGGAATTTGAGCCATACAACCACCAACAGCAATCACTAAATCGGGTTTTTTCTTCTTGATACGTTTGAGATTTCCCAAAAATCCAAGAGCCTTCTGTTCAGCACTTTTGCGAACACAGCAAGTATTGAGGACAATCAGATCAGCATCCTCAAGCTGATCAGTCCACTGGTATCCTTCTCTTTCGAGAAGGGCGCGGATGACCTCTGAATCGTGTTCATTCATCTGACAGCCCCAAGTGGTAATATGCATCAATTTACCTCTTTCTCCACCCACATCAAGTGCGCTCCTTTACCACTCACCTTTTCCCAGTAAATTATACCTCTGATTATGCTGAGACACAAAAACCAGGCACTACGCCTGGTGAGAACAGACTCGAATAATTTCTGGAACCAAAAGTAAAGACCACCTCTCTAGTTCTCTTATGTAAGCATCCAATTCAGAAACCGGAATTAACCTTCCTGATATCTTTTCTTTCTCGCGAACACTAATCCGCGGCGAACTCGCCGAAATGAGATAAACCAAACCAAGATGATGCCTTCCCACCGCAGTTGTTTCATCATTGACCACTCCCAGAAATTTGCAGGCATAGGGTTGGTCCAGACAAACCTCCTCCATTAGCTCCCTGTGGAGGTTGTTGAGGACCAAAGACTCGAAACTTTGGGCCACGCAAGGGTTAATATGACCACCTAATCCTATAGAGTATTTGCTCACCAGCCTTTTCTCTAAAGATGCTTGCAGTCTCTGGTAGATAAAAACAAAACTCCGAAAACGAATTACCAGATAAACAATAATTTGTTTCAGTTTTGGGTCATCTTCCACCTCAAAACGTGGTTTAAAAAAACCTCCTGCAGCAATCTTTTCTAGTAAACGACAGTTTTCTCCAGGGAAAAACCCCTGAATTACTTTTTCTTCTCCAAACAGAAAACAGCGAGGAACCACCAGGACTTGTTCTGAATGCAAAGCACCAACTCCCTTGTTTCATTTCTCAGCACCTCTAATAAAAAATTTTTGCGGGAGTTGGCGCTACTCCTCCTTGAGAAAATTAGATTACAGCATTTTTGTGGAAGGAAGAAAGGTGCTTGTAAATTGCTTTTTCATACAACTGGAGATACTCACTTGCCGATCTTTTCCAAGAATGATCGGCTTTCATCCCGTTAACCTTTAAAAAGTGCCACTGTTCAGGATGGTCATAATAGACCGTAACTGCCCTCTTCACTGCCTCGAGAAGAGACTCAGGATCATAAGGTTCAAAAGAAAAACCATTGCCCTTCTTACCATCAAAGTTCTGAATCGTATCTGCTAACCCCCCTGTTGCCCGCACAACGGGAATAGTACCATACCTCAAGCTGATCAACTGAGCCAGTCCACACGGCTCAAAACGGGAAGGCATTAGGAAAATATCAGCTCCTGCGTAAATCTTGTGGGATAATTCCACATTAAAGCCCAAATTGACAGCGACCTGACAGGGATACTTAATTTTGAGTTCCACAAACTTTCTTTGATAGCTGTCATCTCCACTCCCTAGAAGCACAAACTGGATCCCTGTTTCCATCATTTCTGCAAAAGCCTCGATAATCAGATCTAATCCTTTTTGGGCAACAAGCCGGGAAATAACTGCAACCACAGGAACATCTCCTACAGGTAACTCCATTTCTTTTTGCAATCCATATTTGTTTTCCTTTTTGCGATCAATGGTCTCAATACCGTAATTTTGGTAAATGTAAGGGTCAGTCTCAGGGTTATATACTTCATAGTCAATTCCATTCAAGATTCCGTACAAGTCCTGAGATCTCCTACGCAGAAGACCATCAAGACCGTGGCCGAATTCAGGAGTTTGAATCTCAAGAGCATATTTCTTACTCACAGTATTGATTATGTCAGCATGGAGAATCCCCGATTTCATGAAATTAACCTCCCCGTGAAACTCAAGGCGTTCTGGCGTAAAGAACTCTTCCCCAAGCCCCAGCAGCTCCAAGACATCTTTAGGAAAAACACCCTGGTACTGCAGGTTATGTATCGTAAATAAAGTAGCGATACGCTGATAAAAAGGTTCTTCAGCATACTTTGTTCTTAGCAGAAGTGGAACCAGGGCACAGTGCCAGTCATTACAGTGAATCACATTCGGTTGAAACCCGATTTTCGGAAGCATCCCCAACAGAGATTTGCAGAAGAAGTAGAAGCGTTCAGCCTCATCGGGGTAACCATAGATTTTATCCCTGTAAAAGTACTTGTAATTGTCAACTAAGTAAACCGGAACCTCGACATTTTTTCCCCTCAACCTACTTTCTCGGAGAATTCCTGTTTCCAGGTGATTGTTCATTTCCACAGGATAATCAAGCAGGTAATCACCTTCAGCAATCTGCTTATATCGCGGCATGACTATACGCACATCGTGTCCCAGTTGAGCAAGAGCCTTGGGAAGGGAACCGGCAACATCGGCTAATCCACCGGTTTTCGCAAAGGGACTAACTTCAGCAGAAGCAAAGAGAATTTTCAGTTTCTTTTCAGGCATCAGCCACTACTCCTTTCGCAGTCAGGTTTGTGGTGCTTCTCGCAAAAAAGCTGCTGCAACTTCTGGCGCCGTAGGATTGATATAAATTCCTGTTCCCCATTCGAAACCAGCTACCGTAGTTAAGCGCGGTAAAATCTCAATGTGCCAGTGGTAGTAAGGAGATTCCAAGTGACCTTGAGGAGCATTGTGCAGAACCAGATTATAAGGGGGCCGATTTAAGGAAGTCACAATTTTCTGCATAGTTTCCTTAAGAATCAGGCTCAGCTTATTGAGAAGATGCTCATCAAGATGAGTGAAACTCGCCTGATGCCTCTTGGGGATAATCCAAGTTTCAAAAGGAAAACGGGAGGCATAAGGACAGTAAGCACAGAACTCTTCATTTTCAGCAACTACCCTAGATTTCCCGCTCAGTTCTAAGGAGTTGATTTCACAAAAAAGACATTTTCCTTTCTGTTCAAAGTATTCTTGAGCTGCCTTCAGTTCTTCTTCAACCACAGGAGGAACGATTGGAGTAGCAATCAACTGGCTATGGGGATGTTCTAGGGAGGCACCTGCTACTGCCCCAGCATTTTTGAAAATCTGGACATACTTAATTCGGGAATCGTTGAGTAAGTTTTTTAAGCGCTCACACCATACCCGGAAAATTTCTTGAAGCTGATGGAGCGAATGCTTTTCCAATGACATCTGGTGATCTGGTGACTCAATAATTACTTCGTGAGCCCCAATTCCCGACATCCTGACAAACAATTGATCCTGGATAGTGGTAAGGTCTCCTTCATATGAAAGAGCAGGAAATTTATTGGGAACAACACGAACCCACCACCCCGGTTCATTCGGTCTTGAGCCAGCTTCCCTGTAAGCAGTGATTTCAGGAGGAGTTTTTCCTTCGTTTCCCTCGCAGAAAGGGCATATTCCTGGGTTTCGTTCCTGATGGACAACATTAAAGTCCTGAGGACGTTTACTTCTCTCTGCAGCAATGATCACCCACCTTTTCGTAACGGGATCTTGTCTTAGTTCAGGCATGGGCAAATCCCCCTTAAATAAAAAACTTTCATCTGGATGCTGCCTTATTAGAATTTTGCTCATCTTATCATCAATTTTATGCAGGGAACCCTAAGAACGCGACAAAACCTCGCCAATACCATGCATAAACCCCTTGATCAGGGGAAATAATGAAAAATGAATAAGGAAGGTTTTTTCTCCTCCTGTTAAGTAATCGGTCATTACTTAAATAGCCTGACCAGCGAAAAGAGGAGAAGAAACCTTCCTTATTAGTTACATTGAGTTCCAGCTTTTACAAAGTATCCTTATGTTGTTCCTGTGATGACAGTTGCTGATCATCAGGATAATTAAGGAGTCCGAGACGACACAAAATTGAGGAACTGTAGAGGGCGAGAAAAACACAAATCACGGAAACGAAAACAAGGAAATATAAGCCTGCTCCAATTGCCATTCCCAGGCCTGCTGTGATCCAAAGGTTTGCTGCTGTTGTCAGCCCGCGAATATTCCCTCCTTCCTTCCAGATCACTCCAGCACCTAGAAAACCAATACCTGAGACAATTTGAGCAGCAATCCGACCTGGGTCAACGCGGTAATCAGTAATATCACCAAAACCAGCAAGATGAGGCACCCCATAAGCACTAACAATCATGAACAAAGTTGAACCAATACACACAAGTGAATATGTTCTCACACCGGCAGGTTTTTGCTGCTTGCTTCTCTCATAACCAACAATTGTGCCTACAAGAAGGGAGATAATCATCCTCAAGGCAACTTCTTCATAGGAAAGCATTTTCTTCCCCCCTCTCCTAATCAAGCCATCAGCTTTTAGAGGATGCAAAAATTTACTGAGTTTGTCTGTAAAATCTTTAATTCTTGTTTGTCTCGATTCTACCTTAACACGGGTTACTTTTTCTGTCAATTCACAAAAACTCTGGAAAACGACACCAAATAACATCAAAGGATTGCTTCAACAACTTTTTCCAACTGCTTAAGATTGCGACACTCGAAAACCTGCGTGCAGTAGGGAGCGTAAACACTCATAATGCTGTCTTCAGTATCCCATTTTTCTCGCGGCTGGGGGTTGAACCAAAGCACTTTTTTGACGTGCTTACTGATCTTTTCCAGAAATTCTTTTTCATCAGGACGCCAGTTGTTTCTAGCATCACCAAGAATAATAAGTGTGCTCTGAGGAGAAATCCCCGGAAGGAACTTTGTGGCAAATGTAGCAAAAACTTTACCAAAGTCAGAGAACCCCGAAATCGAACAATGAGCTTTCCCAAAAGCATTGCTGAGAGCCTCTTCAATGTCTTGGTTCCAGAAGTATTGGGTAACTTCATCTACTGTATCAACAAAAAGAAAAGAGCGCACTTTGCGGAACCTGTTCTGGATGGTGTAAACCAACTGTAACATGAACTCACTGAAAACCGCTACTGAACCAGACACATCACAGAGCAAGACCAGTTCCGGCTTACTAAGAACCCGCTTCCGATGTTTCAGGTGAATGGGAACTTTTCCAGTGTTGAGCGCTTTCTGGAAGGTCCTCCGGAGGTCAACTTGACCACGTTTTGCCCTTTGGTAACGCCTCCCCTTCCTTGCGGCCAACTTCCTGGCTAATTTTGAAATTCGCAAGCGAATCTCTTCTATTTCCAAGTTCGTCAATCGGTAGCATTCCTTTTCTTTAAGGTTAGCAGCAGCAACGAGTTCTTCTAAAGCATCTCTCCCAAAAATCTTCAGGAAGAGGTTTTCTAAAAGTTTCCTCATTGTCTCTTCAAGGTAATCCAAATTTTTTAACCATTCGGAATAAGTATAACTGCTTACCCTTTCCCTTTCTCGAATTTGCTCGAGCCTGTTCACTGCTTCATACCAACCGATGTTGACCTTAGCTGTCTCTAAAGTCTTCTCAAAGTTCTTCAATTCCAATAATCCCAGAGTGCCAAGACTCTTTATGGCAAGCTCAGCAAGGCTGCGGAGTAGAGGGTAATTTCCCTCAATCACAGCCTTAACCAGCAGAAGGGCCGGAGATGCTCCCCCTCCCCGTCCTCTCCCTTCCCCAAGTGCATCATCAACTAGTTCCAGGTTAGGAAACTCGAGAGCAAGTTCACCCCGATCCTGATTACCCTCGGAGAAATTAGCATCCCCACCCTTGCCTCCAAGAGCAAATGCAGAAGAAAAATAAAGATTAAAAACTTTTTCGAAGAGAGGCAGTTCGGCTTTCTCGGAAACAAGGGTGCAACAAAGGGCATAAAAGAAATCTTCCTTTTCAAAACCAACTTCCCCCACTGCCTGGAGGGCATCTGCAATTTGAGAAAGGGAAATATTAATGCCACCTTTCCGGAGAAGGCGGCAAAAGTCAAGTATTTTTTCTTCCATTTGCAACAACCTGCCTCATTGCAATAAAAGACTGTAAAAAGCAGCAAATTTCACTATAAGCTATAATTGGGAGCTTCCTTAGTGATGATCACACTATGGGGATGACTTTCCCGCAGCCCTGCACTAGTTATTCTGATGAACTTTGTTTTTGTTTGAAGTTCTTCAATATTTCTAACCCCGCAGTAGCCCATTCCAGCTCGCAAACCTCCAACCAACTGGTAAATGGTTTCGGAAAGGGGCCCCCGGTAAGGCACTCGACCTTCGACACCCTCGGGAACCAGCTTTGTGGAATCTTCTTGAAAGTAGCGATCCATACTTCCTTCCTTCATTGCCGAAAGGGAACCCATCCCCCGGTAGACCTTGTAGCTTCTTCCTTGGTAAATTTCGATTTCACCAGGGCTTTCTTCGGTTCCGGCAAGGAGACTCCCCAGCATCACTGTATTGGCACCTGCAGCAAGGGCTTTGGTAATGTCGCCTGAATACTTGATCCCACCATCGGCTATGATCGGTATCCCGTACTTTTTAGCTTCTTCGGCACACTCTAGAATCGCCGTAATCTGGGGAACGCCAATCCCAGCAACAACTCGGGTCGTGCAGATAGAGCCTGGGCCAATTCCCACTTTGACAGCATCAGCTCCTGCTTTGATGAGGTCGCGAGTCCCTTCTGCTGTGGCCACATTACCAGCAATCACGGGAAGGTCCGGAAATCTCGATTTTATCTCCTCTACCGCCTTGAGAACCCCGAGCGAATGTCCATGTGCTGTGTCCACAACTACAACATCGACGTCCGCCTCTTTGAGAGCAGCAACTCTCTCGAGCATATCAGCAGTAACCCCAACAGCAGCACCTACAAGCAGTCTTCCGCGGGAATCCTTGGCAGAATTAGGATACTGTCTCGCTTTTTCGATATCCTTAATAGTGATCAAACCGCGTAGATAGTTGTTTTCATCGACTAAAGGCAACTTTTCGATCTTGTGGCGGCGCAGGATTTGTTTGGCTTCCGCAAGTGTTGTTCCCACAGGTGCAGTAATCAAGTTATCTTTTGTCATTACTTCTGATATTGGGCGTGAAAGATCATCCTCAAATCTAATGTCACGGTTGGTGATAATTCCTACAAGTTTCCCGTCTACCGTAATAGGCACTCCTGAGATATGGTAGTGTTCCATAATCCTCAGAGCATCTTCAACCCGGTGCTGGGGAGAAAGAGAAATAGGATCAGTTATTACCCCGTGCTCAGAGCGCTTTACCCTGTCAACCTCTGAAGCCTGTTTTTCGATACTCATATTCTTATGAATAATCCCGATCCCACCCTCTCTGGCAATAGCAATTGCCATTCGGGCCTCGGTCACAGTATCCATACCGGCACTAACGATGGGGATATTGAGTTTGATGTTTTTCACCAACCATGTGGAAACATCGACATCCCGTGGAAGAACAGAAGATTTTCCTGGAACCAGAAGAACGTCGTCAAAAGTGAGTCCTAACTTTTCAAAACGTTCACTGAACTTGTCAGCAACCACTTCATGTATCCCCTTTCCCCGGTCCTTGATTTTTGAATCCAATTTTACCACCTGCGGAGAAAAGAAACAACCTTTTTTATGCTTCTCCTAGATGAGAGGTATCGTTGAGGAGGCATAGGATTCCTATCCCTTCATAGAACTCGATGATGTTCAGAGCGCAGTTGTCCTGGCGGATTCGAAAAGCATAATTGAGATCAATATTAAGAAGGGCACAGACAAGAGCCCTGATCGGGCCAGCATGGGTAACAACCACGATCGTTTCCTGGTCGTGCTTTTCCACAAGCTCGAGGATAGTGGTGTAAATCCTTTCTTTCAACTGAAAGAATGTTTCGCCTCCAGGAATTTGGACTTCGGCTGGAGCAGAATACCACTTATCTGCTAAGTCTTTGTATTTCTCAGAGATTTCTGCAAAAGTAAGCCCTTCCCAGTGGCCAAAGTCAATCTCCCGCAACCCAGGTAGGGTTTCCACAGTCAAGTGGTGGGGTTCTGCCAAGATCTCGGCAGTTTCTAAGGCTCTTTTAAGGTCACTGGCATAGATAGCCTTAATCTCCTCCTTTGCCAGCCTTTGGGCCAAAAGTTGGGCCTGCTTTCTGCCAACTTCGCTAAGTGCAACGTCAGTATGACCCTGGTAACGGGCAGCATGGTTCCAACTCGTTCTACCATGTCGGACAAGCAGTACTCTCGTCAAGGCGAACCCCCTTTTCCCAGGGTTTTCTTAACTTGTTCCAGCAAGAAAAGATTATCTTGGCGTTTCCTCACAGCTATCCTGATGAAGCGCTCATCAAGAAAGCTAAAATTGTTGCAGTTGCGCACTAAAATCCCTCTCTTACCTAACTCATCCTCCAAGTAAGTCGCTGTCAGTGGTGCTTCCAGAGCAACCAGAAAAAAGTTGGCATCCGAAGGATAAGGACGCAAGCCCGGGATTCCAGACAGTTCCCTCCCAAGGAACTCCCTTTCTTCGGCAACTACCTGTTGCGTTTGGCAAAGATAGTCATTGTTTTGAAAACCTGCTCTGGCAACTTCCTGCGCAATTCCATTGACTCGCCAGGGAATCTGGAACTTCGAAAACTGGTTGATTGTATCTTTATGGGCAAGTCCACACCCGATCCTGATGCCTGGAACACCGAAGATTTTGGTCAAAGAATGAACCACCAGAAGCTGTTTATTTTCTCTAATCTTAGGTATACAGGTCAGTTCCCTCCATTGCGGATGGAAAAGAAGGTAGGATTCATCAACAACCACAAAAATGGAGTGCTGGAGGCAAAACTCCAAAAAGGAAACAAGAACCTCAGAAGGGACAAGCCTCCCAGTGGGATTGTTGGGATTGCACAAGAAAACTAGTTCTACATTTCTTGCCGCTCTAGTGAAGGCTTGAATATCCAAACAAAAACTCCTTCTCGGGCTGAGTCGAAAGTGTTTGACGCGAGCCTTCGACAGATGAGCAGCAATCTCGTACTCCCGGAAAGTAGGACCAGGAATGAGCACAGTCCTAGGCCGGAGCACGTGAAATACCAGGTAGATGAGTTCGAGTGCTCCGTTGGAGAAGGTAATTTCTTCAGGAATCACTCCGAAGAAGCCAGCCCCTACATTCCTCAAGCTCTCACAATCGGGCTCTGGATAAGATGTAATCAAAGGAAGAGGGTTCTGCAAAATTTCAGCTACCTGGGGTGGCGGACCTAAAGGATTTGTGTTCGAGCTAAAGTCCAGAAAATCTTCGGGCTTTAAGTTGTATTTTCTTGCCGCCTGGTAGATATTCCCTCCATGTTTATAACTCATTATTTCCCCCTCTTTCTCACTTTTCCCAGGCAGCGGGGTCCTCCAGAAACCAGCCGCAGTCTGTAGAAACGCCGGAACTCAGGAAACTTCTGAGAAATTTCTTCATTCCAAGTTCTATTTTCTTCTTCTCCCAAAGGTAACAAAATTCCTACGACTGTGCCGCTGTGAGCCACATTGACCCCGTAGGCACCTCTAGCAATAACAAAATCGATTAACTCATAAATCCGGGGTTTCGGGAGAATCTTCTGGTTGGCACAAGTACTTATTGTTGCACCTTCACCGAGGAGACGAGGATCTTTAGTCTGGAGTCCTTTCCTTACTAACTCCAGTCCCTTCCTCACTTCTAGTTCGTTAATTCGATTGTAATAAGGAAGATCACTTCGCTTGTTGAACTCCAAGGTATCAACAGAACCACCCGGATCGAGGGCAAGGATACCCAGTGGAAGCGCTTCCCCAAGATGTTCTGCAAGACGACCCCGAACATGATCGAACAGGCTGATACCAGGCAAAAAAATGCCATCAGAAGGTTCGATGGAAAGAGCAACCTGCTGCACTAGTTCGGAGGAGATCTCAATCCTCAGGGCTGCAGCAACTGCATAGCATGCTGCAGCAATGTCCGCAGTGCTGCTAGCCATCCCCTTACCGAGAGGAATTGCTGAGGATACCTCAATGATCCCCCCCATCTCCGGGTATCCCAAAGCATCGAGAAGGATGCGAACAGCGCGAGCTGTTTTAACACGGGACGGAGGAAAAAAAAGGCGTTTTGTAAAAGGCTTAAGAGAAACTTTTACTTTACTAAAGAGATTTACCGGACAGGTTACATGGAAGTTAACTGAATCGAGAGTTCCTTGAATCAGTTCCCCGCAGGAACCTGGCATCAGTGCGGTTCCCTCGAAGATCACCATATTTTGCCCCCTCCGGCAAACCCCAACAAGAAGACAAATACTTCCGCAAGTTCACAAAGTGCTCCATATGTATCTCCTGTGAGTCCACCCAGGAGACGACTAAAACATTTCATCAGGATCAGGGAAAAAAGCCCGACAGCGAAAAAGATGATCACCCCCGCTAGCTTTAAGAAGTAAACAAAAAGAAAAAGAGTAACCCCTGTTGTCAGGATCAGCTTGCGAAAGTCGTGGTAAATGTTAAAAGAATACCCTAAACCCTGCTCCTTGGCATATGGGAACAAAACCAATGCCCACACCATTACCTGACGACCCGCAGTTGGGGCCAGAAGAAGGAAAAGCAGATTGTTGAAATCGATTAAGCTGTAGCAGCTGAACTTCAAGATCAGGACAGCAAAAACCGCAATCACCCCAAATGCTCCCACGCGGCTATCTTTCATAATCACTAAAGCCTTTTCTCTTCCCTGGCCACTACAGATGCCGTCAAAGGTGTCGATAACCCCGTCAAGGTGCAGGCCACCCGTAATCACGAGATAAAAAACAACAAGCAGAGCTCCAGTAATCTGAGAAGGAAAAAACATTCTCGCAACCAACCATATACCAGTAAGAGAAAGTCCAATAAGCAACCCGACAACTGCAAAGAAATAACTTGAATTCTGAAAATCCTTAGAGGTAAAGCCTCTTCCTTGAGGAAGAGGAATTCTGGTCAAAAACGTCAAGGCACACAACAAAGCATTCATGTTGATCAACTCCTCAAAAAACTGCTTTAAAGGCATTTTAAAAGAAGAAAAGCCAGGCTCGTTAGATAAAAAAACAGAACAGCAAGGCGCATTACCTGGACAACTTCTTTAATGTGGACTGGCGACAGGGGACGAAAGGGATCACCAATATAGGGACGCCACGAAGGCATTCCCTGATAGTAATTGAGCCCGCCGAGCTGAACACCAAGAGCACCTGCAACTGCTGCTTCCGGATAACCACTATTCGGGCTGGGATGATTTCTGGCATCTCTCAAAACTGTTTTAATCGCATTTCGCCAATCCTTCTTCCAGAGAAAGGCGGCGATGATAATAAATACTGCAGTCAGACGGGAAGGAAGGAGGTTGGCAAGGTCGTCTAGTCTGGCAGCACACCAACCGAAGTGGAGATACCTGGCATTACGGTAGCCCACCATTGAGTCAAGGGTGTTTACTACACGGTAGCCCCAGGCAAAAGGGACTCCTCCTAGCAGAAAGTAAAAAAGCGGAGCAATAATTCCGTCACTGATGTTTTCAGCCACTGTTTCTACAGTTGCTCTCACAATCTCCTTTTCCTCGAGGTGTTCGGTGTCCCTACCAACAATCAAGCTAAGAGATTTTCTGGCATTGGTGTAATCATGTTGAGAAAGTAGGATAAGAATTTCCCAAGCAGCTTGTCCCAAGCTTTTCAGAGAAAAAGTTCCCCAGAGAAAAGCCGCACTAACCAGAAGGTAACAAGCGTAATTAAGCCTCTTAATTCCCTCTAGAAAAAGGTGGCTCCCGACAACTATTGGAAGTGTACTCACGAATACAAGAATAAATCCTCCAACCCGTTGGAGGAAAGGCGACCATTGCTCTTTATAGAGGATGCCTTCCCAGGCAGCAATCATCTTCCCAATAAGGGCTACCGGGTGATAACTGACTCGGGGATCTCCAAAAAGGACATCAAAAATTAAAGCCAAAGTCAAGACTACGAATCCTTCCCAGTCCATTTTCTCTCGGAACCTTCCTCCAGAGTTGTCAGTTTCGTCTGGAGAGAATGCAAATCTAGAGGAATCCCAGCAACAAGAAAGTAGACTTTGTCTGCTTCTGCTGCCATCAACTGATTTGCCCAACCGGCCACATCGCGAAAAAGACGACCCTGAGGATAAGGAGGAACGAGGCCGAGACCGACTTCATTAGAAACAACAATCACATGTGCAGGAGCATCCTTAGCGGCTTTGGCAAGTCTCACCATCTCTTCAAGGACAACGTCTTTTCTTTGGTGATCACTTTTTTGCTCACCTGTTGCGAATCCGAAAAGAAGGTTAGAAACCAGAAGCGTCAGACAATCAACAATCACCACTTTACTTTTTTGACCCCATTCTGCAATGCAATTGCTTACATTGACTGGTTCCTCAACTGTAACCCAAGAAGTAGGCCTCCGCTTGCGGTGTTCCCTGATCCTTTCTTCCATTTCGGCATCTCCGGGTTGAGCAGTCGCAATGTAAGTAACCGGCTCTCCCAAGGTGGATGCCAAACGTTCGGCAAAAGTGCTTTTACCACTGCGGGCACCGCCGAGCACAAAAAAGAACCTTCCTTTAGCCATGTTGGATCATCATGAGCCTCCATGTGGCGAAATTGTTAGGGTTTTTCAGCAACACACACAATCCTCCGCGCCTGCTCAGAGGGAGGATCAAAACTAAACGACCTGAAAGTGTTGAGAATGGTAAACCCAGCACCGGCAAGCATTGGCAAGACTTCGTAGATTTCATAGATTTTCTCCTGGTGCTTTTCCTGAAATTTCTCGTAGACATTTTCATCTTTCTTGATAAACCCAGTTACCTCGATCTCCCATAATTTCTGTTCCTTGGAAAATCTCACCCTCCAAATCAGTGTTAAAAAATCCTCATCGACAAATGAAATTTCTTCATCCTCAAGAGGGAACCTGTTAGGGAAGTTGAGATCAAAAACAAACAATCCTCCACTTTTAAGGTTGGAGAAGACAGCCTGAAAAGCTTGTCGAAGTTCTGCAGCTTCCAAGAGATAATTAAAACCATCCTGAAAACAAACGGCAAGATCAAACTTCTTCTCCAGTTGGAAGTTCCTTAAATCCCCTTTCAGAAAAGCTGCTTCAAGCTTCTTCTCCTGAGCCTTTTGGCGCGCCCTCGCCAGCATTTCTTCTGAAAGATCAACCCCAACAACCTCATACCCCCGCGCCGCCCAGGGAAAGGTAGAGTTCCCTGTGCCACAGGCGAGATCAAGCACACTCTTAATTCTCTTGCCAGCCCGATTAGCGATTTTTTCTACATATTCCACCCAACCCTCGTAGTCCACACTTTCCATAAGCAGGTCATAGACAAAGGCAAGCTTCTCGTACAAACCTTACTCCCCTTCTCTTTTAGGAAAGAAATTGATTTCTAATCACCTGTTCTAGATGAGCAAGTGTATAGCACTCAAACATCTTGCAGTGCTGAGCAAACAAACCTACAGATGAAAAATCTTTCCATTCTTTTCTTGGCAGTGTATTAAGCCAAATAATGTCACGTATCTGCTTTTTGAGCGACACAAGTTCTTGCTCAGCTCTCTTCGGTTCTAAGGTCTTCGTATCGCTCACAATAACAGCTACTGTTTGTGGAGATAGAGCAAAACGATAATTGCTTTTAAGGGTTGCTAGGGAAACCCCGAGATTAGTCCCCTTACCCCAAATCTTGCTCTTGGCAACAAGCTCAGCCATCGTTTCCTCAAAGGAGCGGGGCTTCTTAAAATAAGGAGTGATGTGTTCCAGTTGTTCAGCAAAAATAAAGCTTTCAATGTTTTTAGTTGCCGTGCTCAACCCATAGATAAACTGAACGATAAATGCTGTATAACGAGCCATGGAACCAGAAACATCACAAATGAGCAACAAACACGGCTTCTGGATCTTTTTCTGCTTATACTTGAGTTCGAAGATGAGCCCGCCGTAGCGCACGTTAGCCTTAATGCTGCGCCTGAGGTCAATTTTATCAGGTTTTTTACTGAGACGGTAGCGCCGCGAAATTTTTGTGGCCAGTTTTCGAGAAAGTTTTCTCAAAAGATGAGCTACCTTTACCAGATCCTCATCCCCGATATTCTTCATATCCTTGTAAAGAAGGCTAGGATTGTCCCTCAACTGCCTGGTGATCACAGCTAGTATTTCATCTTCCGCCAAGATTCCCTCAAGATCTAGCAAGTCATCCATCTCACCCAAGCGCTGTTTCCAATAACGGAGGGAGCCGCGAACCATGGCTTCTAGTGTTGGCTTGAAAAAGCACAACCTGTCTTCAGGGAGATAGCTTGACTTCAGAAATTCTCGGATTTTTTTCTTTTTCTCTTCGGGCAAGAGAGAATAAAAAAGCTTTTCTTGTTCTTCGAGATCCAGCTTCATCCCCTGGTAAACGAGCTCCTCTTCAGCTTCTTTAAGCAGACGCGCTACCTCTTCTTTTTGTTCCTGCCACTCATTCCTTTGCTGTTCTCTCACTTCTGGCACAGTAAAAAAACTATTAAAAGCTTTTTCGAAGATTTCCTGTTGATCCTGGTTTTTAATCAAAATAGACCTGAGCGCCTCTTTGAACTGCTTCCTATTGAGGATATTGATGACCTCAAGAGCCCTCAGGGCAGTGATGACTTCTCCAGTGCTGATCATTACCCCCATTTTTCGGAGTGTATTGACAAAATCAACCAGATTTTCCTCAATAGACAATTTCGCATCACACACCACACCTTCAACTTTGCCTGATGCCAAAAATTCCTCCTCCTCATCCTTGCAGGGAATGAAACAGTTATTTCATTTCCTTGATCACTTCTACAAGTTTTTGGGGGCCAAGCTCTTCATAGAAAAGATCGATATCTTCCTTGTCCTTCAATAAAAGGTTGATCATTTGTCGGACGTAGTCCGCTTTGAGACGTTCAGCACCAAAAAGATGAAGTGCTTTCGTAAAATCAAGGGTTTCCGAGATCGAGGGTTTTTTCTTGAACTCGAGGTGATAGCGCAAATAGTGAACTGCAGAAGCAACTTCCCGCGCCAGCAAATCACTAGTCTCAGGAAGCTTTACCTTGATGATCTTAATCTCCTTCTCGATAGTGGGGAAGTCAATATAAAGGTAGACACATCTTCTCTTTAAGCCATCCGAGAGTTCCCGCTCTCCATTATTGGTGAGAACAACAATAGGAATATGCTCGGCAACGATAGTTCCCAACTCTGGTATGGAAACCTGAAAATCAGAAAGGACTTCAAAGAGAAAGGCTTCAAACTCCTCATCCGTTTTATCGATTTCGTCAATTAACAAAACCACTTTTTTCGGTGCCTGTATTGCTTTCAGCAACGGTCGCTCTAAAAGATATTCTCGAGAAAAGAGGTTTCTTTCAATTAATTCTTCAGGCACGCTCCCTTTTATTAACTGAATCTTAATCAACTGCTTTTGGTAGTTCCACTCATAAAGAGCCTTGCTTTCATCTAGTCCTTCATAGCACTGAAGCCGAATCAGGTCAGTATGAAAAACACGTGCCAGTACCTTGGCAATCTCAGTCTTCCCGACACCAGGCGCACCAGTGATTAATAAAGGTTTTTCCAGTTTCAAGGATAAGTAAACAGGGACAATGATTTCTTCCTCGGCAATGTACTGGTCTTTCTCGAAAGCAGCTTGGAGTTGGTCGATGGTTAAATCCTTGATACTAAGCATTTTCTTCACTCCTAGTAACTAAAAACTCGCGAGGCACCAGCGTAGTGAAGGGCATACCATGACTCAGCAAGAGAAGAGATCGTAATTCCTCGACTTCTGCTGGCGTGAATAAAAACATTGTTGCCAATGTAAATCCCTACATGGTTGATGGTTTTCCCAGGTTCCGTAGCGAAAAAAACAAGGTCACCTGGGAGCAAAGCAGACTTTTCCACCCTTGTCCCACACATCGCTTGCGCTGCTGCCGTGCGAGGAAGAGTAATTCCATGCAGGTTGAAAACGTAATGCACAAATCCAGAACAGTCGAAGCCTACCTCAGGTCTGCTCCCACCATAGACATACCGAATGCCTAGAAACCTTTGGGCAGTTGCAACCACGCTTTCAGAAACCGTCCTCGAGGGTGCCTTATTCACCTTATTGCTCTCAGAAAAGCCCTTTTCCGGAACTACAAGAACCTGACCGGGAAATATCAGGGTCCCCCGGAGATGATTTGCCACTTGAAGCTCCTGGACAGAAACCCCGTATCTCCTCGCAATCGTCCACAGACAATCACCTTTTTTGACAACATAGGTTCCTGCCTGGCAAACTTGGGGAAAAAGAAGGCAAAAAAGAAAGGCAAGCAGTGGCAGATGAGCTTTCCTCCAGTTCACTGTGATCCCACCTTAGGGGAAATATTTGAAAACAAACCCAGTCTACTTATTCGCTACGGCACTATTTTTTTCCTTCCTGAAATTTTTGGGAAAGCAGTTTCAAGATTTCTACTGTGCTTTGGGAAACAGTACATGACCCTATTGGAGGGTAATCAAACTCAGGACCATGGAAATCGGAACCTCCCGTCATTACCAGACCAAATTTGCGGCAATACCAAGAATATTTGGCAATCATTTCTGGAGTATGCTTGGGGTAGAAGACCTCCAGCCCAATAATTCCTTTTTCAACAAACTCAGGAATCAGCTCATCTCTCTCCATCAAACCCGGGTGAGCCAGCACAGGAACCCCTCCAGCCTTCAAAATGATCTCAATCGCGGTGAAAGGAGTAATGCTCTGCCTGGGAACGAACCCTGGAGCCCCCCGACGTAAGTACTGCTCAAAAGCCTCTTCAGGAGAAGCTGCGTAACCAGCATCTGCAATCACCCTAGCAATGTGAGGTCTCCCTATCGAACCAGAACCGGCTACTTTTTCAACCTCCTTGTAAGACAAAGAGATTCCTAGATCATTCAGTTTTTTCAGTATTGCCCTAACCCGATTTTCCCTCGCCTGCTTCAATTTACAGAAGAAGGACTGAAGCCAAGGTGCCTCATAATCCAGATAGTAGCCCAGGATATGAACTTCTGTACCCTTCCAGTCAGTGTTCAATTCAACTCCTGGAACCACCTCTAGCTTACTTCCTCTGGCAGCTTCAATGGCCGGCCTGAGTCCCTCAATGGTGTCGTGGTCGGTGATACTGAGGGCAGAAAGACCCCGACCAAGAGCTTCGGCAACGATCTCGTGAGGAGAACAACTGCCATCTGAGGCCGTAGTGTGGATGTGAAGGTCAGCAGCCAAGATTCCCACCCTTTTATCTTAAAACTTTCTTTAAAACCCGTAGACAGTTCTTCCCACAAATTTTTTCGATTGAAGTATGGGCATAGCCACGCTGGTGAAGCCCCTCAACAATTCTGAAGAGTTTAGTCACATCAGGGATCTCAGGAATGAGAACATCAGTTCCATCAAAGTCAGACCCTACTCCTACATAATCATCACCCACAACATCACATGCATGGTCGATGTGATCGAGAAAGTCGCCAAGACCAGCACCTTCTGGTCCCAGAAAACCAGGCACAAGATTGATACAAACCACACCTCCCTTACCAGCAAGGGCCATGAGTTGCCTGTCAGTCAAGTTCCTGGGGTGATCCCAAACCTCGCGGCAGTTAGAGTGGGAGGCAATGACTGGGTCCTCACTAACCTCCAGAACATCCCAGAAACCCCTTTCCGAAAGGTGGGAGACATCAATCAACATTCCCAACTTATTCATCTCCCTGACAACCTGCCTCCCAAACCTGGTGAGACCGCCGCCAGTTGCCTCCTCTGCAACACCATCAGCAATTTCGTTCCTCTGATTCCATGTCAACCCCAAACTCCGGACTCCCAGGCGATAAAAAATTTTCAGCATCCTGAGGTCACCCTCAAGGGCCTCTCCCCCCTCAACAGCTAAAACTGCCCCAATTTTGTCTGAGCACAAACATTCTTCGAGATCCTTTTTGGACATAATTACCTGGAGGGTATTCTTATTTTCTTCGTATTGTTCCCAAAAGAAATCCAAAAGTTCGAGGGTACGGTGGAGAACCCAGTGAGGTTTGTAGATAGTTTCTGGAAACAAGGCAAAAAACTGGATCTTTACTCCGGCTTCCATAAGCCGCGGCAAGTCAAGATGCCCCTCATGGGAACGAATACCGAGAGATCGCGAACGGCGGTAACACTCAAGAATGCTGTCGCAGTGAGCATCGACTAAAAACATCAAAACACCCCTCATACGGGCAACACAAAAACCTGTCTACTTCCCAAGTTAAGGAAATAGACAGGTTTTCATCCCTTTTTGCATAACCCAACACCCAAAACTTTTCTTCTCTTTATTACCTGGGCTCCACAATGAGCTTGATCGCAGTTCGCTCTTCCCCATCAATCACGATGTCGGTGAATGCTGGGATACAAATCAAATCGATTCCACTAGGAGCAACGAAACCTCTAGCAATTGCTACTGCTTTTACTGCCTGATTTAAGGCCCCCGCTCCAATTGCCTGGAGTTCAGCACATCCCTTTTCTCGAAGAACACCAGCCAGTGCCCCAGCAACGGCATTAGGACTAGACTTTGCCGAAACCTTCAACACCTCTACCAAAGTGACCCCCCCTGTTCTACCCCTAGTAGATACTTAAAAATGCAAAATCTGGCTATAATAGCTTATTAATAGCATCATAACATTAATGAGTATTTTCTGCAAGTATTACTCTGTAATCGTGCTGTGATATTGTCAGGGTAAAATCCATCTCGCTCAAACTTCACCATTGGGATCATTTACTCTTTAAAAATCTGGATCCTTTCAATTGCTCTGGTAGTTCCCATCTCTGGATTCACCTTTAAAAAGACCGCATTAAGCTGAATGGGGCCACTTGCCACTTCGAACTTTACTGGTCTCAATGTTAAAAATTTTTCGAGCACACATTCCAGTTTTACCCCAAGAACGGAATCTCGAGGGCCTGTCATTCCCACATCAGTAATGTAAGCAGTCCCATTCGGCAACACCCTTTCATCTGCTGTCTGAATATGAGTGTGTGTTCCGATCACTGCGGTCACCCGACCATCAAGATACCAACCAAAAGCAACCTTTTCTGAAGTCGCTTCAGCATGAAAATCAATAATCACTACTGGTGTCTCCCGCTTAACCACAGAAAGGATCTGATCAATAGTCCGAAACGGACAATCAAGAGGAGGAAGAAAAACCCGCCCGGAAATATTAATAACTCCCACTTTGAGATTTTCGTTAATCGGAACCACTACATATCCACGCCCTGGTGAATCTGGAGGATAATTAGCCGGTCGAATGATTCTTTGGTCTTCATCGATAAAAGAGAAGACTTCCTTGCGATCCCACACATGATTCCCCATCGTCAGTATATCAATTCCTGCCTCATAAAGTTCCTCAGCTATTTCTCTAGTAATTCCTCTACCTCCAGCAGCATTTTCTCCATTAGCAATGATTAGGTCAGGTTGGTATTTGTCCTTCAGCTGAGGAAGAATTTCTTTGACAGCCCTTCTTCCAGGTCTTCCTACGATGTCACCGAGAAACAATACTTGCAAAAACATTACCCCCTTTTTCTACCCACCGAAGACAAACATCCTGCTTCAAACACGCAAGACCACAACTTCCTCTTTCGGAAATATTCTTCTGGCATTTTCTAGTAAAACCTTCACCTTAGTAGATTCCTCATAAAGCCAAACCGCATCTATCGAAATCTCTTCGTCACCCTCGTAAATAAAGGTAAGGCGCCAACTCTTCTTTGAGAAGACCGATCAATAGGTCAACTTTCTCCCTGGCCAGTGTTCAGACATCTCTTTGAATTTGACCCTCAATGATCTTAAAAGAAGTTAGTGACGTGAATGAAAATCGAAAGAAACAGCGCTCAGACTCCACCATTTGGCAACAAAACCTAGCTTATTCTGGAGATTCCCGGATGAATGGGGCAAAATATCGACAATGGCTTATAAATTATCCCACATTTTATCGAATCCTATTTCTTACCTTGTAATTCGTCACCATAACGAGAAGTCCTGCTCGTTTCTATCACCCCAGGTTTACTAGCAGCCAGGAATGGCAAAAAGAAAAAGGCCCACAAAGGAGCCTTTACAATCAAGCCAAATTACTTGGCGTAAGCAATTGTTCGTGTCTCTCGGATCACTACTACCTTAATCTGACCCGGATACTCGAGTTCTTGCTCGATCTTTTTGGCGATCTCTCGGGAGAGTTGAGCTGCCTGAAGGTCGTCAACCTGCTCGGGCTTTACCATGATCCGGATCTCACGACCTGCCTGAATTGCGTAGGACTTCTCTACACCCGGGAAAGATTCGGCAATCTTTTCCAACTTCTCTAGCCGCTTCAAATAGGTTTCCAGAGTTTCTCTCCTTGCTCCAGGTCTGGCAGCAGAGATGGCGTCTGCTGCCTGCACAAGAACTGCTTCAACGGTCTCCGGTTCTTGGTCACCGTGGTGGGCAAGGATACAGTGAATTACTTCTGAGTCTTCTTTATACTTCCGGGCAAGTTCCGCCCCAATGGTGACGTGGGGCCCTTCGACTTCATGGTCCACTGCCTTCCCAATATCGTGCAACAGTCCAGCACGTTTGGCTAATTGTACATCTGCCCCCAGCTCGGCAGCCATGATTCCTGCAAGATAAGCTACCTCGAGCGAGTGCTTGAGAACATTCTGACCGTAGCTGGTGCGGAACTTTAACCTTCCTAGAAGTTTAATCAGTTCTGGATGAAGGTCCGTAACTCCTACCTCGAAAGCTGCTTGTTCACCCGCCTCCCAAATCTGCTGTTCAACTTCCTTCTGGGCTTTTTCGACCATCTCCTCAATTCGCGCTGGGTGGATCCTTCCATCAGCAATCAATTTCTCCAGGGCAATTCTGGCAATCTCCCGACGTATCGGATCAAACCCTGAAAGAACTACAGCTTCAGGTGTGTCATCAATAATGAGGTCGACACCCGTCAAGGTCTCAAGAGTTCTGATATTTCTGCCTTCTCTTCCAATGATTCTTCCTTTCATTTCATCGTTCGGGAGAGCAACAACTGAAACCGTTGTTTCAGCAACAATATCAAGAGCACATTTTTGGATTGCTTGGGCAACAATTTCTCGAGCCTTTCTCTCGGCCTCTTCTCGAGCCCTGGCTTCTGCTTCTTTTAGCATCAGAGCTGTTTCGTGTTTAATTTCTTCCCTCACTGTTTCCAGTAGTAGCTCCCTCGCTTCGTCAGTTGTCATTCCCGAAATTCGCTCCAATTCCTGAGCCTGCTTCTGCACAAGTTCTTCCAATTGAACCTTCATCTGATTTACTTCCTGTTCTTTTTTACCAAGGTTTTCTTCCTTCTTCTCGAGGCTTTCAAGTTTTCGGTCAAGGGCTTCTTCTTTCTGGAGGAGGCGGCGTTCCAGACGCTGAAGCTCATTGCGACGTTCCCGGTTTTCCCGCTCAGCCTCAACCCGCATCTGGTGAATCTCTTCCTTTGCCTCGAGAACTGCCTCTCTTTTCTTGGCTTCTGCTTCTTTTTGGGCTTCTTCAATAATCTTTTTGGCAGCTTCTTCAGCAGAAGCGATCTTTGCTTCTGCTAGATACTTCCTCATAAGGTAGCCAAAAAGAATCCCAAACAGGAGAGCAACTATAGCAATTATTATCAGAACGGTAGGAACAAAATTAATCCCTGTCACCCCCTTGAAGAAAAATTTCCAAAGATCTCAAAAATAAAACCGAGTAGAAACTCGGTTTCCAAATAGAAACTCCTCCACAATTAAAAAAATAAAATAAAAGTGTGACCGCAAAAAACACCTATTCACTTAATCTATGGTCAACTGTGGAAGAAGTTCTATTTCCTGTTTCCACTCCTTCTGATTTTATTATTGATTGGTTGTTGTGTCAAGAATTACCCTTTCTTTCTGTGATCCGTCTGTGATATTGTCAGGGTAAAATC
>DAINRC010000003.1:0-52691 GCA_036742135.1 Bacillota bacterium
ATAGGTGACATTATCACAGACGGATTTCAAGGTGACAATATCACAGCACGATTACTGCTCTTGTTGCACATGTGGACGTTTCTATCATTAATAAAGTATACTTTTACTTTAAGGAGAGATCACGCAGAAAGTGGATTTTTTAAGGAGAGCTTTTGCATGGATGACTGTTTTTACTGGGTAGCTTTGCAGAATATCCCTGGGGTGGGGTTGCGAACCCTGAAGCACCTCTATAAAAATTTCCCATCAGGAGAGGCTGCTTGGAGAGCGAAAGAAGCAGAGCTTCGAGGGGTGGCTCAGCTTCGACCTGAGGTTGTTGAAAGGATCATTCATTATCGGGAAATTTTAGAACCTGAAAAAATTGCCGAGGAATTGCAAAAGAAAAATGTGCGGGTAGTATTTTACGGACACCCTGACTACCCACCTTATCTGGCGGAAATTGCCCATCCTCCCCTAATTCTATATGTTTCAGGTAATTTCCCGATACCGGAAAAACCACTACTGGCTGTTGTTGGTGCCCGCCAGGCCACCCCTTATGGAATCGAGGTTGCTAAAAGTCTTTCCAGGGAACTTGCCCGCTTGGGCTGGGGCATAGTCAGCGGGATGGCTCGGGGAATTGATACTGCAGCACACTTAGGTGCACTTCAGGAAAATGGTTATACAATAGCAGTTTTAGGATGTGGAATAGACATTTGTTATCCTCGTGAAAACTATAAACTGAAAGAAAGAATTGCCCAGGAAGGATGTCTTTTGACAGAGTTTCCTTTGGGGACGAAACCCGAGGCGAAGAACTTTCCCATACGGAACCGCATTATCAGTGGCTGCACCCTGGGGACTCTTGTTGTGGAAGCAGAGGAAAAAAGTGGCGCCTTAATTACAGCAGCTTTTGCCCTTGAGCAAGGGAGGGAGGTTTTTGCTGTTCCTGGCCCAATTACCAGCACCAGAAGCAAAGGAACTCATGCCTTAATTAAGCAGGGGGCCAAGCTCGTAGAGAAAGTAGAGGACATCATCGAGGAGTTCCCTTATCTAAGTTGGCCAGATGGGTATAAGCAGCAAGAACCCAAAGATGTTGAGCCTGAACTTGCGGAAGAAGAGAGGCTCGTTCTGCAGCAGATCACCCTTGAACCTGTGCACCTTGATGAGGTTGCCTCTGGGGTCGGATTTTCTGTAGCAAGGGTGAGTGGGATTCTCACTGCTCTGGAGCTAAAAGGAGTTGTCAGACAGCTTCCTGGAGGTTATTATATTCGAACGAGAGTTACTCTTTAGAAATCAGGCCAGTGGAGGTTTAGAGATGGCGAAGAAGGTGCTCGTGATTGTGGAATCCCCGGCTAAAGCTAGAGTGATCGGCAAGCTTTTGGGGCGACACTACATTGTCAAGGCTTCGCTAGGCCATGTTCGTGACCTTCCCAAAAGTCAGTTAGGAGTAGATGTGGAGAACGGATTTACACCTAAATACGTTACCATTCGCGGCAAGGGAGAGGTGATCAGGGAACTACGGGAAACAGCGCGCCAGGCAGAAAAAGTTCTGCTAGGGCCAGACCCTGATCGTGAGGGGGAAGCAATTGCGTGGCACCTCCAGAATCTTCTCAACTTGCCTCCAGATTCTCAGTGCAGAATTGAGTTTCACGAGGTGACCAAAAAGGCGCTGGAAGAGGCTGTTAAACAACCCCATCCCGTGAACATGAACAGGGTTTATGCCCAGCAGGCGAGGCGCGTTCTCGACCGCCTGGTGGGTTATAGCCTGAGTCCTCTGCTTTGGAGGAAGATTAGGAGTGGCTTGAGTGCCGGTCGTGTGCAGTCAGTGGCGGTTCGGCTTATTTGTGAGCGGGAAGAGGAAATCAGGAGCTTTCATCCCGAGGAATACTGGACCCTGACTGCGGTTTTGAAGAGTGGAGAAGCGGTTTTTGAAGCCAAACTGTGGCAGCGTGGTGGGGAAAAGGTAGACCTGAAACGAAAAGAGGATGTTCAGGAAGTTCTTCAGGAGCTAGAAGGTGCTTCTTACATTATCAGCAAGATCACCAAAAAGAAGAAGAAACGCAATCCTGCACCCCCTTTTACCACGAGCACTCTGCAGCAGGAAGCAAGCAGAAAGCTCAATTTTTCTGTGCAGAAGACGATGGTGGTGGCTCAACAGCTTTATGAAGGGCTGGACCTGGGGGAAGCGGGTTCTGTTGGTTTAATTACCTATATGCGCACTGATTCCACAAGGGTTGCTGAAGTTGCCCAAATGGAGGCTCGGCAATTTATCCGAGAAAGCTTTGGTCCTGAGTATCTCCCAGCAAAACCGCCGCAGTATCACAGTAAAGGAAAGGCCCAGGATGCTCATGAGGCCATTAGACCAACATCTGTATGGCGCCGGCCCCAAGATGTGCGGAAATTCCTAACTGAAGATCAATTTAAGCTTTATAAGTTGATCTGGGAAAGATACCTTGCCAGTCAAATGAGCCCTGCTCTCGTGGAGGTCACCACGGTTGATGTGAGTGCTGCTTCTTGTGTCTTCCGGGTGACTGGCTCTTTAATTATCTTTCCTGGTTTTCTTCAGTTAGCTGGTGAGGTTGAGGAAGAGGCCATTCTTCCGCCTCTTTCTGAAGGAGAGATTCTGGAGCTCCAGGAACTGGTTCCCAAGCAACATTTTACCCAACCACCTCCCCGGTTTACCGAGGCGAGTTTAGTGAAACTTCTTGAAGAAAAAGGAATTGGGAGACCTAGTACTTATGCCCCGATCATCGAGACCATCCAGACGCGGGGTTATGTGATCAAAGAAGATAAATATTTCTATCCAACAGAGCTTGGATTCGTTGTTGTAGATCTCTTGAAGCAATACTTCCCCAGGATCATTGATGTGGAGTTTACCGCCAACATGGAGGAAAAACTTGATCAGGTGGAAGAAGGGATTCTCTCATGGGACCAGGTTGTTCGCGATTTTTATCTTCCTTTTAAACAGGAACTCGAGCATGCAGAAAGCGAGATTACCAAGATCGAAGTGGAGGAGGAGAAAAGCGAGAAACACTGCCCCAAGTGTGGGCGTCAGTTGGTGATCAAGAAGGGGCGCTACGGGAAGTTTTTGGCTTGTCCTGGATTTCCAGAGTGTCGCTATACAGAGCAGTATCTGGAAAAGACCGGGAGCTTGTGTCCCAAGTGTGGTGCTCAAGTTATTGTTCGCAAAACTAAAAAAGGGAAAAAGTTTTACGGATGTATCAATTATCCTGAATGTGATTTTGTTTCATGGGATGAACCTGCGGGTAAAACCTGTCCCCATTGCGGTCATTTTTTGGTTTACCGGGGGCAAGCCAGGCAGAGAAGAGTTGTTTGCCCGGAATGTGGTGCCTGTTTTAATGAGTCCGAATTATCTCCGGAAGCAGTAGAGGTGAAATGATGGCAGAAGTGACGATCATTGGTGGAGGCCTGGCTGGTTGTGAAGCAGCATGGCAGGCAACCCGGCTTGGCGTCCGGGTGGTGCTTTGGGAAATGCGACCTCACCAGCAAACCCCTGTGCATCGCACAGGACTCTTGGCTGAGCTTGTTTGTAGCAATTCTCTGCGTGCTCGTTCTCTGGAAAATGCAGTTGGACTTTTAAAAGAAGAAATGAGAAGAGCCGGCTCTCTGATCATCCGCTGTGCTGAGAAAACAGAAGTCCCTGCAGGAGGTGCTCTTGCTGTTGACAGAGAAAGGTTTGCTCAAGAAGTTACCGAGGCGATCACCAGTAACCCCATGATCAAGTTAGTCAGAGAAGAAGTTAAGGAAATTCCGGAGGCACGACCTCTGGTAATTGCTACAGGCCCTCTTACTTCGGAGGCTTTGAGCAGTTCTCTTGCTCTGCTGACAGGGGAAGATTACCTTTATTTCTATGATGCTGCTGCTCCGATAGTGACCAGGGAGTCCTTGAATATGGACAAGCTATTCAAGGCGTCTCGCTACGGCAAAGGTGAAGCTGCCTACCTAAATGCCCCGATGAATGAGGAGGAGTATTATCGTTTTTGGAAAGAACTTGTGGAAGCTGAGGTTCATCAACCGAAAGCCTTTGAAGAGGGCCGCTTTTTTGAGGGGTGTCTGCCAATCGAAGTGATCGCTCGGAGAGGCCCTGACACTCTCCGTTTTGGTCCCCTGAAACCCGTAGGACTTATTGATCCCCGAACCGGGAAGGAACCCTTTGCTGTTGTTCAATTACGACAGGACAACAAAGAAGGAACCCTCTACAATCTGGTTGGTTTTCAGACTCAACTCAAGTGGGGGGAACAAAAGCGTGTTTTCCGCCTCATCCCTGGCCTAGAGAATGCTGAATTCGTCCGTTATGGGGTGATGCACAGAAATACCTTCATCAATGGTCCTCGAGTGCTCCAGCCGACTCTCCAAATGAAGAGGTTTTCAGATATCTTCTTTGCTGGCCAGATTACTGGTGTTGAGGGTTATGTCGAATCTGCGGCAACCGGTTTTATTGCTGGAATCAACAGCGCCCGTCTTGCCCAGGGGAGGCCGGTTTTGATTCCACCTCCGGAAACGGCTCATGGGGCTCTCTGCTGGTATGTGTCGACATCTTCGACTCCTGACTTTCAGCCGATGAATGTAAATTTTGGGCTTTTTCCACCCCTGGAAAAGCGGCTTCCTAAGCGGCTACGGATAAAGGCTATTGTTGACCGCGCCCTTGAGGCCTGGTCAAGGTTCCTTGAGACACTTGAAGAATAAAGCTTGTGCTGCGAAGAGATGTGTGTTAGGATTCAAGGGGAGGTTTTTTTCGTGTTTACTCAACTGCGAGAGGAATTTCAAGCCTACCTGCGGGATCAGAAAAATTTGAGTGAGCACACGATTACCAATTATTTAGCAGACCTCAACCATTTTTTTGAGTTCTTGAGGTCGACTTCTGTAAACTCCCCTACGGAAGTGGATTCAAAGATAATCAAAGAATATCTCGGTTTTCTTTACCAGAAAGGTTATGCTCCAAGCTCAATTGCTCGCCGGATCGCTTGCCTGCGCTCATTTTTCAGGTATCTTCGGCAAAACCAGGTAGTTTCCACAAATCCTTTCGCATTAGTTCATGCGCCCAGAGGAATCAGGAAATTGCCCCAGTTTCTTTACTTGCACGAAGTTGAAGCACTTCTGTCTCTCCCTCAACAGAATGATTTGTTGGGAATCAGGGATCGCGCCATTTTGGAATTGTTGTACAGTTCAGGTTTGCGGATTAGTGAAGTGGCTAGGATTAATGTAGGAGATTTTGATTTTGGCAGTAAGCTTGTCCTGGTAAAAGGAAAAGGAAAAAAGGAGAGAATGGTTCCTATTGGTTCCTTTGCCGAGGAAGCTCTTAAAACCTACTTAATGAAAGTCCGCCCACACCTCACAGGGAAAGTTGACCCTGGGCCTCAGGATCCTTTTTTTGTTAGCAGGCGTGGTCACCGGTTGAGCGTCCGTGGGATTTACGGTATTGTTAGAAAGTATTTGGTCCAGGTTGACGATACCCGCCGCTTGACCCCGCATGTCCTGCGCCACACTTTTGCTACTCACCTCCTGGACAGAGGGGCTGATCTCCGCTCTGTTCAGGAACTGCTGGGCCATCAGCGGATGTCCAGCACCCAGATCTACACCCATGTTACTAGAGAAAGGATTAGAGCAGTTTATGAAAAGGCTCATCCAAGAGCTAAAATAAGATAAAGGAGAGGAAGATGTTGTTAAGAGGAACTACAATTGTTGGGGTCAAAAGGGGAGGTCAAGTAGCTCTTGGTGGTGATGGGCAGGTAACTCTCGGTGATAGCACGATTCTTAAAGAACGTGCTTGCAAGGTGCGGAGGATTCACAATAATCAAGTTCTTGCCGGTTTTGCTGGTTCAGTTGCTGATTCCCTCACCCTTTTCGACAAATTTGAGCAAAAGTTAGAAGCTTTTCGCGGCAACATTCTTCGTGCTGCCGTGGAACTGGCGCGGGACTGGAGGACTGACAGGTATCTGCGTCGTTTAGAGGCACTGCTGGTTGTTGCCGATAGAGAACACCTTTTGATTATCTCGGGAAGCGGGGAAGTTATTGAGCCTGATGATGGGATTGCTGCAGTAGGTTCAGGGGGGCCTTATGCCCTTGCCGCGGCAAGGGCGCTTGCCGCTCATACCAGCCTGGGAGCTTCAGAGATTGTTCAAATATCTCTAGAAATAGCTGCTTCTATCTGTGTTTATACCAACAAGTTTATTACTGTAGAGACCCTCGGATAAGGGGAGAGAGAAAAGTGGAAGAGTTAACTCCGCGTCAGATCGTTGCCGAGCTTGACAGGTACATAGTCGGTCAGGAAAAAGCCAAAAAGGCTGTAGCGATTGCCCTGCGCAACAGGTACCGCAGACGCATGTTGCCACCTGAATTGAGAGATGAGGTTATGCCGAAGAATATTATCCTCATCGGACCAACAGGAGTGGGTAAGACAGAAATTGCCAGGCGTCTGGCAAAACTGGTTAATGCTCCTTTTGTCAAGGTGGAGGCTACTAAATTTACTGAAGTTGGTTATGTGGGCCGGGATGTTGACTCAATGGTTAGAGATCTTGTGGAAGAAGCTATTAGGATGGTAAAGCAGGAAAAGATGAAGGAAGTCGAGGAAAAGGCCATAGAGTTGGCGGAAGAACGAATTCTCGACATTCTTGTTCCTCCTTCGCGCCGCCGAAAAGCTCCTCCCAGGAATCCTTTAGAATTCTTAATTACCGAGTTCCAGGGAAGCCAGGATATTAATTCAGAAAGGCAGGAAGAGGAGGAAAGGATTCTTTCGAGAGCGGAAAAACGCAAGATACTGGCCGAGAAATTGCGGGCCGGAGAACTCGAAGAGGAAATAGTGGAAATTGAGGTTGAAGAAAGAACTCCCCACATGCTGGAGATTTTTACTGTTAGTGGGATGGAGGAAATGGGCATCAATATCCAGGACATGCTGGGAAATCTGTTGCCCAGAAGAAAGAAAAAGCGTCGTCTTCCTGTAAAGGAAGCCCGCAGAATCCTGGCTCAGGAAGAGGCTCAGAAGTTGATCGATATGGATGAAGTGATTTCTCTTGGTATCGAGCGGGCAGAGCAGTCAGGAATTATTTTCCTCGACGAGATCGACAAGATTGCCAGTAGAGAGGCCACCTATGGCCCCGACGTCTCTCGAGGTGGGGTGCAAAGGGACATTCTGCCGATTGTGGAAGGGTCAACAGTGATGACTAAATACGGTCCTGTGAGAACTGACCACATCCTCTTTATTGCTGCCGGAGCATTTCACTACTCAAAGCCTTCTGACCTTATTCCTGAACTGCAAGGGCGCTTTCCTATTCGGGTAGAATTAGAGCCTTTAACCAAAGAGGATTTTCTGCGGATTCTTACTGAACCTGACAATTCTTTGATCCGTCAATACACTGAACTTCTGCGGACTGAGGGGCTGGAAGTCGAATTCACCAGAGATGCCCTTGAGGAGATTGCCGATGTTGCCTATCAGGTCAACCTCCGCACCGAAAACATTGGGGCCCGTCGCTTGCACACTGTTCTGGAAAAGGTTCTTGAAGATATTTCTTATTTGGCTCCAGAGCTTGAGCCGAAGAAAGTGGTCATTGACCGGAAATATGTTTCCGAACGCCTTGCCGAGATCGTCAAGAGCGAGGACATGAGCAGGTATGTTCTCTAAAGTTTGTTGTTTTCTCTGTGGGGCTGGCTTGATAAGACTGCTCCGGTTTAGAAAGACGGGGGAGTGCGAGGGGCCAGTAATCCCGCTTCAAGGTAGAAGGGGATAAAGTCACGTTGAGTCTGGGCACCGGCCGCGAAGACGGGGTGAGGGAAGTCACCTTGCGGATATCCCACCGTCCTGATGTGAAGTAGGAGCGGGTGCGGGAGCTCTCCATCACCTACGACAAGGTATCCAGGCGGATAGAAGCCCGCCTGGTGGTGGAGGTGAAAGGCCTTCCAGGTATCTCCCGTGAAGGGGAATAGTGGCCGAGTGGCGCGGCCCGTGGTCGTGTCGTTCCTCTTGGGGTGGCACGGTGTCACTGAACCGAAGCGCAAAAAGAACCTTTTGCGCGCATCCGCCTGAGGATGCCCCTCAATTTATTGAGGGGAGGACGTCACGGAAATAATTCTTGCGAGTAAGGGGAAAGAGCCTCATGAGTGACCTCTTGAGAAAGATAGGTTTGCTGAAGGCTGCTGTCCGAGGTTCGGGAGGGGAGTTCTTAGATTTCAGTAAACTTGCCCAAGTCTTTTGTCAGGTGGTAGTTGCCCACACTTACATTGTGGGAAGAAGGGGTAAGATCTTAGGGTATGCCTTTCCCGATAGTTTTGATTGTGGAATGGATGAGGTCATCAGGCACAGTGAGTGTTTTCCAGAGTCCTACAATCAGGAGTTAATGCGCATCACAGAAACGCGAGTCAACATCGAGAGAGCAGCTAACACGTGCGTCTTCCACCTGATGAAGCAGTGCCCACTGGGTTCAAGGAAAGTGACGGTCATTCCCGTCTTCGGTGAGAGGGAACGGCTGGCTACCTTGATTTTTCTCAGGGGGGATGTTGGCCTTAGTGCTGAGGAAGCGGCTCTTGCAGAATTTGCTGCACTGGTCTTGGGAAACAAAATCTTGGGTATGAAGTCTAAGCGGCTGGAAAAGAAAACTGAAAAGTCGATAGCTTACCAGATTGCCCTGAAAACTTTGACTTCCCGTGAGCTAAAAGCTGTAAGGTGCGTTTTTCGATCGCTTGATGGTCCTGAAGGATTACTGGTGATTACTAAGGTTGCCGAGGAAGCAGGTGTTGGTCGCTCCTTGATCGTTAACGCCCTCCGCAAGCTGGAAGGGGCAGGTTTGATTGCTGTGCGCTCCCATGGAATGAAGGGAACGAGGATCAAGATCTTTGATCCTAGCTTCATTAATGAACTGGAAAAAGAGGGCTATAATATGGGACTTAAGACTTAGATGATTAGAACCTTAGTCCACAATTTGCGTGCTAGCTTTACAAATTTCGCGAAGCAGTGGTAGATTAAAGGATGAAAAACTACTATTGCTTCATTTTTTTGTCACCTGGAGAAGGATTTTGGAAAGTTATCTAGTATTTACTACACCCAAGTGAGGATGTTTTACCTTTTGAGGAGGGGCTGAAATGCTGGACCAGTTAGGGGGACCTTTGCTCCAGGTTCTCCATAAAGCACTTGATGCCAGCTGGCTGAGACAGCAGGTGATTGCCAACAACATCGCTAATGTGGAGACACCTGGTTATAAGCGCTGGGAGGTTTCTTTTGAAAAGCAGCTGCAGAGAGCCCTCGCTGAAGGAGAGAACCTTTCTTTAGCGAGGACTCACCCTGCCCATTTTGGTAGGGCCCCCAGTTTGGGGGATGTGCAACCCCAAGTTTACCAAGTTTTAGATTCGAGTTACCGTAACGATGGCAACAACGTGGATATTGATGCAGAAATGGCAAAACAGACGGCTAATTATCTAAACTATAATTTGCTGACCAGATTGGTGACAGGTCACTTGGAGATGCTGCGGATTGCTGTTACCGAAGGGAGGCGCTGAGTGAGAGATGTCTCTTTTTGCCGGGATTGAGATCTGTGGGAGCGGGCTCACTGCCCAGCGCCTGCGCCTCGATGTGATCGCCAGTAATATTGCCAATGTGGAAACAACGAGGTCAGGCCAATTTGACCCTGAAGGTCGGCCGCTTCCATATCGCAGGCGAGCTGTGATTTTTGAGGCAAAGGGTTCCCCTTTTTCCTCGTTGCTGGAGGAGAAGCTTCAGGGAGTGAGGGTGAAAGGGATTGTGGAAGACTCCCGCCCTTTTCGCCTCATTTATGATCCCGATCATCCTGATGCTGATGAGCAGGGCTATGTGAGGATGCCTAATGTCAACATTATCGAGGAAATGGTTGACCTGGTAAGCGCCAGCAGGGCGTATGAGGCGAATGCCACTGTCCTCAGCGCCATCAAGGAGATGAGTATGAGGGCTTTAGAGATTGGCCGCCGTTAGAAGGTTGAAAAGACTTTGCGAAGGTGGGGGTAGAAGATGCTTCGTCCCCTCGACTTGGGTGTTGCTGGGTTACCCCGTCTTCAACTGAGCAAGTTTGAAGTAGAAGACAACAAAAGTGAGGTTGCTTCTTTTAGTGATATCTTCTGGAAGTTCTGGCAGGAAGTTGACGCCCTCCAGAAAGAGGCAGAGCAAAAGTCATTAGAAGCTGCTATGGGGAAAGCAGAGAACATTCATGAAGTGGTAATTGCTTTTGAAAAGGCTACACTCGCTCTTCAGTTGCTTACCCAGTTTCAGAACAAGTTGGTTGATGCCTATCACGAGATAATGAGGATGACCATTTAATAATCTTTGGCGGTTAGTGCGATGAAGGAAATTTGGCTGAACCAGAAAGAAAAGGCCCTGGCATTCTGGAAAAAATTATCTAGAACTCAACAAATCCTTTTTGTTACAGGGGTTGCCCTGACCCTGGTAGTTGCTGTTTTGCTGATCAGTTTCGCCACAAAACCGGATTTCGTTCCCCTTTACACCAACCTTGAGCCTCAGGATGCTGCTGCTATTACTGATTACTTGAAGGAGAAAAAGATTCCTTACAAACTTGCTGATGAGGGCAAGACGATTCTTGTGCCTTCAACTTTTAAATACCAGCTCCGGCTCGACTTAGCTAATGAAGGGCTTCCTAGTGGTGGAAGTGTTGGGTTCGAGTTTTTCAATCAGTCTGGATTTGGAGAGACCGAGAGTCAGCGGAGGATTCGCTATCTGATTGCTCTCCAGGGAGAGCTTGAGCGGACGATCAAAAAGCTGGAAGCAGTTGAGGATGTTCGGGTTCATATTGTGGTTCCCGAGCCATCGCTCTTCACGGAAAAGGAAAAAGAGGCTACAGCTTCAGTGCTGGTGAAGCTGAAGCCTGGGCGGAAGCTGGATGAGCGCCAGGTCTTAGGGCTGATGCGGCTTGTTGCCAGTGGGGTTGAGGGCTTAAAACCTGAAAATGTGACTGTTGTTGATGTTCACGGGAACGTTCTCTCCGAGGGGATCGCCGAGGAGAAAGCAGGCGCTCAGCTCACCGCCAATCAGATGAAGATCCAAGAGGACTACGAAAGAAAGCTGGAAAGATCTATTCAGTCAATGCTGGAGCGTGTTGTCGGCCCTGGAAAAGCTGTGGTGAGGGCGAACGTAATCCTCGACTTTGATCAAGTAGAAATCCGGAAAGAGGATTATGGAGACAGGACTGTCAGGAGCCAGCAAGTCAAAGAGGAGTCTTCAACTTCAAGAACCCCAACCGCTGAGGGAGAACCTGGTCCTGGAAGTAACATCCCCCTCTACGGAGAGGCGACTGGAGGGCAGGGGCTTGGACAGTACCAGAAGACAGAAAAGATCACCAACTACGAGGTGGACAAAGAAGAGGAATACCGTGTGGTGGCTCCAGGGCAGGTGAAGCAGTTGTCGCTTTCGGTGGTCATCGACGGGGAGCTTGACCTTCAGAAACAGCAGGAAATCGAAGATCTTGTGGCATCTGCTGCAGGAATTAACCCGGAGCGCGGTGACACTGTCACAGTTACAGGTATGCCTTTTAATACTGCCTGGGCCCAAAAGATGGAAGCGGAGATGGAGGCAGAAAGAAAACGTCAGCAGATGTTAACCTACGGACTTGCAGTTGCTGGAATAGTAGGTTTTTCCCTGTTGTTGTTTTTGGTTTCCCGGAGTTTGAAGAGGCGCGAAGAGAAAGAGCTTATGCCTCGCCCTACTTTAGTTGAAGAGACAACTCTTCCTGAAGAGGAGCTTTCAGAAGAAGAACGGGAAAGGATACGCGTTCTTCAGAATATTCAGAACTTGGTGAAAAAGAGTCCCAAGGAGGTTGCTCAGCTTATCAAGGTATGGCTTGCTGAAAAGCCGAGGTGAGATCTATGGCACGGAAGCTAACGGGTAAGCAGAAGGCAGCAATACTCTTAATTTCATTAGGTCCGGAACTTTCAGCACAGGTTTTGAAGCACATGAATGAGGAGGAAGTAGAACAGCTCACCCTCGAGATTGCCAACATCAGAAAAATATCTCCTGAGGAGAGGGACGAAGTTTACCAGGAGTTTTACCAGATGTGTGTTGCTCATGAGTACATCACCCAGGGAGGCATCGAGTACGCAAAAGAGCTTTTGGAAAAAGCCTTTGGTCCCCAGAAATCAGCAGAGATTATTGCTCGGCTTACAGCAACTCTGCAGGTGAGGCCGTTCGACTTCATCAGAAAGGCAGACCCCAACCAACTGCTGAACTTCATTCAAAACGAGCATCCTCAAACCATTGCCCTGATCATTGCCTATCTGGACCCGGAGCAAGCAGCAGCAGTGCTTTCTGCGCTTCCTCCAGAGCTTCAGGTTGACGTTGCCCGCAGAGTGGCTTTAATGGACCGCACTTCTCCCGAGATTATCAAGGAAGTGGAGAGAGTTCTGGAAAGAAAGTTATCTTCGGTGGTTCTCCAGGATTACACCAGTGCAGGAGGAGTAAAATCTCTGGTCGAGGTTTTGAACAGGGTGGACAGAGCTACAGAGAAAACAATTATTGAATCTCTTGAGGTTCAGGATCCCGAACTTGCAGAAGAAGTCAAGAAATTGATGTTCGTCTTTGAAGACATCGTTTACCTTGATGATCGGGCTGTCCAGTTGGTTTTGCGGGAGGTTGATTCCCACGATCTTGCTCTTGCCCTGAAGGGAGCAGGAGAAGAAGTGAGGGCTAAGATTGAGAAGAACATGTCGAAGCGGGCTGCTCAAATCCTCAGAGAAGAAATTGAGTACATGGGGCCTGTGAGGCTTCGTGATGTCGAAGATGCTCAGCAAAGGATTGTGGCTGTAATCAGGAAGCTCGAAGAGCAGGGCCAGATCATCATTTCTCGTGGGGGGAGGGAAGAGATCATTGTCTAAGGTGATCAAGGCGCCCCACTTTGTTCTTGCCTTCCCCAGGTTGATTGAACATTCAGGGGGTCTTCAAAGTTGTCTGCATGAGGAAAGTGTTGAATTCGGTTGCGGAGAGACAAATGCGGAAGAAATTATTGCGGAAGCAGAGGAAATGGTTAAAGAACTTCTTGCCGAAGCCAGGGTAAAGGCAGAAGAGATCATTGCTGAAGCCCGCCAAGAAGCTGAATCGATTTTAGCTGATGCCCGACAAGAGGCGGAAAAGATTCGTGCCCAGGCGGAAGAGGAAGGTTACAGCGTTGGTTACGAGGAAGCTCAGAAAGCACTTGCTGCAGAGCGCGAAAAATTCCAGGAAGAGATTGAGGCTCAAAGAAAAGCTCTCGAAGAGGAATACCGGTGCCGTATGGCTCAGCTTGAGCCTGAAGTTGTGCAGCTTGCCATCAGTATAGCCAGAAAGGTGATTAATGCAGAGCTTTCCATTGCTCCGGAAAAGGTTAAAGAGATCGCTAAAATGGCTCTTGAACGTGCTGGTGATTGTAGAGAAGTGACCCTTAGAGTTCAGCCTGAGGATTACGATTACCTGTTTGAGTTTCTCCGGGAAGAGAAAAATGGGAGAAAAGTTAAGTTAGAGGTAGATGAGACAATTTCAAGCAAGGGCTGTCTTCTGGAGACAGATTACGGGGTCGTTGACGCCACTGTTGAAGGACAGCTGGAAGCGGTTGCTTTTGAGTTCTTCGAGGTGGAACAAAATGGTTGAGCTTGAGAAATACATCAAGAAGCTTGAGAAACTTAACCTGCTCAGGTATCGGGGAAGAATTGTCCAGATTGTTGGGCTTACCATCGAGGCTGAAGGCTTGACTGGATGCCTTGGTGAGATCTGCTACATTAAAACACCGACAGGGAAGATCATGGCTGAAATCGTTGGCTTCCGAGGCGAGCGGAGCCTGCTGATGCCTCTTGGGGAGATGAACGGGATTGGGCCGGGTTGTGAGGTTGTGGCTACTGGGGAACCTTTTCGGGTTGGGGTGGGCCCCGGATTGCTAGGAAGGGTTCTCGACGGCTTGGGTAGGCCCATCGATGGAAAAGGTCCGGTAGCTTTTGAGGAATGGTATCCAGTCTTATCCGAAAGGTGTAATCCCCTCGAAAGGCAGCGGATCCGGGAAGTTTTACCTTTAGGGATCAAGGCGATTGATGGTCTCCTTACGTGTGGTAAGGGTCAGCGTTTGGGAATATTCGCTGGTAGTGGTGTCGGAAAAAGCATTCTTTTGGGGATGGCGGCAAGATACACTAAGGCAGATGTCAGCGTTATTGCTCTGATTGGGGAGCGGGGTCGTGAGGTTCGCGAATTTGTGGAAAAAGTGCTCGGCCCTGAGGGTTTGTCCCGCTCTGTGGTAGTTGCTGCTACTTCTGATCAGCCGGCACTGGTCAGGCTGAAAGGGGCTTTCTTAGCGACTGCGATTGCGGAGTACTTTCGCGACCGGGGCCAGGATGTGCTTCTGATTATGGATTCTGTTACGAGATTTGCCATGGCTCAGCGGGAAGTGGGCCTGGCGATTGGAGAGCCACCGGCAACGCGGGGCTACACTCCCTCAGTTTTTGCTTTACTTCCCCAACTGCTGGAGCGTGCCGGGACCTCTCCTAAGGGGACGATCACCGGCCTTTACGCTGTTCTCGTGGATGGGGATGACTTCAACGAGCCGATCGCCGATGCCATTAGAGGAACTCTTGATGGGCACATTGTCCTTTCCCGGGAGCTTGCTGCTCAGAATCATTACCCGGCGATTGATGTGCTCAACTCTGTGAGCAGGGTGATGATTGATATCGTTTCCAAGGAGCATTTGGAAAAAGCCGCCCGATTGAAGAGTATCCTGGCAACATATAGAGAAGCCAAGGATTTGATCGAAGTAGGTGCTTACCGAATGGGCTCAAACCCAAAAATTGATTATGCCATCAAAATGATCGACAGGTGTAACCAGTTTCTACGCCAGGGCATTGAAGAAAGTTATAGCTTTGAAGAAACAGAAAAACAACTTTTTCAGCTGTTTTCAGCGGAGGCTGCTTAAATGAGGCGTTTTCGGTTCCGCTTGCAAGGTTTCCTCAATTTAAAAGAGCAGGAAGAAAAGCTTCAGCGTCTGAAGTTTGCCCAGGCACTGCTTGAGTATCAGGAACACTTCAGGGTTTTACAAAGGGTGCAAGAGGAGCTAGAGCAGCTTCAACAGGCGAAAAGGGAGTTGCGGCGCGGACAGGTTCAGCCAGAGTATTTAATCATGGGAGAGCTTTACGAAGTGCGCAAGCAGAAAGAAAAAGAAGAGCGGGAAGGAATCGTGGACGAGTCCAAAAAAAGACTAACAAAAGCTGAGGAAAGTTTTCAGCAGGTGCTCAAGGAGAAAAAGATGCTCGAACGGATGAAGGAGCGAGCCTGGAAGGATTATTACCAGGAGTATCTGCGCCAGGAGCAGAAGAATCTCGACGATGTAGGCAACCTTTGTTTTTGGAGGCACCGGGAGGAAACCAGATGACCACTTCAAAAACTTTTTCCTGGAAGCTGCTTGTTCTCTGTCTCTTGGTAATTGTAGCAGGCGGTATAGTTGCGGCAGCAACTACCGGTTGGATTGATCTCCCTTTTCTGGCCAAGTATGCGAGTTCGGGAAACACCGAGGAGGTTGCTTCTCTGGAGAAAGAGAACGAAAAGCTGAAGACGAGGGTAGCCGAGTTGGAGAAAGAAGTTAAGGAATTGCGGGCTCAGAAAGAGATGCTCCAGCGGCTTCAAAAAAATCTCGAAGAAAGCAAGGCAGTCGAGAAAGAGCGCCTTGCTGAAGAGCAGCAAAGAGAAGAACGGTTTCGGGAGCTTGCAGCTTACTATGCCGAAATGAAGCCCACATCTGCTGCTGCCATTCTCAATAATTTGGAACCCGAAATCGTGGCTGAGATTCTCCAGGCAATGGATCCCGAACAGGCGGGAGCAATTTTGGAAGCAATGGCTCCAGAGAAAGCTGCGGAGTTGCTAAAGCTGATAATAAACAGGGCTGAAGCCCTGAACTATTAATTAAATTCTCTGAGAGAAGGGAGGTGAATTGGTGGAGAGCGCGGTTCAATGTTCACTGCTGGGATTCTTGGAACCACTCTCAAACACTTCTGCAGCCACCGGTCCAGCAAAGGGGAGCGCAAAGGGAGTCTGCTTTCTGAACCTGCTTTTGAGCCTGCTTCTTTTGGGTGAAGTCCCAGGAAATGGGGAAGGTTCGGTTCTCGCCAATGGCAGTAGCTCTGGTAGTAGAGACAGTGAATCAGGAAGAATACCAGCAAGCAGTGGTAAATTACCACGGGGTTTGAGTGACGCTTCTTTCCAAGAGAGCAAGGATTTGGAGTATTTGCTTTCACCAGTTTTGGTTTCATTCAGAGAAATACCCGAGGGGTTACTTCCCTGTGGCGGAGAAGGAAGCGCTGATGTTACCTTTGGTGTAGGAGAGGTTCCTGGTCCGGGAAAGATCAATGAGGACCATTTCCCGGAATTGCACCAGCTTCTCCAGGGGCAGATTGTTTCCTGGCTTCGGAGTATGGGGGCAACTGATGAAAAGACCTTTGAGGCTTCCCAAGTCGCGGTCGCCGAAGATTCCACCAACATAATCGCTGTCCCGCCGGCTGCCTGTAAGTCAGGCGCAGAGATGCTCACCTTTCTGTTGCCACGAGAGCCACAAACCGGCAAAGAGACCCTAGGGGAAGGCACCGACAGCACAAACTGGAACAAGTTTCTGTTGCAGCAAACCAACGGAGAACCCATTGGAGAGGTGCTGGTTCGCTCTGGCCAGGGGAGCAACCGGGGTGAAGGGCTGATTGATCTTCGAAGTCATCAGCAGGGGCCTTCTCAGAACTTTTCGGCGAAAGAAGTTGTTACATGCGAGAAACTGGGGGAGGCGGAATTCATCCGGAGTGGGAGCACTAGCGCGGAGGTGGTTCGTGGAGAGTGGAAAGAACCTGTTATGCTCAGAGATGTAGTCAAAGGTGAAGGCGGGGAGACTCAAGTCGGTCCTCGATCCCCAGCAGTTCCTGTTCAGGTTTTGGAGTCTTTTTCTCAGCATCATGGGGAGATTCATAGTATCCAGCAGGTGCAGCTCTCTGTCAGCGAAGATGGTTCTGGAGAAGCTCTTACAGCGAGAATTTTCGAGGAGGTTGTTGCCCGGCTCAACCTGCATCAAAGCGAAGGAACTTCAAAAGTAGTGCTCAAATTGAAGCCTGGTTTCCTAGGGAAGCTGGAAGTGCTGGTAACTATTGAAAAAGGAGTTCTGCACACCAAGTTTATTGTGGAAAATCCTGCTGTTGCTCATCTCATTGAAAATCGTCTTCCGGAATTGCAAAACTCCCTGCAGGATCACCGTGGCGCTTGCTGGCAACGGGTCAGTGTTGATGTTGACTGTCAGGGCAGTTTGCAGGGTTTCTCTCAGCCTTCCGCTGATCATCAGGAAAATGTTCCTGCACTGTTGCCAAATTTTAAATACTCGAACACACGGGCATTTTCCTCAGATGCCGTGGTTAGAGAAGATACTCCCTTTTTCGGAGGGGAGGTTGGAGTCATTAATTACCTTGTGTGAAGGGGGGAGATGAGTTGGCAGTTAGTGCTATCGGAGCGGATTCCTCTACCCAGTCATGGGCCAGCAGGGAGATCATCAAGAGGGAAGATTTTCTGAAACTGCTGATTACCCAGTTGCGCCAGCAGGATCCCTTCAACCCCATCGGTAACGCTGAATTCGTTGCTCAAATGACCCAGTTGACTTCCCTCCAGGAGTTGCAGGGAATTAATGCAAATTTGGAGAAACTTGTGGAGATCCAAGAAATCCTCAGTAAGCAAGGGAGCTTTTCCATCGTAGCTAGTTTCTTGGGGAAAGAGGTTGCGGCAAAGAATCCCGAAACAGGCGAACAATTTACCGGCCAGGTGTATGGCTTCTACTCGCGGGAAGGGGAGTTCATCCTCCTTGTCGATGACTACGAAGTTCCTGCATCCTGGGTTTACCAGGTGAGGGTTCCTCAAGAGGAGTGAACAGGGATAATGACCGAAAAAATTTTCCTTCCCCAGCCGATAATTCCACCAGGAGCACAAGAGTCAGCCCAGACAAAGAAAAAGCAGAACCAGGAGGCGTCTTTTGCCGCCATTCTTGAGCAGCAGTCACTCAAGTTTTCCCGCCACGCAACAGAGAGGATCCTCAAAAGAGGGATTTCTCTAACTCCTGGTCACCTTCAGCGGCTCTATGACGCTGTAGAGAAAGCGGCGGCCAAAGGAGCGCAGGATTCCCTGATTCTTGTGGACAACTTTGCTTTTGTGGTAAGCGTGAAAAACCGGACTGTGGTCACTGCCATCGATGGTGCCAGTCTGCGGGGCAATGTTTTTACTAATATCGACAGTGCCGTGATTGTTTAAAGACTAAAAAATCGGGGTTAAGGGCCGGACCTCTCGGAGGGGGCCCTGGTTTACTGACTGACAGACGTAAACCACCCTTAATGAGGAGGTCAAGATTAATTATGATGCGTTCTCTCTTTTCTGCTGTGTCTGGTTTGAATGCTCATCAATTGCGCATGGATGTCATTGGCAACAACATCGCCAACATCAACACCCCAGGCTTTAAAAAGAGCAGGGTCACCTTCCAGGATATGCTCTACCAGACGATCCGCGGGGCAAGCCGGGGGACGAACCCGGTGCAGGTGGGTCCTGGTGTCACCATTGCCAGCATCGATACCATCTGCACTCCCGGTAGTCTCCAGAATACCGGTAAAATGACTGACCTAGGGATTGACGGAGATGGTTTCTTCGTCCTCAGCGAGGATGGGGGAAGAAAGGTCTACACAAGAGTAGGTAATTTCGACTTCAACAGTGAGGGCTATCTGGTGAGCCTCCTCAATGGAATGAAAGTCCTGGGGTGGCTACCTCCTGACCCCAATGCCGATATTCGCGATTATGGTGACGATTATAAGAAAGAGAGCAATTTGCAGGTGATCAAGATCGATTTCCAGCAGGGAGCTCCACCGAAAGCAACAAGTGAAATGGTTTTTGCCGGGAACCTCGACTTCAGGGCGAACAACGGAATCTTGAAGTTTAAGGATTCGGGGACTACGACAGACGATTTTACCGTGATTTATGATCCAGATGGTAATCCTTCCTCTGGGGATGAAAAGCAAGTGGAAATGAGACTTACCTTCACTCCCACAAGCTCGTTCAATACCTGGAATTGGGAAATAAGTGTAATTAGCGGGGGAACAATTACTAGTGGAGGCAGCGGAACTGTTACTCTGGACTCCGAGGGAAATGTGGTGGGATCAACAGGTAGTCTAAAGATTGATGTTAATAATGATGGCACCGCTGATTTCAGCATTGCCCCTCCTACCTCTGGCTCGCCTAACGGTTTTACACCAAGTTCTACATCAGGGAGTGTTACTTTCCGCGAAGGTATCGCGTCTACTGTTTTCACGCCACCGGGAATCAAGTTGGAGCAGACGGTTTATGATGAGTTGGGAAATACCTACAATGTGGTTATCAGGTTTATCAAGGTGGATGAGAACGGGAACTGGGACTGGGAGGTTGAGTCGATCACCAATTCCAAGGGCGAGAAACTTGACGCTACTAATAATGAGATAACCGGAAGCGGCAGCCTCAAGTTCGATGGGAGCGGGAAGCTAATTAGTGGAGATGTCGGCGCCATCACCTTTGATCCTGATGGGGATGGCGTCCTAAACAAGGTAGAAATCAAAGTCGATTTTTCCAAGTTGACCCAGTTCGCTGCTGAGTTTACTGCAGTCGTCCAGAGCCAGGATGGCTACCCTGCTGGAACTCTCGAAAGCTACACCATTGATCAAACGGGAACGATTGTTGGAGTATACTCCAACGGAGTCAGCAGAGGCCTTGCCCAGGTCGCCCTTGCTACTTTCACCAATCCGGCAGGTTTGATGAGAGAAGGGAACTCGTTGTTTTCCGCTTCTACTAATTCTGGAGAGGCAAGCTATAACGTTCCCGGGGCCAAGGGCTACGGGACAGTTAAGCCCGGTTCCATCGAAATGTCCAATGTAGATATCTCTGCTGAATTTGCCGAACTGATCATCACCCAGAGGGGTTTCCAAGCGAATTCGAGGGTGATCACTGCCTCTGACGAGATGCTTCAGGAACTCGTCAATTTGAAGCGTTAGGGTGACCTCAATGGATCTGCGCTTGTTTTGGAGGCGAATCTTCGTTCCCACTGATGCGGATAGAGACCAGAGGCGCCCGCGCCGCCGCGGGCGCCCGTCTCTGGTGGGAATGGGAACAGGAGTGAAAAAGGTGATCCGCGTGACTCGCCTGAATGGTGAAGAATTTTACGTTAATTCTGACTTAATCGAGTTCATCGAAAAGACACCAGATACTGTGCTCACTCTTACCACAGGAAGAAAAGTAGTTGTCAAAGAAGATGTTCCTGAGATTATTAAACGTATTGCCGAGTTTCGGCGCTACTTGAACAGTGTTTCCACTAAAGAAGTTTCTGGGGAAGAAGACGAGAAAGAAGGCTGAGTAAACTGGGGTGGAAATAATGGATCTGGCAACAGCACTCGGACTTTTTTCGGGCTTGTTTCTCCTCTTTTATGCAATTGAACTCGGTGGCTCGTTGACCGCTTTTTTGCACTTACCTTCTTTTATGATCGTTGCTGGAGGAACCCTTGCAGCAACTCTGATCAGCTACCCCTTGAAGAACGTTGTTGGTGTCTTTGGGGTCCTTAAAAAAGCATTTTTTAACAAAATGCAGGACCCTACGGAGATCATCAATATCTTGGTCAGGTTTGCCGAAAAGGCGAGGCGGGAGGGCCTCCTCGCCCTGGAGATGGATGCCGAGGAAATTGACGACAAGTTCCTCCAGAAGGGGATCCAGCTCGTTGTCGATGGAACCGATCCCGAACTTGTGAAGAGTATTTTGGAAACAGAGCTTGTTTTTCTCGAGGAGCGGCACAGGGCGGGAAGGGCGATCTTTGAAACAATGGGCCAGCTGTCTCCTGCCTTTGGGATGATCGGGACCCTGATCGGGCTTATTCAAATGCTTGGTTCACTTAATGATCCTGGGGCTATTGGTCCGGGAATGGCTACAGCTTTGATTACCACCTTTTATGGTTCCTTAATGGCCAACCTGATTTTTAACCCGATTGCCGAGAAGTTGAGGGTGCGCACTGCCGAGGAGGTCCTTTTGCGGGAAGTGATGATTGAGGGTATCCTTTCCATTCAGGCAGGGGAAAACCCGAGAATTGTGGAGGAAAAAATGAAGGTTTTTCTTGCACCGCGCCTCAGGGAGAACATCTCCTTTACCCGGGAGCGTCAGGCGATTGCTGAGGAGGCTGGAGAATGAGGGGAAGGCAGAAAAAAGAAACCCGGTTTCTCGGTTCACCAGCTTGGATGGTTACTTACGGGGATATGATCACTTTGGTGCTTTGTTTTTTCGTTGCTCTTTATGCTTTTTCAGTGATTGATGTTGAGCGCTTTCGGATGGCTCTTTTGTCGATTCAGGGGTCACTTGGGTTTTTCGAAGGAAACCCAGCGGTTCTCCAAGAGGGGGTGTCATCAGTCGAAGGAGAAATGACTGATGACCTGCAGATGGAAGGTGTCTTCAAAGAGGCCATGGAATTTTTCAAGGAACAAGGGGTGTATGATAAAATAAAACTGGTCAAAGATGAAAGAGGTCTGATTCTCAGGTTTCAGGAGACTGTTCTTTTTGACCGTGGTAAAGCTGAGTTGAAACCAGAAGCGAAAGCGGTCCTTGCCGAGGCAGCCGAGTTCCTCAAAAAAATACCCAATCAAGTGCGGGTTGAAGGACACACCTGCGATCTTCCCATCCATTCCCCTCAATACCCTTCAAACTGGGAATTATCAACTGCGAGGGCAACCACTGTGATCCGGTATTTTATTGCTCTGGGCCTACCAGGTGAAAGGTTTTCAGCAGTAGGTTATGGCGAGTACCGTCCTGTGGTGCCGAACACCTCGGAGGCTAATAGAAGGCAGAACAGACGCGTGGATATCTTGATTTTGAAGCAAGAGCTTGGAGCCAAGGAACCTACACCAGCAGAGTAGAGTGGAACAAGAATCACGAAGGGGGTTGTCAAGATTGGCTCCAGAAACTGTTAATGAAGAGCGGGAGATTCAAAAAAAGCCGAAAGGGGTATTTCTAACTCCGAAGGTAGCGATGCTGGTTGCTGTATTTGTCGTGTGTGTCTCTGCTCTCGTTGCTTTTGGGATCACCACATTTATGGGAAAAGTGCCTTCTGATGCCGCTAATTCGGTGGTGAAGAAAGAGGACAATTCCAAAACAGGACCCCTTTTCGAAATAGGGGAATTTACTACTAATCTGGCTCCTGAAAGTGAAAGGCGGTTTATCAAGGTCCGAGTTGTTGCAGAGTTAAATGAACCGTCTTTGGAAAACGAGGTAAAAGAAAAGCTCCCGATTCTCAAGGACACAATCCTCTTATTTTTAAACAGTAAGACTGGCGACGACTTGAGCGCGGAAAACCGCTCTCGCCTCAAAAAAGAGTTGCAAGCCCAACTCAACAACTGTCTTCAGACCGGGAAGATTGTTAACATTTATTTCTCCGACCTAGTTATCCAATAAGTCGTGACTGATTCAGTGGGGGGTAGTGCTTGTGGCCGAAATCCTCTCCCAGGAAGAGATAGACGCCCTTTTGGCAGCACTAAGTTCAGGCGAAATTTCTGCGGAGGAGCTTAAAAAAGAAGAGCAGACGAAGAAGGTCCGCATCTATGATTTTCGCAGACCGAATAAGTTTTCTAAAGAGCAGATCAACACTTTCCGGGTAATCTATGAAAATTACTCCAGACTTCTGTCGACTTACCTTTCAGCGCAACTTCGGAGCACTGTCCAGGTTTCAGTGCTTTCTGTAGAGCAGATGACTTATGATGAGTTCATTCGGTCACTCTACGATCCTTCAATTATTATAATTTACACCATGAACCCCCTCGAAGGTAATGCGATCATGGAGATTCAGCCAGTGATCGCCTTTGGGATTCTGGACCGTCTGTTGGGAGGACCAGGGCGTGCTCCAGGAAAGCCGCGTCCACTCACAGACATCGAGAGGACGCTCATCGAGCAGACGAGCCAGCGGATGCTTGACCTGACCAGAGAAGCGTGGGAAAATGTTGCTAGACTTGAGCCAAAAGTAGAGTTTATTGAATCAAATCCCCAGTTTGCTCAGATCGTCTCTCCAATGGAAATGGTGATTCTTGTTTCCTTGGATGTTAAGATAAGAAATGAATTAGAGGGTATTATCAACTTTTGTATTCCTTATATTGTCCTGGAACCGATCATCGATAGGTTAAGTGTTCACTATTGGTTCTCAAGAACTGCCAAGGAACAGGATCCCAAGAATCTTCGCCTCCTCAAAAAGGGCATTAAGGAAGCGCAGGTTCAACTTCGGGTGGTGCTGGGAAGGACATCGCTTACAATCAAAGAGTTGCTTGATCTCCAAGTGGGTGATGTCGTTCCTTTGGAACGCAAAGTAGATGAGGACCTTGATGTATACATTGGAGACTGTCTGAAGTTTCGGGCAAAGCCGGGGACTTTAAACAGGCATTTGGCAGTGCAAATTACCGGAATGGTGGAGAAAGGGGGAGAGTCTGCTGACTGATCGCATCCTCTCACAGGAAGAAATTGATAGGCTTTTGCGGGGAGAAGAGGTGTCACCAGAACTCCCGAGGGAAGAGGCTCTTTCTGATCTGGAGAAAGACGCAATTGGGGAAATCGCCAACATCTCCATGGGAACAGCGGCTACAACACTCTCGAATTTAATCGGCAAGAGGGTGGAAATCACTACTCCCAGAGTTGCGATCACTACAAGAGAAAAACTCCAAACAGATTATCCGCTTCCTTATGTAGTTGTCGATGTTCGCTACACCGAAGGGCTTGCTGGAGAAAATCTGCTGATCATCAAGAAGGAAGACGCGGCAATCATCGTCGATTTGATGATGGGTGGCGATGGCAGTAATCCTCCTGCGGAACTTGGGGAACTTCACCTTAGTGCGATTAGTGAAGCTATGAATCAGATGATGGGGTCTGCTGCCACCTCGATGTCTACGGTTTTTCAGCGTAAGGTCAATATCTCGCCCCCATCGATCCGAGTAGTCAACTTTGCGGAAGAGCAGCTTGACCCTGCCATCGAGTACGGCTCTGAGCAACTTGTCCATGTTGTTTTTAAAATGACTATTGAGGATCTCGTTGACAGCGAGATGATGCAGGTCATTCCTCTCAACTTTGCCAAAGAGATGGCTCGCGGGCTTTTAGGTGGGTTTGAAGAACCTGTTACCACTGGTGCTTCCGGTGCTGTTTCTTCAGCACCGCAAGGGGCTTCAGCCCAGGTTACTGAGACAGCAAAAACGGGCGGTAGTGTAGTGACTGTGCAACCAGCGCAGTTTGCCCCTTTTACGGCTCCTTCAAAACCTAGCGAAATTGCCAACCTCGACCTGATTCTTGATGTTCACCTGGAGTTCACTGTAGAACTTGGCAAAACTAAAAAGACCATCAAAGAAATTTTGGAATTAGGTCCGGGTTCGATTGTCGAGCTTGACAAGTTGGCAGGTGAGCCTGTAGATATTCTGGTTAATGGGAAGCAGATCGCCAGAGGTGAAGTGGTGGTTATTGACGAGAACTATGGGGTAAGGATCACCGAAATTTTGAGTTCTACAGAAAGGATCAAGAGTTTTCAGTAACACTAAATCAGGAGGGAGACCTTTTGGGCAAGAGGATTTTGATAGTTGATGATGCGGCCTTTATGCGGATGATGCTCAAGGATATTCTCACGAAAAACGGGTATACCGTAGTCGGGGAAGCAGAAAACGGTCTTGTGGCTATTGAGAAGTATAAGGAACTAAAACCTGATCTGGTAACCATGGACATCACCATGCCGGAGATGGATGGAATCACCGCAGTAAAAGAGATCAAGAAGATCGACCCTGGTGCCAAGATCATCATGTGCAGTGCCATGGGACAGCAGGCGATGGTAATCGATTCCATTCAAGCAGGTGCCCAGGACTTTATTGTTAAGCCTTTCCAGCCGGAGCGTGTTCTCGAGGCTGTGGAAAAGGTACTTGGTTAGGGTTTGGGAGGCCAAAAAGTGAGAGGTGTCCTTCGAAGGTTGGGGACCTTACTGGGTTTTCTGTTGAGTTGTTGCTTTCTGGCAGCAACTGCCTGGGCGGAGTCATTGCCTGAGCTCAGCTACCAGCAGCCAGAGCCCTACACTCTTCCAGGCATTGGAGCACTTCTGTTGCGCTTTGTTATTAGCCTTGCCGCAGTTCTCGTCCTTGCTTTTCTAATGATCAGGTTTTTTCAGCGGAAACTTTTTGTCTTGGGTTCCGGGTCATGGATCAGAGTGCTCGACCAGGTTACCGTGGGGCCTAATAGGGGTCTCCTTCTTGTAGAAATAGCTGGCAAAGTCTATGTTTTAGGGGTTACTGAACACAACATCACCAGGCTTTTGGAAATCACCGACCCGGAAGATGTTGCTGCTTTGCTTGCAGAAAGTAGTTCCTCAGTTACGGCTTCCTTTCCCAGGAAAAACTGGTTTTCTTTATTGGAGAAAAATTTTCACCAGGTTCTCTTGAAGAAGGAGCAGAGTTTCGATTCGAAAGAAGGGACCTAAAGAGTGCGTGTGAGGAGAGGGAATCTGGTAATCATCTTCTTGGCCCTCTTTTTCACTATAGGAACCATTTTGTGGGCGGCTTCAGTCGCCTATGCTCAGACTGTTCCTTTTCCTCGGCTCAATTTGGAGATCGGGACCGCAGAAAACCCTCAAGAGGTTTCCCAGAGTCTTCAAATACTTCTAATCATCACTCTACTTTCTCTGGCACCAGCAATTCTAATCATGATGACATCGTTCACCCGGGTGATCGTCGTCCTTTCGTTTATGCGGAGTGCTCTGGCGACTCAGCAGATGCCTCCCAACCAGGTTCTTATTGGACTTGCTCTCTTTCTCACCTTCTTTATTATGCAACCTACCTGGCAGGAAGTTAACAGGGAAGCTTTGCAGCCTTACCTGAGAGGGGAGATAACCCAAAAAGAGGCTCTCGACCGCGGGATGCAGCCAATTCGTGAGTTTATGTTTAAACAAACACGAGAAAAAGACCTGGCACTCTTCGTCCATCTGGCTAACCTTCCCCGACCGCACAATTATGATGATATACCTAATTACGTTCTTATACCAGCGTTTACCATTAGTGAGCTCAAGACTGCTTTCCAGATGGGGTTTGTGCTCTTTGTTCCTTTTCTGGTGATCGACATGATCGTTGCCAGCACTCTTATGTCCATGGGGATGCTGATGCTACCTCCGATGATGATTTCACTACCTTTTAAGATTCTTCTCTTCGTGATGGTTGATGGTTGGAATCTGCTGGTGCGCTCCCTCGTCATCAGCTTTAAGTGAGGAGAGAAAATGACTGAAGAGTTCATCATCACTCTTGGTAGAGAAGCTTTGTATGCCGTGCTTTTAGTTTCTGCACCTCTCCTTGGTGCTAGCTTGCTTGTCGGGCTTCTTGTGAGTATTTTTCAGGCAACGACTCAGATCCAGGAGCAAACCCTTACTTTTGTCCCCAAGATTGTTGCTGTTTTGGTGGTCGCAGTTTTGACTGCTCCCTGGATGCTTCAGATATTAACTACATTTACCCAGAATCTTTATCTGAGCCTTTCTCAATTCGCTGGTGGTTGAACATGGAATTTTTAGTATCTCTTTTTCAAAAATTAGACCTTTATATTCTTATCTTTGGGAGAATATCGGGTTTTTTTCTTACTGCAGTTCCTTTTAGTAGCAGAAATATTCCTGTCCAAGTTAAGGTCGGTTTTGCAAGTTTGATAGCGTTTCTGATTTTCACGGTTTTGCTTCCTGAAAAAGTTGTGATCTCGGGAGAGGTTTTCGGCTTTTTCCTTCAGTTTCTGAGTGAGGTTTTGATTGGGTTTATCATTGGGTTTCTTACCCAGCTTGTTTTCGGTGCTTTGCAGCTGGCAGGGCAGATAATCGACATGCAGATAGGTTTCGGGATTGTCAATGTTATTGACCCCCAGTTCGGAATTCAAATACCTGTGCTTGGTAACTTCAAGTATATCCTTGCTTTGCTCTTTTTTTTGACAATAAATGGCCATCATTTGTTTCTGGAAGGATTAGTGCGTAGCTACGAAGTGATTCCTTTAGGCACGATCAATATTTCGGGAAGCGTTTATCAGTATCTTTTCCAACTTGCTGGGGGGATGTTCGCTACTGCCTTGAAGGTATCTCTTCCGGTGGTGGCAGCGCTCTTCATCGCCGATCTGGCACTGGGGATTGTTGCTCGCACTGTTCCCCAGATGAACGTCTTTATTGTGGGGTTTCCTTTGAAGATCGGGGCGGGACTGGTTCTATTAATGGTGGTGCTGCCTCTTTACATCTGGGTTTTTGGTGTGTTGTTCGAGCGGCTCTTTGAGGATCTGGAAAAGCTTCTTTTGCTGCTTGGCAGGTGAAACCTTGGATCAGCTTGTGAAGGCTTTTGATCTCCAGCTTTTTGCGGAGGAACGCCGCGAAAAACCAACACCCCGGAGACGTCAGGAAGCACGCAAAAGGGGTCAGGTTGCCCGGAGCGTTGAAGTCAATTCAGCGCTGATCCTTCTTGCTACCTTCTTTTTTCTCAAGTATTTTAGCTCTTGGGCTGGACTCAAGTTGCTTGCTTTCACTGATCAGTATTTTTCTCAACCCTGGTTCCAAGATTGGAATGAGGCTGTGCTCACAGAGATGATTTTGCTGGTAAGCCCAGTCCTGTTTCAGCTTTGCCTGCCGGTGATGGGAGTGGCCATGCTTGCCGGGTTTTTTGCCAATTATCTTCAGGTCGGAGTTCTCTTTTCAACTTATCCCCTCCAGCCCAGGCTTGACCGAATAAATCCTGTGGAAGGGTTTAAGCGGATTTTTTCCCGACGTGCCCTCGTTGAATTACTGAAGTCTTTGCTTAAAGTAATCATCGTTGGTTACCTTGCTTATGTGACGATCAGGGCGAACTTAGGGCTTTTTCCCCGTCTCCTGGATATGGATTTGGTTGATGCTGTGGGGAGCATTGGAGAGCTTTGCAGCACGCTTGTTTTACGGATCGGGTTGCTGTTGCTTCTTTTGGCTGTCTTTGACTATGCTTTTCAGTACTGGGAACATGAGAAGTCGTTGAGGATGACCAGGCAGGAACTGAAGGAAGAGTACCGCCATTATGAAGGTGACCCTCAGGTGCGGGCGCGTATCCGCCAGCGCCAGCGCCAAATCGCTTTACGCCGGATGATGCAGGAAGTGCCTAAGGCCGATGTGGTGATCACCAACCCTGTTCATTATGCTGTTGCCCTCCGCTATGTGCCCGAGGAAATGTCTGCTCCTGTTGTTCTGGCGAAAGGTGTTGATCACCTGGCTCTACGGATTAGGGCGATAGCTCAGGAACATGGAATCCTCATCTATGAAGATCCCCCGTTGGCTCAGACTCTTTATTGGAGTGTTGAGGTTGGGGACATGATTCCAGTTGAGCTCTACGAAGCAGTAGCGAGGGTCTTGGCATTTGTTTACCGGCTTCGTCCCGGCTATTCTCGGAGAATGAAGGGAGGGAGGTAGTTGCCAGTTTTTCCTCTTGGTAGAACACGCTTTTTTCAGTACAGTGACGTTGCCGTAGCTGTTGCCGTAGTGATGACCGTAATCATGATGATTGTTCCCGTCCCTCCAGAAATTTTGAGTTTTCTTCTTATTTTGAATCTCACTTTGTCTCTTTTAATCCTTTTGGTTTCTCTATTTACTCAAGACCCTCTGGATTTTTCTGTCTTTCCAACCTTGCTATTAATAATGACCCTTTTCAGGCTCTGCTTAAATGTCTCTTCAACTCGTTTGATCCTTCTTAATGCCTATGCTGGAGAAGTGATTCAGAAGTTTGGAAGCTTTGTCATCGGAGGAAACCCTGTCGTCGGGTTTATCATCTTCTTGATTCTGATCATCATCCAGTTTATTGTCATCACCAGAGGGGCAGAACGAGTTTCGGAAGTTGCTGCCAGGTTTGTGCTTGACGCTATGCCTGGTAAGCAGATGAGTATCGATGCCGACCTTAACGCTGGACTGATCACCGAAAGCGAAGCCCGGGCAAGACGCCAGAAGATTCAACAGGAAGCCGATTTCTACGGAGCGATGGATGGTGCGAGCAAGTTTGTCCGTGGTGATGCCATTGCTGGTCTGGTAATCGTTGTGATTAACATTTTGGGGGGCTTCTTGATTGGGCTTGTCCAGAAGGGAATGTCATTTCAGCAGGCATTGCAGACGTATACTGTGTTGACTGTGGGTGACGGTCTTGTCACCCAAATTCCTGCTCTTTTGATCTCCACTTCAGCTGGAATCATTGTGACCCGGGCTGCTGCTGAGGCCAGTTTTGGTATCGATGTTTCTAAGCAGTTGTTTGGTTACCCGAAAGCTCTGGGTATTGCTGGGGGCATCCTTGTAGTTCTTGCTCTTCTTGGCCTTCCTCCTTTACCTTTGCTGTTTGTGGCCGGGATTCTTGGAAGTCTTGCTTACACCCTCGACCGCTCTTTCAAGGAGGCCAAGCGCCGCGAAGAGGAGAAGACTCGTGCCGAAAGGGCCGAAGAAGCCAAAAAACCAGAGCATGTTTTCTCTCTTGTTCAGGTTGATCCTCTTGAAGTTGAACTGGGGTACAACCTGATTCCCCTTGTGGATTCCAAGCAGGGGGGAGATCTTCTTGATCGCATCGTGATGATCAGGCGTCAGTGTGCCTTAGAGCTGGGGTTTGTGCTTCCCCCAGTGCGGGTGCGTGACAACATCCAGCTTCCTCCAAGCAGTTATGTGATCAAGGTTAAAGGGGCAGAAGTTGGCCGAGGAGAACTTGTCTTGGACCATTATTTAGTTTTAGGGCCCGATGTTCAGGAAAAAGTGGAAGGAATTAAAGCCCGTGATCCTGCTTTTGGTTTACCTGCTGTGTGGGTTCCTGCTGCCCGCAAGGAGGAAGCTGAACTTGCTGGGTATACAGTGGTGGAGCCGAGTGCTGTGCTCGCTACTCACCTTACCGAGGTGGTTAAAAATCATGCTCACGAGTTGCTCAGCAGACAGGATGTGCAGAACCTTCTCGATCACGTGAAAAAGGACTATGCTGCAGTAGTCAATGAACTCTACCCGGAACTTCTCAGTCTTGGCGAAATCCAGAAAGTCCTTTCTAATCTTCTCCGGGAAAAAGTGTCCATCCGTGATTTAGTGACAATTCTCGAGACCCTTGCAGATTACGCTCGTGTTACCAGAGATCCTGACATTCTTACTGAGCATGTGCGTCAGGCTCTGGGAAGACAGATTATCGAGCAGTATTTGGAGGGAAATAAGCTTTATGTGTTAACACTTGATCCCCATGTGGAAAAAGCGATTCGGGAGGGAATTCAAAAAACAGAACACGGTTCTTACCTTGCTCTTGATCCTGGAAAAACTCAGTTGCTCTTGAATGCTCTTCGTGGGCAGGTTCAGAGGATGATTGAGGCAGGCCATCAACCTGTTGTCCTCTGTCCCCCAGTGGTTAGATTGCATTTCAGGAGGCTTGTAGAGCGATTTTTGCCCAATGTAGCTGTTATTTCTTTCAATGAATTGCAGCCTAATATTCAGGTGGAAGCTGTAGGGATGGTGAGTTTCAGTGAAAGTTAGACGCTTTGTGGCAAACGATATGCAGGAAGCAATGATGAAGGTGAAAACGTTTCTGGGGAAGGATGCGGTGATCCTGCATACCCGGAAGTTTCGCGAGGGAGGGATTTTTGGTCTCTTTGGCAAGGAGTTGGTGGAAGTGACGGCTGCAGTGGAGGAAGATGAGGGAACGCTTCCTGCCTCAAGATTGTCTAGTTCCCCCGGGACTCTAAAGCCAAGCCCAAGTTATGTAGATATAAATATAAGAAAAGAGCTAAATGAAGTGAAAGACTTGCTCAATCATATGGTTAACAGGCTGGAAGAAACCAGCGGGGTTCAGGAAAACCGGTATCCCAAGAGTTTCCAGAAGGTTTTTCGGGCACTGCGGGCTAGTGAAGTCGAAGAGAGGCTTGCCCACAGATTGATTCAAGACTCTCTTGAGCAGCTTCAACCATCTGCCTGGCAAGATGAAGAAGTTGTCGTCCAAACGGTAGAAAAAGTGATCGCCAAAAGACTTCTCCGTCCCAAACCAATAAAATTTAGAAAATCAGGTGAGAAAAAGAGGATTGCCTTGGTTGGACCTACAGGTGTTGGAAAGACAACAACAATTGCCAAACTCGCATCGATCTTTGCGATCCTGGAAAAAAGAAGTGTTGCCCTGGCGACCGTAGATACTTATCGGGTTGCTGCTGTTGAGCAGTTGAAGACTTATGCAGAAATCATCGATGTTCCCCTTGAGGTTGCTTACACTCCGAAGGAACTTCGGGTTGCTCTTGAGAAACATAGTGATAAGGAGCTTGTTCTTATCGATACTGCGGGACGAAGTCCGCTCAATGAACAGCAGATGAGGGAGTTGAAGGCTTTTCTTGAGTCTCCGGATGATGGAATTGAGGTTTTTCTTGTGCTTGGAGCTAATACCAAACAGACTGATCTTTGGGAGACGATTGTTCGTTTCAGCCAGATTCCCATTAACAGTTTGGTCTTTACCAAGCTTGACGAGACACACAGTTATGGAGTTATTCTCAATGTGGTCAACCGTTATCGTAAGTCTCTTGCTTATGTGACTACAGGTCAGAGTGTTCCCGATGATATTGAAGTCCCCGACCCACAAAAAATTGCTAGGTTGATTCTCCAGGGGAGAGGTTGATGAGGCAAGACCAGGCTGAGAGATTAAGGTTGCTGGCAAGAGGTTTGAAGCAGCAGATCAGGGCCCAGGTTTGCGGACTAACCCGGAATTGCCGCGTTATTGTAATTACCAGTGGCAAGGGTGGGGTAGGCAAAACCAACCTGGCGGTGGGGTTATCACTTGCCCTTGCCGGGAACGGTTACAAGGTAATGCTTCTGGACGCAGATATGGGTCTTGCTAATGTTGACGTAGTTTTAGGTCTTGTTCCGAAATACAATTTGTCGCATGTTTTTTCTGGAGAAAAGCATCTCCACGAGATTTTGCAAAACGGGCCTGGAGGTCTTCAGATTATTCCTGGTGCTTCCGGACTCGAGGAAATGGTAAATCTCGACACTCTTACTTTATTAAGATTTGTTGGAGAAGTTATCAAGTTGACAAAGGATCTGGATTTCCTTTTTGTGGACACGAGTGCCGGGATTTCCAGACAAGTCCTCTCTTTTGCTTTGTCAGCAGATGAGGTTCTCGTAGTTTCTACACCTGAGCCAACAGCGCTTACAGATGCCTACGGGTTGATTAAGGTGTTCAAGCAAAATCAAGGCTCAGGTAAACTAAAGTTGATCATCAATATGGCCAGGAGCAGAGATGAAGGCAAGCAAGCAGCCCAGAGGCTGATCAGAGTAGTTCGCGAGTTCCTTGACTTGGAAGTCGAGTTTATTGGGATTGTTCCCTGTGATACTGCAGTTCCCGAAGCTGTGCGCAGGCATCAGTCTTATCTTCTTGCTTATCCTCATTCACCCGCTTCTCTCAGCACGATGAGGATCGCCCTGAATTTGGGAAACTTTTCACCTCAAAAAACACGTGGGGTTCAGGGGTTTTTCGAAAGCCTGTTTAATTATTTTCGGGGCCCGAGTGTGAGGGGAGTCTCTTCTAAGGAGGAGAGAAGGAGTTGATAAAAAAAGAGAAGCTAAAGATAAATCAGAAAGTTGAGATCCAAATACCCGATGGTTCCTACAAAGGGAGCTATTCCAGCCGGGTAGAGGAAATCCATCCAGATGGCAGCATTGTTCTTGCTGCTCCCTTCAAGCGTGGGGTGCTTATTCCTTTACGAAAGGGAGACACTGTTGTTGTTAATTTTTGGGGGCAAACCGCGGGTTATAGTTTTACGACAACGGTTCTGGAAACAAATTATCAGAATGTTCCCATGATTACGGTTCTTGCGCCTTCTACTCTGAAGAAGATCCAGAGGAGGAACTTTGTGAGAGTAGCAGCATGGATTCCTCTGGCCTTCAGCATTTTAAAGGACACAGAGGATTTTGCGGAAAAAAAGATCTTTCGCACTGAAACAGTAGATATTAGCGGTGGAGGAGTATTAATAAAGTCTCCTCTCAAGCTTTCTGAGGGAGATCGTTTGGAGATGGAAATACAGTTGCCGAAAAGGGGTCCTGTTAGTGCTCGGGGGCAGGTGGTTCGGGTAGAGGAGAAAAAAGAGCAGCCTCCAGTGTATCTTGTCGGGGTAGCCTTTACCGAAATTACTGAGACCGACCGCACCAAGATCATCAGGTTTGTTTTTGAGAGGCAGCGGGAGATGCGGCAGAAAGGTCTTATCTGATGGGGGTGCTTTTTATTTGGCGCGAATCAGGGTTTTGGTCGTTGATGACTCGGCTTTGATGCGCAGGATTATCTCTGATCTCCTGAATTCCGATCCCGAACTTGAGGTCATCGCCACGGCTCGAAACGGCAAAGAAGCTCTCGAAAAGGTTGCTCAGCTTCGCCCTGATGCGGTTACTCTCGATGTTGAGATGCCGGTTATGGACGGTCTGACAACCTTGAAAGAACTCATGAAAGTTTGCCCAACTCCCGTGGTAGTGCTCAGCAGTCTCACTCAGGAAGGAACTGAAATTACGGTAAAAGCTTTGCAGCTAGGTGCGGTTGATTTTGTTCCGAAACCATCAGGCTCGATTTCCCTCGATCTCCAGAAGGTCAAGGAGGAGTTAATCCAGAAGGTAAAGGTTGCTGCCAGAGTTAGACCTTCTCCCTTGCACCCTCCTCGACTAGCATTGTCTCCCTCAAAAAGAAAAGAAGAGGGCTTGAAACAACTGCCGCCGAAGAAGCTCGTCTTGGTTGGAACTTCGACAGGTGGGCCAAGGGCCCTCAGTGAAGTGCTCACTAAGTTACCTGGCAATATCCCTGCTGCTCTATTAATTGTGCAGCATATGCCTGCAGGGTTTACCAGGTCGCTTGCAGAGCGGCTTGATCATCTTTCTGAGCTTCGGGTAAAAGAGGCTGAAGACAGGGAAAGGGTTGTCTCTGGCACGGCATACATAGCTCCTGGTGATTATCACCTGAAGGTTGAGGCGGTCCCTCCAAGTAGGCAACCCCTGCTCCGGCTTACCAAGGAACCGCCGGTCAATGGTCACCGTCCTTCTGTAGATGTTTTGATGAAGTCGGCAGCACAGGCTGGGTGCTGGGAATTGATTGGTGTGGTTTTGACTGGGATGGGTTCCGATGGTTGTGACGGGATGAGGGAAATTAAGGCTCATCACGGAAAAACGATTGCTGAAGATGAGTCAACTGCCGTTGTTTTTGGGATGCCCAAAGCGGCGATTGAGGCTGGTGTGGTTGACCGTGTTGTTCCCCTACCCTTGATCGCCAAGGAAATTGTCAAGATGTTGGAGGAGGAGTTTTGACTAGGTCAGAAAAATCAGGGGGGTTGATCTGTGGATCTTACTCAGTATCTAGATCTTTTTCTTGCTGAAGCAAGGGAACATTTGGAGTCCCTCAGTGAACACCTCTTACGGTTGGAAAAAGACCCAGAAAATAAAGAAATTGTTAAGGAGATCTTCAGGTCGGCACATACATTGAAAGGTATGGCTGCAACAATGGGTTTTGAGCAGATAACTGAAGTGACGCATGAAATGGAAAATGCTTTGAGCCTGCTCAAAGAAGGGAAGATTAGGGTAACTCCTGAAGTTATCGACGTGCTCCTGAGGTGCGTCGATCTTCTGGAGGTAATGGTGCGGGATCTCAAAGAAGGTAAATCTGAATCCCGTTTTTTCCAGGACCTTTTGGAGGAACTGCAACAATTGAGTTCTTTTGCTGTTGAGTCTCCTCAAGAAGTTTCTTCTACTATTCCTTCTGGACTCGAATTTAATGAATATGACGTTTCGGTAATCCAGGCAGCAGAAGAAAGTGGTTACAAGGCATACTATCTCAAAATTGGTCTGGCGCCAGGAACGGTAATGAAATCTGTTCGAGCTTTTATGGTCTTTCATAATCTGGAAGAGATCGGACAAATTGTTAAATGCTATCCATCAGCTCAGGACCTCGAAGAGGAGCGCTTCGAAGACGAATTCGAGGTTGTTCTGCTTACCCAGGTCTCTCGGGAAAGGGTTTCTGAGGTAATCGGGAAAATTTCAGAAGTCAGGGTTCTTGCTCTCGAAGAGCTTAAATCAAGTGAACTTATTTCCAAGCCTGAATTGAAAAAGGAGGTTTCTCAAGAGCCGACGAAGGATTCTTTCCGTGATTTTTCTGGACTCCGTACATTGCGCACAGTCAGGGTGGATATTGAGCGGCTTGATAATTTGATGAATCTGGTTGGCGAACTGGTGATTAACAAGACAAGGCTTGAGCAGATTGGAGTCACCCACAGGATCAGCGAACTCGTGGAAGCTGTCGAGCAGATGGGCCGGCTTACCTCTGACCTTCAGTCCATTGTCATGAAGGTGCGGATGGTTCCTGTGGAACACGTTTTTAACCGTTTCCCTCGAATGGTGAGAGATCTTGCCCGCGAAATGGGCAAGGAAGTGGAGTTTGTTGTTGAAGGGAAAGAAACGGAGCTTGATCGAACTGTTATCGATGAGATCGGCGAACCACTTGTCCACCTTCTCAGAAATGCTCTTGATCACGGGATTGAAACACCAGAAGAAAGAATCAAAAAAGGCAAGCCACCAGTAGGACTCTTGCGTCTTGAAGCCCGCCATGAAGGCAACAACGTGGTTATTGAGGTTGAGGACGATGGTCGAGGGATTGATGTGGAAAAGGTCAGAAAAAAGGCAATTGCTATGGGTTTGTTGAGTGAGAAAGAAAAGGAAGAAAGTTATCTTGATGAAAAAGCTCTTTTAAACCTGATTTTTCAGCCAGGCTTCAGTACTGCAGACGAAGTGACCGATGTCTCTGGACGTGGGGTAGGGATGGATGTTGTCAAGTCGAAGATTGAATCTCTGAACGGGACGATTGAAATCGAAACCAGAAAAGATCTGGGGACAAAGGTCAAAGTGACTCTGCCTCTTACCCTGGCGATTATTCAAGCTTTGCTTGTCAATGTGGGGAGTGAACAATATGCGATTCCTCTAAGCTCCATTGATGAGACCACTAGTGTTACTCCTGACCAGATTAAAACCGTGCAGAATAAAGAAGTGATGTTTCTCCGGGGAATGGTTCTGCCCCTGGTGCGCTTGCACGATCTTTTGGCTGTGGAGGACGTTCCTGAAAATGAGGAAATGTACGTTGTGGTCGCCAGAAAAGGAGAACGCCAGGTGGGATTGGTTGTCGACTCCCTTGCTGGCCAGCAGGAAATTGTGATCAAGTCTCTTGGAAAGTTTCTTGAAGGCATCCCTGGAATTGCTGGTGCCACCATTTTGGGAAATGGCCAGGTTGCTTTGATTATTGATGTAAATTCCCTCTTTTAGAGGTATAGGAGGAAGAAAGTATGGAAGAGTCTAAAGCCAGGATCGAAGAAGAGGTTCAACTTGTTGTGTTTTCTGTTGGTGAAGAAGAATATGCCTTGGAGATCGAGCAGGTCCAAGAAATTAACCGTCTTTTGCCAATTACCAGGGTTCCCAGAGCCCCTTCGTTTATTGAAGGGGTCATTAATCTCCGGGGTAACATTATTCCTGTTGTCAATTTGCATTACCGCCTGGGGGTTGGCGCGAGAGTCAATACTCATGACACCCGCATTATCATTGCTCTTGTTTATGGAAACCCTGTTGGTTTGATTGTTGACCGCGTTAGCGAGGTGCTTTATCTTCCTAAAGATAGAATCGAGTCTCCTGATTCAGTTGGGGGAATTGCCAGGGTGGAATTTCTTCGGGGCATTGGAAAGGTTGATGGTCGGCTTATCTTGCTTCTTAACCTTGACGCAGTTCTTGAAGTAGATCGGTTGCTGAAGAAGGTATCGTAGTGGCGATTTAGATTAAGGAATGGAGGGGAATCTTTGGGTGCCGCATTTGAATCATTCGAATCTTTAAGCGATTTTCAAAAAGACGCCTTAAAAGAAGTGGGAAATATTGGTGCCGGAAATGCTGCCACTGCTCTTTCGAAGCTCGTGGGAGAACGCATTGAGATGAGTGTTCCCCAGGTGCGAATCCTCCCTTTTTCTGAGGTTCCAGAAATAGTAGGAGGTCCTGAGGTTGTTGTTTCCGGAGTGTATATAAGGATTACAGGATCTGCCCCTGGTGGGATTTTGTTTCTCCTGCCTTTCTCAGACAGCAAACGCTTGCTTGCTGTTTTGCTGAAGAAGCAGATCTCTGATCAAGGCTGGGGTGAACTCGAGAACTCTACCTTAATGGAAGTAGGAAACATTCTTTGCGGGGCGTTCTTGAATGCTCTTGCCATGTTTACTTCCCTTTCATTTTTTCCTTCTGTTCCCAGCCTCTGTATTGATATGGCTGGAGCAATCCTAGGGACTGCCTTACACGGTTTAGGTGAAATTGGAGATGAAGCTCTTTTTATCGAGACAGAGTTCAGTTGTCAGTCACAGCACATTATGGGATACTTTTTCTTTTTACCCGAAGCTGAGTCTCTTGCCACTATCTTGAGCTCCCTTGGGGTGAATCGTTAGTGGAGGATATACTGAAAGTAGGGATTGCTGAACTGAAAGTGGCAAAACCTCCAAAAAAGCTTGCCAGTGCGGGGTTAGGGTCTTGTGTGGGTGTCTGCCTTTACGATCCTGTAGCTAAGGTTGCGGGGCTTGCTCATGTGATGCTTCCTGATAGTAAGCAGGCTAAGAGTACCGATAATAAAGCGAAGTTTGCAGATACCGCGGTTGGTGCTCTGCTGGCGGAGATGTCCAAGTTGGGTGCAGAAAAAAAGCGCATTATCGCCAAGATTGCTGGTGGTGCCCAGATGTTCGCTTTAGGTTCTGCTCCTGATTTCATGCGTATTGGGGACAGAAATGTCGAAGCCGCGAAGAAGGCTCTGGGAAAAGAAGGCATCCCTTTGGTTGCTGCAGATGTTGGGGGTAATTACGGTAGAAGTATTGAATTTTGCCCCGCTACCGGAAAGCTATACATCAGAACGATTGGGCTTGGAGAGAAGGTGATCTGAATTTTTGTTCTGATCTTCACTCTCGGGGTCGTCTTTCTAGTTATTCTTCTTGGTTTGCTGAAACAGGTTTCTTATGTGGTTTTGCTGGAAAGAGCCCTACTTTCAGGTTTAGTGATTTATCTCGTAGCCACCTGTTTTGTCTTGATATGGCGGCAACTGGGGAAGGGGGCACCTCAAGGAAAGGGAGTCGAGACAAGAGAATCGAGGAATCAGCAGGTAGAACCCGATTTGGTTTCTCGCTTGACTGGTGATCCTGCACGTGGTGCTGAATTGCTTCAGAAGATGGGACTGACCAGAGATGAAGACAACTAAAAATGGAGGAACTTTAGATGGGGGAGCTTGGCTCTCAGGAGACTAACTTCCTCTGGAAGAAATACAAAAGGGAAAATGACCTTCAGGCTCGGGAAAAACTGATCCTCCACTACATCCCTCTTGTCAAGTACGTGGCTAGTCAACTGATCATTGGCCTGCAAGCATATTTTGAGCTTGATGAGCTCATCAGTGCTGGTGTTTATGGGTTAATCTGTGCTGTTGACAGATTTGATCCTGACAAGGGTATCAAGTTTGAAACCTTTGCTCTTGCCCGGATTAAAGGGGCAATCTTTGACTGGTTGCGCTCGATGAACTGGATGCCTCATTCAATCCATAGCAAGGCGCGGGATCTGGAGAGGGCGTTGATGGAGTTGGAGCAGAGTCTGGGGCGACCTCCGGATGACCACGAACTGGCTGCTTTTTTGGGCTTGACAGTTGAGAAACTCCAGAAGTTACTGCACGAGGTGACCCCAGTAACCCTGGTTTCTCTTGAAGAGTGCTTGTTTTCTGAAGGAGGAAAAAGTAGCTCAGTTTCTTTGGCGGAAACTATTGCTGACCCCCGGGCCGAGGATCCTTTGAGGTGCGCGGAACTTGGTGAAATCAAAGAGGTCCTTGCAAAAGCGATAGCAAGGTTACCAGAAAAGGAAAGGCTGGTGGTTACTTTATACTACTATGAGGATTTGACTCTGAAGGAGATAGGGAAGGTTCTTGGGGTTTCTGAATCTCGGGTTTGCCAACTCCATACAAAGGCGATTCTTCGTCTGCGGGGGTACCTGAGTAAAAAGAAGGAGATGTTGACAACTTGAGTGGGAGGTAATCTTTTTGGTTGTTGGGGAGGAGAACTTTAAAAAGAAAAGAGAAGAAAGAGAGCAATGCTTGAAGGTCCTCCACCTTCTCAGGTTTGCTGATGACGGGGTTTATTTCCGGGCTCCCAGAAATGGAGAAGAAGGCGTGACCCTTGTGGAACTTGAGCAGGCCTTGCAAGTCCTAGGAATTTCGAATGTCGACTGGGAAATTTTAAAGAACGCCCTTGAACAGAAACTCGATGAGGTGAAGATCGCCCCTTCCCAACCAGGGCCGCAGATAGATGGAGAGGTTCTGGTCCAGGTTAGTAGAGATGAAATGGAAGCAGCAGTTGCTGTTTATCCTCCTTTGGGAGGAAAGCCTGTCGACTGCGACCTGCTTAAGGAAGAGTTGAAAAAAGCCGGGGTGGTTTTTGGAATTGACCATGAGAAGATTAAGGAAGCAGTTGAGCCAGATAATCTCAGCCGTCCTGTGGTGGTTGCTCGAGGTAAGCCACCAGTTGATGGGAAGGATGCCGAGATTACTTATCACTTTCCTGTGGAAGGGCCGTCCCTGAAACCTGTGGAAAGGGAAAATGGAAGAGTCGATTACTACAATTTGCGGCTTGTCTTCAATGTGGAAAAGGGGCAGATCTTGGCTACGAAAATTCCGGCAACACCGGGAGAACCAGGAGTGACAGTTACAGGAAAACAGTTACCCCCGCGTCCTGGAAGAGATAAACCCCTGCGCCCTGGAAGGAATACCGAGCTGACAGATGAAGGAAGAGTGCTGGTAGCGACTGCTCCTGGTCATGTGGTATTGGAGGAAAACAAGGTCAGTGTTCACTCTGTTTATTTTGTCGCTGGTGATGTGGATTTCTCTACTGGCAATGTTGATTTTGTGGGAAGTGTGCAAATACGTGGTAGCATTAAGTTTGGGTTTACTGTGCGGGCTGAGGGAGATGTGGAAGTAGGAGAGACCGTTGAGGGTGGCTCGATCATCGCCGGCGGAAATGTTGTTGTTCGGGGGGGAATCCGCGGGCAGGAAAAAGGAAAGGTGGTTGCTGGAGGAAGTGTCTTCGCCAGGTTTCTGGAAAAGGCTGATGTTCGGGCTGGTGGCGATGTTGTGGTTGGAGAGGCAATCATGCACAGTACGGTTCAGGCTGGTGGAAAAATTTCTGTCAGTGGTAAAAAGGGGTTAATCGTAGGGGGGCTCTGTCGTGCTGGTGGCGACATTGAAGCCCGAATCATTGGGTCTCCTCTGGCTACTGTGACCCAGATTGAAGTCGGAGTCAAGCCCGAACTTCGGGAATCTCATGAAAGGGTGGAAAAAGAAATAGAGAAACTCGAAAACCAGTTAGATCAGGTAGAAAAGTCGTTGAGTTTTATAAACAGACTGCTTCAGGTAGGGAAGGAAGTGCCCAAGGAGAAGAGAGAACTTTTGCAGAAGTTGGTCCAGGCCCGCAAGCAAATCCTCACAAGGATTGAAGAATTGAAACTTGAGGAGGAAGAGTTGCAGGAGAAGTTGAATAAACTTGAAAAGGGGAGAGTGAAAGTCAGAGATGTGGTCTTTCCTGGTGTGGTTGTCAAGATCGGCCAAAATGTCTACTATGTGCGGGATCAGCTTCAGTACGTGACTTTTCACTTAGAGGAGGGTGAGATTAAACTTTCCCCGTATTCTTGATGCAGTAGTTTTCCTGAGGAAGGAGGTGGAAGAGGAAAGAGTGGGGAGTTGGCTCTGCGGTTTTGAGGGCCGAAGCTTCTCGGTTGGGGGAGGGGATTGTGCGTGACCTTGAGGTCGGTTGATCTTCAAGTATTGTTGCCAAGGGTTCAGGAAGCAGGAAGAATTCAGCAGATCCATCAGACGAATGAGCAGACTCAGCAACAGAGTTTTGCTGCTCATTTGCTCCGGGAAGCTGAGGTAGCTCAAAGAAGTGTTCAAAATCTTCCTCAAGCAAGAGAAGGAATGATCAAGGAAAGAGAAAGACAGGAAAGTCGGTCTTCCCAGTCAGGTTCAAAGGAAAAGGAAAGTCCCAAAGAAGAAAAAGAGGCTTTCGAAAAATCTAGTGATTTCGACAAATGCCAATTAGGTCATAGGATCGATTTAAAAATCTGAGTTTGGGGTGTAAGTGGTCAATGACTTCATTGGTGGTAGTTCTGGCTGTTCTCACTTTAGCGGTGTGCGCCTTGGTATTCCTTGTAGTCTGGCGTGACCGCAGGGAATTGAAATTCAACGAAATGGAAACCAGGCTTGCCAGAGTAGAGGAACTTATTGGTGAAGCTCAAAAACTGAAAGATGAAATAGAAAAGATGCTCACTGCTGCCAGAAAACAGACTGATTTTGTGGTTTCTCAGGTAGAGGGTCAGGTTAAACAGGTAAAGAATTCTGTTGCCAGCCTTGAGCAGCAACTTCATCTAGTGGGGCAAAGCGGGGAGAAGCGCAGTAAAAATCAGGGGCCACGAAATAAAAGTAAGGCTAAGGGAAATAAAGAGGCAAAACAGCAGAAAGCGCAAAGTGGCAGCAAAGGACTTAGAGAAGAGCCAGTAAAGATCAATGATGGGGAGAGGTACGCAAAATTATATGAACTGGCTGAGCAGGGTTTGAGCACTCAAGAAATTGCCAGGCAGTTGAATATGGGTCATGATGAAGTTGAGCTTGTCTTGGAATTAAAACGAAAGCGACTTTCCTGAGAAAGAAATGGGCACCTGTTTTTTCACCCAGGTGCCCTTTTTATTGTCACCGTGAGTTGTTTTGTGTTATACTATCCGTTGGCGTAAAAACGCACGTTGCTGAATACAGCCAGAGGTCCCTTGATGAGGGTCTGGTTGGGGATGAAAGCAACGGAGGATAAACCAAATAATTAAGGGGGAGATTCTGTTAATGCCTGTCGTTACCATGAAGCAACTTTTGGAAGCAGGAGTCCACTTTGGTCACCAGACGCGACGCTGGAATCCGAAGATGGCTCCTTACATTTTCACAGAAAGAAATGGGATCTACATCATTGATCTCCAGAAGACTGTAAAAAAAGTTGATGAAGCCTATAATTTTGTTAAAGAAGTGGTTAGACAGGGAAAAAGCATTCTTTTTGTGGGGACGAAGAAGCAGGCTCAGGAGACGATTAAAGAAGAAGCTGAAAGGTGTGGGATGTTTTACGTCAATGTTCGCTGGCTTGGAGGAATGCTCACCAATTTCGCTACTATCAGGAAAAGGGTCGAGCGGCTGAAGGAACTGGAGAAGATGGAGGAACAGGGCTACTTTGAGGTTCTCCCCAAAAAGGAAGTAATGAAATTAAAAGCGGAGAAGGAAAAGTTGCAGCGCTTTCTCGGCGGGATCAAGAACATGGACGAGCTTCCTGGTGCTGTCTTTATCGTTGATCCCAGAAAAGAGAAAATCGCTGTTGCCGAAGCCCGCAAGCTAGGAATACCGATAGTGGCAATTGTGGATACTAATTGCGATCCTGATGAAATTGATTATGTGATTCCCGGTAATGATGATGCTATTAGGGCCGTGCGCTTACTGACATCTAAGATTGCTGACGCTGTCCTTGAGGCCAAGCAAGGAGAGCAGATTGTAGAGGAGTCTTCCTCTCCAACACAGCCGAGTGTGGAAGAAGAGGTGCAATTATAAGATTGGAGGGATCTTCTCTTGATTAAAGCATCGCTTGTCAAGGAACTGCGCGAAAAGACTGGTGCCGGGATGATGGAATGCAAGAAGGCACTTATGGAAACCGGCGGAGATCTTGAAAAGGCTATTGATTATCTGCGCGAGAGAGGTCTTGCTGCTGCTGCCAAAAAGGCGGGAAGAGTGACAAAAGAGGGAAGAATTGAGGCTTATATCCATGCTGGAGGAAAGCTTGGGGTTCTTATTGAAGTAAATTGTGAGACCGATTTCGTAGCTAAAACTGAGGAATTTCAGCACCTTTGCCATGAGTTGGCTATGCAGGTTGCAGCAGCTAACCCCTTATATGTTTCCAGAAATGATGTCCCGGAGGAACATCTGGAGAAGGAGAAGGCGATCTATAGAACACAGGCCCTTAATGAGGGAAAACCAGAAAAGGTTGTTGACAAGATTGTTTCTGGAAGGTTGGAAAAGTTTTATCAAGAGACATGCCTCTTGGAGCAGCCATATATTAGAGATCCCGAGCGGACTGTCCAGGAGGTCCTAAATGAGTATATTGCCCGTTTGGGTGAAAACATTGTGGTTCGCCGCTTTTGTAGGTTCCGTTTGGGTGAGGAGCAATAGAACATTTGGAGGTTCTCGATGGAGGCCAGATATCGCAGAATTGTCCTCAAGTTGAGCGGAGAGGCTCTTGCAGGTAATATGGGTTATGGAATTGATCCCGGTGTGCTTACAAGGATTGCCTCCGAGGTTCGGCTTGCTAAAAGCAAGGGTGTGGAGATTGTTATCATTGTTGGTGGCGGTAACATCTGGCGAGGGATTTCTGGAAGCGAAAAGGGAATAGACAGAGCAACCTCAGATTACATGGGAATGTTGGCAACTGTGATTAATGCCCTTGCTTTGCAGGATGCTCTTGAGAAACAGGGGGTTCCTACACGGGTGCAGTCAGCAATTGAAATGAGGGAGGTAGCGGAACCTTATATCAGAAGGAGAGCAATCCGCCATCTGGAAAAAGGACGCGTAGTGATCTTTGCGGGAGGCACAGGGAATCCCTTTTTCTCTACTGACACCACAGCAGCACTCCGAGCTGCTGAGATTGAAGCTGAAGTGATTTTGATGGCGAAGAAAGTAGATGGGGTCTATGATTCTGATCCTCTGCAGAACCCGGCTGCTCGTAAGTTCGAGAAGCTCACCTATTTGGATGTGCTCAATAGGGGTTTGGCTGTGATGGACTCAACTGCAGTCTCCCTGTGTATGGAGAACAAGATCCCGATCATTGTTTTCGATATAACCAGAGAAGGGAATATCCTTAAAGCGATTATGGGTGAGGAAATAGGTACATTTATAGGGGGGGATGTGGGTGAGCAAAGAAGAATTTCTTCAGCAACTGGAAGAAAAGATGAAGAAAACGGTAGATTTACTGGTTAAGGAATATGCGACGATGCGTGCCGGAAGAGCGACTCCAGCACTCTTAGAAAAGGTTTTTGTTGACTATTATGGAGCACCAACCCCGGTTAATCAATTGGCTACGATTTCTGTTCCTGAACCCCGCCTCTTGGTGGTCCAGCCCTGGGACAAAAATATTCTTCCCCAAGTGGAAAAGGCTATCCTCAAGTCTGATCTCGGAGTGAACCCAGTCAGTGATGGTAATGTCATCAGGATCAGTATTCCTCCACTCACTCAGGAAAAGAGAAAAGAGCTGGTCAAAGCCATCAGCAAAAAGGCGGAAGAAGCTCGTGTGGCTATCAGAAACCTGCGCCGGGAGTGGAATGATAAGGTTAAGTCTAGTGAAAAGAAGGGTGAGATCTCCGAGGATGAAGCACGCCGCAAGCTGGATGAAATTCAAAAGTTAACCGATAAGTATATTAAGAAGATTGACCAGGTGCTGGAGGCTAAAGAAAAGGAAATTATGGAGTTGTGAGGAAGTAAGGGAAAGATGGAATCTCAGGAGATTGATGTTGTCTGTTTACCTGTCGAGGTGGCCAAGAAGTTGCTCGAAGAAGCAGGTTATCAGGTAGTCATTAGGGTTACTGGTTCTTTACCAGAGGGTAAAAAGAGGGCGAGGGTGTTGCGGCAGCGCTTCCTTGCTGGGAGGCAGGTTGAGGTTGTTATTGCTGAAGAGCACTACGCTGATCCTGCCCTTGAGATTGGGAAAGGAGAGGATCTGTAGCAGGTTCCCCCAAAACGGGGGAGTTTTTCTTCAGCTCCTTATCAAGAATTGGAGGTTGGGGACCACTTGAGTAGGATTAGAATCCAGGAACTTGTAGAAGCATACAAGGCTCGGAGATTGCGCAAACTCCTTGATCCAGCGAAACTTCCTCATCACGTAGCGATTATTATGGACGGTAATGGGCGTTGGGCGAAAGCGCGAGGTCTGCCACGGTTCGCTGGACATCGGGCTGGTGTAGAAACGCTTCGTCTTATTGTCAGGATTTGCCTAGAACTGGGCATTAAAGTTTTAACGGTTTACGCTTTTTCTACAGAAAACTGGAAAAGACCTGAGGAAGAAGTAAGGGAATTGATGAATCTTCTTTGCGAGTACATTCGTAAAGAAGTGAACGAACTTCACCGTCATGGGGTCCAGATGCGTACCATAGGATGTATTGAAGAACTTCCCCTTTCTGCTCAGGAGGCCCTCAAACAGGCTCTCGAACTTACTGCTGAAAACAGGAAGCTGATTTTGAATATCGCCATCAACTACGGGGGAAGGAGAGAAATAGTAGAAGCCGCTCGTAAAATTGCTCAAAAGGTTCAAAGAGGGGAACTCATTCCTGAAATGATCGATGAGGAACTTTTCAGCGGTTATCTCGATACAGCAGGTTTACCTGACCCTGACCTCTTGATCAGGCCTGCGGGCGAATTGCGGATCAGCAACTTTTTGCTCTGGCAGGTAGCTTATACGGAATTCTGGAATACTTCTGTTTTTTGGCCTGACTTTCGTGAAGTTCATTTTTTGCAGGCACTGGTGGATTACCAGAAGAGGGAGCGCCGTTTTGGGGGTCTTTAAGGAGGTTTCTTGTTTTGCTTTGGAAGCGGGTATTGACTGCGGTTGTAGGAATCCCTTTGTTTCTTTTGCTTCTCTATGAAGGGAGACTCTTGTTTCTCGTAGGGATGACGGTTCTGTCAATTGTTTTGTTGTCCGAGTTGCGGCAGATGCTCTGGAGGATGGATTTTGCTCCCCCGCCCTTGTTATTTTACGGAAGCGGTCTTACTTATCTTCTCATTTCATATTTTGCCCCATTAGGAAAAGAAGAAGAACTGTTGTGGTTTGGTTGGACATTGATCTTGCTGGCTCACTTCTTGGGGCTTCTGGTGTTTTTTCCTAGAGTGAGTCTTGGACAACTGGGCACATCTTTTTTGGGAAGTTGCTATATAGGACTTCTATTGAGCTTCTTCATTTTGCTTAGAAAGTCGGAACCTCTTGGGTTTCAGGAGGCTCTTTTGGTTTTGGTAGCCACTTGGGCCTACGATACTGGCGCCTATTTTGCAGGCTGCTGTTGCGGTCGGCATTTTCTCCTACCCCATATAAGCCCCAACAAAACTGTAGAGGGAGTTCTCGGTGGCCTATCCTTAACTTGTCTAGCGTCGCTTGTTTTTTCAGCACTTTCTCCACATCTTTTGCGCCTTTCAGTTGTTTGGGTATTGGCTTTTAGCTTCCTTATTGGGGTTTCTGTGCAGTTAGGTGATCTTGTTGAATCTGCTCTGAAGAGGGCAAGTAAGGTCAAGGATTCCGGAAATCTACTTCCAGGACACGGTGGTTTTTTTGACCGTTTTGACGGCTTTCTGTGGAGTTGCCCAACAGCGTATTTTTTCTTCAGGTTTTTCTGTTGACAGAGGAGTGATCGGGTGTCTTCTGATCTCGAAAGAAACCTCCTGATTTTCTTAAAAGTGCTTACCATTCTTCTCGTTGGTGCCGGAGTTTACTTTTTCCTTACCATTTTCTGGCCAATGTGTGCCAACTTATTACGCGCCGGCATTAGTGCCCTTCTTCCTTTTTTGATTGCTTTCTGTGTCGCCTCGATCCTTGATCCTATGATCTCTTTTTTCCAGAGGAAGATTGGTCTTTCCCGAAGCTGGGGAACTTTTCTTGCCCTGATCATTTTCCTGATAGCTGTTGGAGGTTTGCTCTTTTTGCTCGTTTCCAACCTGATTGAGGAACTCGTTAAATTGTCGCAAGAGTTAGCCAGTTATTCTGAGGAAATCCGGAACTGGAATTTGGATTTGTTCATTGAAAAGTTCCGCCTTTTTTTGCTTAATCTTCGGGTACCACCGGAGTTCGTCCAGGAAGCTGTCGGTAGCTTCTGGAAGATTTTTGACTTTCTCAAAGGGGCCATTGGTGTTGTTCTTACCCGGGTTTTCTACTTTACCACTTACCTTCCTCGCTACTTTGTCCTGATCGTGATTACATTTGTGGCCACCTTCTTCTGGGCACGAGATTACCACCTCATCAATGCCAGCATTCTTAAGTTTATTCCGGAACAGTGGCAGGAATCGTTTCTTCAGGTAGTAGGTAAGCTGCTGAAGACTCTATGGGGTTTTCTTCGGGCCCAATTTTTCTTGGTTGCCCTTACCGGGTTTCAGAGTCTTATCGGGCTAATGCTCCTCCAGGTGGGTTATGCCCATCTGCTTGCTCTCCTCGGAGCTTTACTTGATGTGTTGCCTATTGTGGGACCAGGATTGCTTTACCTTCCCTGGAGTGTGTGGGCTTTTCTATCCGGCAAGCCTGGCTTTGGGCTTGGTTTGCTGCTCCTTTATGGTATAATCGTATTGGTGCGCCAGTTTCTAGAACCAAAAGTAATAGGGCAGTCTATTGGTCTCCATCCCCTGACTACTTTAGCGGCTATCTATTTTGGTCTTTCTGTTTTAGGGGTTTGGGGGGTTATTCTTGGCCCCACTGCAGTAATCGTTTACAAGGCGTTTTTCGAAGGTGAAAAAAAGGAAAAATGAAAAACAGGAAAAAGATCGTAATTTTAGGTTCCACTGGCTCGGTTGGCAGGCAAGCCTTAGAGGTTATCAGTTGGTTCCCTGACCTGTTTCAGGTCATCGGCCTGGCTGCCTACAGAAATATCAATCTGCTGGAAGAACAAGTTCGCGCTTTCCGGCCAACTTATGTAGGTGTTGTTGACCCTGAAGCTGGCTCCCTTCTCGAAGGGCGTTTGCAAGGTGCTGGAATTACCTGTTTCCAAGGAGCAGAAGGTTTGCTCGAGCTTGTTCAAATTCCTGATTGCGATCTTGTTCTTGTTGCAGTAACAGGGGTTGCCGGTCTGCGGCCGACACTGGCGGCAATAGAGGCTGGGAAGACTGTGGCTCTTGCGAACAAGGAAACGCTCGTTGTAGGAGGAGGTCTGGTAATTGAGGCTGCCAGGCGGAGAGGAGTCCCGATTATCCCCGTGGATAGCGAGCATTCAGCGATTTTTCAGTGTCTCCAGGGCTCTTCAGGTGTAGCCAAAGTGATCCTCACCGGTTCTGGAGGACCTTTTCGAGGATATTCAAGAAAGAAGCTAGAAGAAGTAACTCCAGAAATGGCCCTTAGGCACCCCACTTGGAAAATGGGGCCGAAAATTACTATTGATTCGGCAACATTGATGAATAAAGGGTTGGAAGTAATCGAGGCAAAATGGCTGTTTGACCTCGAATACGAACAGATCGAGGTCCTCATTCATCCCCAGAGCATTGTCCACGGTCTTGTTGTTTTTCAAGACGGTGCTGTCCTTGCCCAACTGGGGCAGCCAGACATGAGGATTCCCATCCAGTATGCTTTGTTATTCCCGGAAAGAAGAAAGAATCAGCTCCAACCTCTCGATCTTGTTGCTGTAGGAAAACTTACTTTTGAAAAGCCCGACCTTGACAATTTTCCTTGTCTCCAGCTTGCCTTGGAGGCAGGAAAAACTGGAGGAACAATGCCTGCTGTCCTCAATGCTGCTAATGAAGTGGCTGTCTCTGCCTTTTTGGAAAAAAGAATCCCTTTTCTAGCGATACCGCAGGTTGTCGCCAGGGTCATGGAGCAGCATAACCCACAACCTGTCTCCAACCTGGCGATGCTCCTTGAAGCTGATCAGTGGGCGCGCCGAGAAGCACAGTGGTTGATCACCACAAATTATTAAGCTCAGTAGGAGGTTTGCTGTGTTCCTAAGTGTTGCTGTTCCTATTCTTGTCCTTGCTTTGCTAATTGTAGTTCATGAGTTCGGCCATTTCCTAGTGGCGAGAGCTGTAGGTATTCATGTGGAGGAGTTTAGTGTAGGTTTTGGTCCTTCACTGTTTAAGGTTTGTTCTCGGGGAAGAGGAACGACTTATTCCCTCCGTCTGATCCCCTTAGGTGGCTTTGTGAGAATGGCAGGTATGGAAAGGGGAGATGAACATCCCCAGGGTTTCAGTAAAAAACCTTTGCGGGACCGGATCGCCGTAATTTCGGCTGGCCCTTTGATGAATTTTCTCCTGGCAGTTGTTTTGTTTATTCTTACTTTCAGTTTTATCGGTATTCCTGTGCTTTCAGATCTGCCGGTTGTCGGTGAGGTGATCCCGGGTAGTCCTGCAGAACATGCTGGAATCCGCCCCGGAGACCGGATTGTTCAGGTGGCAGATGCCAAAATCGAGAAGTGGGAAGAAATTGCCGCAAATGTTCAGGACAGAGTTGGTCAAGAAACACTCTTCCTGATCGAACGCGATGGCAGGATTTATCGCTTCTTGATCCGGCCTCAGCTCAATCCGGAAACTGGGGCTGGTTTCATTGGGATCAGGCAAGGTGTGGTCTGGGAGAGACAGGGGTTTCTCCAGGCGGTGAAGCTCGGCCTGGTCAGGTCTTTCGAGTTTGCCTCAATGATCCTCCATGGTCTGCTGGGTATGGTTACCGGCTCAGTGTCTGCCGAGGAGATTGCTGGGCCTGTGGGAATTACTAAGATGATCGGTGAGGCAGCAGAAGTGGGTGTTGGCTATCTACTGACCTTTACAGCGATCTTGAGCATTAATTTCGCCCTCATCAATCTTCTCCCGATTCCTGCACTAGATGGCAGCAGATTAGTGTTTTTGCTCATTGAAGGAATTCGGGGGAAGCCGGTTGACCCTGATAAAGAAAACTTTATCCACCTTGTTGGTTTTGCTTTTCTGATGTTTTTGATTATCCTGATAACTTATAACGATCTTATGCGAATCCTGAACGGGGATTAGGTGGTTGCTTTGAAAAGGCGAATGACCAAAAAGATTTACCTCGGAAAGGTGCCTGTTGGCGGTGGTTCTCCTGTTACTGTCCAGTCGATGACCAAGACAGACACGAGAGATGTTGGAGCAACGATTAACCAGATTCGAGAACTAGAAGCACTTGGTTGTGATATTGTGCGAGTTGCTGTTCCAGATGAGGAAGCCGCGAGGGCACTGGCTGAGATTAAGAAAGAAATTCAGGTTCCTCTTGTTGCCGATATTCATTTTGACTACAAACTAGCAATTCTGGCAATTGAAAGCGGTGCTGATGGGATCAGGATCAATCCTGGAAACATCGGCAGAAAAGAGTATGTTCGGGAAGTGGTGAGAGCTGCTGCCGAACGCCAAGTTCCGATCCGAATTGGTGTTAACGCTGGTTCTCTCCACCGGAAATTTCTCGAAAAGTATGGACGCACAGCTGAGGCTTTGGTGGAGAGTGCACTGGCACACGTTGCCTTGCTGGAGAAGGAAGGTTACTTTAACCTCAAGATTTCGGTTAAAGCATCGAGCGTGAAGATGACAATCGAGGCCTATAGGCTCTTGGCAGAGCGTGTTGAGTATCCCCTCCATCTGGGGGTAACCGAAGCAGGAGGCCCGTGGACAGGGACGATCAAGTCAGCGATAGGAATCGGGACTCTGCTTGCAGAAGGTATTGGGGATACTATTCGGGTTTCCTTAACTGCACCCCCTCATGAAGAAGTCAAGGTAGGGCTTGCTATTCTCAGGTCTTTGGGTCTGCGGAAGCAGGGGATTGAGCTTATTTCCTGCCCTACCTGTGGTAGGTGTCAGTTTGATTTGTTTGCTGTTGTAAAAGCTGTTGAGGAAAGATTGCCTCATGTAGAGGGGCCACTTAAAGTGGCGGTTATGGGCTGCACGGTGAACGGGCCCGGAGAAGCGAAAGAGGCGGATGTCGGGATAGCTGGCGGAAAAGGATGTGGTCTCCTCTTCAAGAAGGGTAAACTGATCAGGAAAGTCCCTGAAGCAGAACTAGTTGATGTTCTCCTTGCTGAGATAGCGGAGATGCTAGGGACTGAGCTTAAGGAGCAGGAAAAATCTTAGTGGGAGGATAGATGATCGGGATGAGGGTAACTCAGACCTTGATTCCAACACTTCGAGAGGTTCCTGCAGAGGCTGATACGATCAGTCATCAGCTTCTTATGAGAGCCGGGATGTTGCGGAAGGTGGCCTCTGGCATTTACACACTCCTTCCCCTCGGCTACAAAGTAGTTATGAAAATTGAGCAGATCATCAGGGAAGAGATGAACCGGGCAGGGGGAGTAGAACTCCTGATGCCGATTATCCAGCCTGCAGAGATTTGGCAGGAGACGGGACGCTGGGATGTTTATGGCCCGGAGATGTTTCGCCTTTGCGATCGGCATGGTCGCGATTTTTGCTTGGGTCCTACGCATGAAGAACTGATCACGGATATTATCAGAAATGAAGTAAAGTCGTACCGCCAGTTGCCTCTTTTGCTTTACCAGATTCAGAACAAGTATCGGGACGAAAAGAGGCCTCGCTTTGGTCTTTTGCGTGCTCGTGAGTTCATTATGAAAGACCTCTACTCTTTCGATAAAGATGAGGCAGGGTTAGAGGTCAGCTACCAAAAGATGTACGAGGCTTACTGCCGTGTCTTCAAAAGGTGTGGTCTTGACTTCAGGGTGGTTGAGGCAGATCCTGGGGCTATTGGTGGAGGAGAAACTCACGAATTCATGGTTTTGGCAGATACCGGGGAGTCAGAAGTGGTTTTCTGCACCTCCTGTGATTATGCTGCCAATGTGGAAAAGGCTCCATGTGATCCCCAAATCATTCCGTTTGAGGAACAGCCTCAGCTCCTGGAGATGGTGGCAACCCCTGGTATGCGCACAGTCAAGGAGGTTGCCGATTATCTTGGGGTTCCTAGTCAGCGGTTGATTAAAACGATGTTCTACAAGGTCGACGGAGAATACGTGGCAGTGCTTGTTCGTGGTGACCGGTCTGTTAATGAGATTAAAGTGAAGAATTTCCTGGGTGCTAATAGTGTGGAAATCGCCTCTGAGGATGAAGTCATGGAAGTGTTTGGTGTTCCTCTCGGCTACGCAGGCCCTGTCGGCTTGCGGGAAAAAGGGAAGATTAAGATTATTGCTGATCATGAAGTGAAGTTTCTAGTGAATGCTGTTGCCGGTGCTAATAAGGAAGATTATCACTACAGAAATGTTAACATCGGCCGCGACTATCAGGTTGATGCCTGGGCTGACCTCAGAGTTGCTGGTGCCGGAGATCTCTGTCCACACTGCAAGGCTCCCTTCCACGTAAAGCGCGGGATTGAGGTTGGACAGATCTTCAAGCTGGGAGTAAAGTATAGTAAGGCCTTAGGGGCGACAGTTTTGAACGAAAATGGAAAAGAGGTTCCCATTGTCATGGGGTGCTATGGGATCGGGGTTACCCGAACAATGGCTGCAGCTGTGGAACAGCACCATGATGAGGATGGGATTATCTGGCCGCCTTCTATTGCTCCTTATGAGGTTGTGGTTATTCCTGTCAGCCACAGGGATACGCTCCAGGTGAGGATGGCTGAGGAAGTTTACCAGAGTCTTGCTGCTGCTGGGATTGATGTCATTTACGATGATCGTTCCGAGCGTCCGGGAGTAAAGTTTAAGGATGCCGACTTGATTGGTTATCCTGTGCGCATCGTTATTGGAAGTCGTGCTGTGGAAAATGGGTTAGTTGAGGTCAAGTGGCGGGCTTCCGGGGAGGTCCTCTATAAAGGTAAAGAGGAACTTGTCCCCTATTTGCGCCATTCTTTGGAAAGTTTGAAAAACAGTTGCCTTTGAGGTCTTATGTAAAAATTGGGCTCTATAATAAAAAGTGTGGGACGGGAGTAATG
>DAINRC010000004.1:0-49878 GCA_036742135.1 Bacillota bacterium
ACCCTGACAAATTCACTGACGAGTTTTCCCTGACATTTTCATTGACGCTTGACACCTTTCCCTAGGTGAAGCTGAGAATCTTCTTGAGAATTAGTTGCCGCTTCTGTTCTACTTTCCCGAAGTCGACTGCTCTTATGTAAAATGACTCCAGTTGGTCGTGGACTTCTTTTGCCTGTTTCAGGCTGGAAATGGCTCTGTTCAGGCTGTCCTCGAAGATTTTCCGGAGATGTTCCAGGTATTCCTTGTGTGGTTCCAGTTTTCCTTTGGCGATGCAGGTGGTAAAGTCGTAAACCCTGATTTCCTTCGAACCCGCGTCTGCTTGAGGGTCGAAATTTAGTTCGGGAAAGTCGTGGAGAACTGCTGTTTTCAGTTCTGGAAAGACAACCAGGTCGATGTGCTCAGGGTCGAAGGCACAGTGATAGACTTCGCAGGCAAAACTGCAGTGATAGCCGAGTTCCACAGCCAGCTTGATGGCTTTTTCTGTCTCTGATCCTGGGCATCCCTGGATGAGGAGGAGTTTCTCAGTTTCCCCGAGGATGGTCGGCAGGTGGTGGACGATCCCTCCCGGGGTGATCGCCCATCCAAAGAGATGCCGCTCTTTCGGTTTACTAATTCCCTGGAGCATTTTCGTTCCGAACAAGTCCTCAAAAAGCCCCCTTGATGTTCTGGTGAAGGCTTCTTCATCGATACCTTCTGCGTAGAGGGCTTTCTCTTCTTCTCGGGCGCTTTTCGCTATTCTCAGGTTGCTGTAAGCCACATCGAAATATTTCCGGTTTTTTTTGCCGAGCTGGACGATTTCTCGCCTGTAGGCCGTTAATTTCTTTTCATCCCAGCAGTCACCCAGGTTGACGATTTCTTCAACTGCACCTGGGTAGCCAGGGTCGGTCACATGAGGAGCAGTCCCATCGATGAGGGCGACTTTGAGCTCAGGAATGACGATGGCGTCGAGTGAATCAGGATCCGAGGAGCACCAGTGGAATTCCAGGTCATAGCCTCTTTTTTGCATTTCCTCTCCGACCTGGCGCATTAATGTCGATTTCCCGGTTCCCGGTCCCCCCTTGAGGATGAAGACCCGATTGGCGTCTTCTTCGATGATGTTGTTGTAGAAAGAGTAAAAGCCCTGGCAGGTGTTGCCGCCAGGGAAGAGCATTCTGATCTTCCCCTTGTTTTCCAACGCGATCATCCCCTTTGAATTAAAAGTCCCCGCCAGTTGGATGTGGTCTCGTTGATTATCATATAAAGGTTCTTTATTGTTTATTCCACCCCTCTTAGGGGAGCAGCAGCGTTGAAAATTCGGATCCGCTCGAGGTCCGAAAAGGGGGCTGGTTTCGATGAAAGAGTTTACCACGGACCGCATCAGGTAGAGAAAATACAGGATAACCCGCATGGAAGATAGATCCTGTCTCTCACCTTGAGTCCTGGCGCGCCCGGCAAAGCCTAAAGAAGCAAGAAGATAACAGCCCGGTCGCCCATTCGGAGGGAGGAATTACAGACCGCTTACGGGTTGGTAAACCTTTCCCGGGTTGACCCTGGGCCAGCGACCACCAAGCCAGCGGTGCTTAGAGTCTTGTCACCCAAGCTTAATATTCTCTTCTACCGGCGGGCTCTTCTCCGGGCCGCTGCTATTCCAATATCCTTGCCTGGTTCTTGCCTGAGCTACTTAGCACACCTTACAGGTGGCTGCAATATTATAGTATCAGGCAACAAACTTAACTCCACTGAAAGGGGGATAATCGGCTATGTCTGATGAAACCGTAATCCAGCAACAGGTAATCCGGCCCGGCCAATGTCCGCCGGAAGGATGCCCGCCACCTACCAGAATTGAATGCATAGTGGTGGAGAAGGTCTATGATAGCTGCTTCCAAGTAGAGACCAGAAGCCGCGATACAACAGTGAGCACCGGGATAGGTGGTGAATTCGTTACCGGTACTTTTACCGTAGGTCAGGCCATACCCTGTAGCCTTACTCCTAACCAGTCCATCTCCTGCAGCGTGATAGATAAACAGCCTACCACCGGGGGGTTTGCCAATCTTACCTTGGTAGTTTCGGTACCCGTTACTCTGACGAATCCCAACAACACCACTGAAACGGCAGACAGGGTATTCACTTTCACCAAGATCGTAACCCTTTGTGCTCCCGAGGGAGTCTCTGTAGATTGCAGCGAAAGTACGCTTCTTTTCTGCAACTGCGTAGTATCAGCCGTAGGCCTAACCACCATAAATATAACCTGCGACTTTCAAGTATGCGTTGTGATCAAGACCCTGCTCACTGTCCAGCTGCTGGTGCCCAGTTACGGGTTCTGTGTTCCTTCTCCTTGCGTGGTGGCGCCTGGCGTCTGTCCGCCATCACCTCCGGCCCAATGCTTCTAGATATCGAAACTAGATATCGAAAAGCACCGTCTGGAAAGACGGTGCTTTTCGACTATATTAAGGTCTCTGAAGCTAGCTACCTACGGAGGAGTTGGTTTATTTATGCGCTTCAGGCTTGAAACCAACTCCTCCAGGCTCTTTAAGTTATCAGTTGTGGGGGTAGAGGTACGGAAAGCGGGCGTGGCCCAAAGTGTTGCTTCTCCGGGATTGGGGTGTTTGATGTAATAGATGGGGGCATCTTCTGGCGGAGCTAAAGGATTACCGCTCCAGTATCTGGGACGAGCTTTAGGCCTTGCTCCTTTAGGGGATTGATTAGGACTGGAATGGAGGCTCCGATCAGGTTCTGGAGAAAGTTCCCGGTTGTACTGTTCTTGTGCGGGTTTCCCTTCTGCTTCAGCTGGTATTTCCTCCGTAGGCATCTTCATACCAGCAGACATCTCTGCAGATTCTTCTTTCGCCACGACTCCCACGCGCGCCACGTCTCCTTGGTCACTGGGGCTGGGCTCTTCTGTTTTGTCTTGGAGCCCATCTACCCGAACTGGTTCGGCGTAAGGGTAGTTGCCCGGGTTGTTGTCCTGCGAAGCTTGCGGTAGTACCTGGAAGTAACGTGCTATACCTTGAGCTATCCTATCCGACAGACAGGCACTTGAAGCTTCCAACGCAGTCGCTCTGCGGACTTCTATTAGCACAGAAGGGGTTTGGCTGTTGTGCAAGAGCCGATAATAAGCGGGGCGCAGCATCAACTCCCACATGGGGGCCAAGGAATAGTTAAACAGCTCTTTGTGGAGCAGCATCTCCTCGATTATGGCCCCAATTACTTCCAGGCTGTCCTCACTCCCCTTTATGGAGTAATAGAATTTTAGGTCGATCTCTTTGCTGGTATTGTCCCCACTACCGGGGGCAATAATCAGTAATAGTCGGGCACGCCATACTTGTAATAATCTACCATCGCTGGATTTGGGAGGTAATTGCAGCACGCGCAAGCTGCGCTCCTCCAAAGCTCGAGCTAAGCTCTCTAGCAAGCTGCAAAAAGCGGGCTCTTGAGGGCCTATTGCCTTAAGGACAATGGTAACGGACAATCTTTCCCCTCCCTCGGGTACATGATCTGACCATCTGACCTTAAATTAGTATATGGGTCTGCGGCAGGAGAATGTGAGGGGCTGCCTTCATACAATAAAGAGAGCAAAATACCTGGAGGTGAAAGGCTCGTGAGCTTTTACGCTTCGGAGATCAGAGCTCTGGTAGGTTCAGGAAATTGGACGAACCAGGAGGTAACCGTTACCCTTATTATTGCTGATATGACCACCGATGAGGACGCAAAGAAGTTGAGTAACACCCTGCGTTCTCTTCCCGGTGTGACTAAGGTGCTGCCGCTACCCGTCCACAGGCTACTAACACTAACCTACAACCCTACCAAGATTAGCTTGGAAGCCATAGGCTACCAGATAACCATGCTGGGATATCGATACATCCACAAGATATGAAAAACCTGTTAAGCGAAGAGCCCGTCGGGCTCTTTTTTTCTCAGTCTCATTTCTCAGGCCCAAGGCCTACGCATCGAGAAAAAAGAAGAACCCCACCTTCAGCCCTGTCGCTATTGACAGGCAGGACCTGTTTTATCTATACTAATTAGCAAAACTTCAAGGGTTTAAAGACCATGAAGGGAACACGTTCCTCTGCCAACCTGGTTTCAGAGAGCCGGGTGGGCTGGGAACCGGTACCAGGAGCAGGTGGAACATCCTCCCGGAGTGTTGCTCTCTGAACGGCTGATGCCCAGTAGGCGGAGCCGGATGTGCCAGATTTCCGTTAACAATCTGGCAGATGAGGGGCTGTCCCTTGGGACAGCAAACAGGGTGGTACCGCGGGTCCCTCTCGTCCCTGGCAGAAAGTGTCTTGGCGGCGGGAGGGGCTTTTTTATAACTTCTTCTTAGCCAGTATTTTCTCCTAAAGTTCAGAGGGAAGGGGAGATATGCTTGGGGCTTATCATCTATCTTAACGGGAAGTTCGTTGATGAGGAAGAGGCTAAAGTTTCTGTTTTCGACCACGGGTTGCTGTACGGGGACGGAGTCTTCGAGGGGATTAGGGCCTACAACGGGAGGGTCTTCCGCCTTCAGGAACACCTCGACCGCCTCTATGAGTCTGCCAAATCGATCATGCTAGACATTGGGATGTCTAAGGAGGAGATGCAGGAGGCTGTTCTCGAGACCCTGCGCCGCAACAACCTCAGGGATGCTTACATCAGACTGGTGGTGACTAGGGGGAAGGGGGATCTTGGTCTTGATCCCCGCAAGTGTTCGCAACCAACGATTTTTATCATTGCTGCCCAGATTCAGTTGTATCCCGAGGAAATGTACGAAAACGGGTTGGAAGTAGTGACTGTGCCCACCCGCAGGAACATCGTTGAGGGTGTCAATCCCCGAGTCAAGTCCTTGAATTATCTTAACAATGTCCTGGCCAAGATCGAGGCCAACCTCGCTGGGGTTCCTGAAGCGATCATGCTCAACAATGAGGGATATGTCTCAGAGTGCACTGGAGACAACATCTTTATTGTGAAAAAGAGGGAAGTAATTACTCCACCCTCTCACCTGGGGATTCTTGAGGGAGTGACCCGTAATGTTGTCCTCGAGCTTGCAGCCAAGCTGGGCTACCCTACCGCGGAGAGGGTCTTTACCAGGCATGACCTTTATGTTGCTGATGAATGTTTCCTGACTGGAACTGCTGCAGAAATCGTCCCTGTGGTAAAGGTTGATGGCCGCGTTATCGGCAGCGGGAAACCAGGAGAGATTACCAGGAATCTGATTAGCGAATTCCGCAATTTGACAAAGACGGATGGTCCCGAGATCTATCCTGAGGAAAAGTAGGGCAAAATTTCAGGAAAGGGTGAGTTGTTTGAACAGCGACAAAATAAAAAAAGGAATCGAAAAAGCTCCCCACCGCTCCTTACTGAAGGCTCTTGGGCTTACCGATTGGGAACTGGAACGCCCTCTCGTAGGGATCGTTAATTCCCAGAACGAGTACATCCCCGGTCATATCCACCTGGATGCGATTGCTGCTGCAGTGAAGGCTGGTGTCCGCGCCAATGGGGGAACACCCCTCGAGTTCAACACCATCGGGGTTTGTGATGGTATTGCCATGAACCACGAGGGGATGCGCTTTTCCCTGGCGAGCAGGGAGTTGATTGCCGATTCCATCGAGGTCATGGCAAGGGCACATGCTGTTGATGCCCTTGTTTTTATTCCCAATTGTGACAAGATAATCCCAGGGATGCTGATGGCTGCAGCCAGGCTCAACATTCCTTCAATTGTTGTCAGTGGTGGCCCGATGCTGGCAGGCCGCTTCCAGGGCAAGGATGTCAGCTTGAGCAATGTCTTCGAAGGGGTTGGTGCTTATAGTGCCGGAAAGATCACTCTTGATGAGCTTACCGAACTGGAGAACCAGGCCTGCCCGGGGTGCGGGTCTTGTGCCGGAATGTTTACCGCCAACACGATGAACTGTCTCACCGAGCCCCTGGGAATTGCCCTTCCCGGAAACGGGACGATCCCTGCAGTTCATGCTGCTCGCGTCCGGCTCGCTAAAGAGGCGGGCTGGCAGGTGATGGAGCTCTTGAAGAAGGATATCAGGCCAAGGGACATCATGACAAAGGATGCTTTTTGGAATGCTTTTGCTGTTGACATGGCCCTTGGTGGTTCCACCAATACAGTTCTCCACCTTCTTGCTGTCGCTCATGAAGCAGGGGTTGAAATTGACCTTGATTTTATTGAAGAGGTTAGCAGAAAAGTTCCTAATCTCTGCCGTCTCAGCCCTGCCAGTGGCTACCATATTCAAGACCTGGACGAAGCCGGGGGAATACCTGCAGTAATGGCGGAACTGCTTAAGTATGGATTGCTCCGGGGAGAGGCTTTAACGGTGACAGGAAAGACCCTTGCCTCGAACGTTGAGGGAAGGAAGATCAGGCGTCCCGAAGTGATTAGAACTGTTGATGATCCCTACAGCCCTACTGGAGGTCTGGCGATCCTCAGGGGGAACCTGGCACCTGAAGGTGCGGTTGTCAAGCTCTCCGCAGTGGCCCCGGAAATGCTTGTGCATACAGGCCCAGCAAGGGTTTTCGACTGTGAGGAAGATGCTGTTGCTGCCATTCTCGGGGGCAAAATCAAGCCCGGAGATGTGATCGTGATCAGGTATGAAGGTCCCAAAGGAGGACCGGGAATGCGGGAAATGCTGACACCGACGTCTGCTGTTGCCGGTATGGGTCTGGACAAGGATGTTGCTCTGATCACTGATGGTCGCTTTTCCGGAGCAACCAGAGGCGCATCCATTGGGCACATTTCTCCTGAGGCTGCTGAAGGCGGACCTTTAGCTCTTGTTGAGGAAGGAGACCAGATTGCCATCGACCTCCCCAACAGAAAATTAACCTTGCTGGTTGATGAACAAGAGCTGGCCAGGCGCAGGGAAAACTGGAAGCAGCCTGAGCCTAAGGTGAAAACAGGTTATCTTGCCCGTTATGCCCGGCTTGTTACTTCTGCCAGCAGAGGTGCTGTATTTTCTGACTGAATGGGCTTAAAAGGGGGTGAACGGAGTGAAGTTAACGGGCGCCGAGATCATTGTCAGGGCTCTCGAAGAAGAGGGTGTAGAGGTCGTTTTTGGGATTCCCGGTGGTGCAGTGATCCCTCTCTACGACAAGCTTTATGACTCTTCGATCAAGCACATCCTAGTGCGCCACGAACAGTGTGCTGCTCACGCTGCTGATGGCTACGCCAGGGCGACGGGAAGGCCTGGGGTCTGTATTGCCACCTCAGGCCCTGGGGCAACAAACTTGGTCACAGGAATTGCCAATGCTTACATGGATTCGATTCCCATTATTGCGATTACCGGGCAGGTTCCGGTGTCTAGCATCGGGAGGGACTCTTTTCAGGAGGCAGATATTACCGGGATCACCATGCCCATCGTCAAGCACAACTTTTTGGTCAAGGATGTGCGCCAGTTAGCTTCAACGATCAGGGCTGCTTTCTACATCGCTACAACTGGGAGGCCGGGACCTGTTCTCATCGATGTTCCCAAGGATGTCACCCTCGCTGAGACGGAATTCGAATATCCGCCGAAGGTTACCTTTCGAGGTTACCGCCTCCCAGAGAAGTTCGACTCCACCCAGGTTTATCAGGCAGCCAAAGTGATCGGGGAAGCGCGCCGCCCGGTCATTTACGCTGGTGGTGGGGTGATTACTTCAAACGCTTCTGAGGAGCTCCGGGAACTTGCGGAGAAAACCCGGATCCCGGTGACTACAACCCTGCTGGGGAAAGGGGCTTTTCCGGAGACACATCCTCTTTCTTTGGGAATGTTGGGGATGCACGGCACAAGGTATGCTAATTACGCCATATCCTACAGTGACCTGATCATCGCTGTCGGGGCGCGCTTCGATGACCGGGTTACGGGGAAGCTTGACGCTTTCGCTCCTCAAGCGAAGGTAATCCACATCGATATTGACCCTGCAGAGATTGGAAAAAACGTCCATGCCCATTACCCGATTGTCGGAGATGCCAAAGAGGTTCTCCGAGAGCTGATCTCGAGGGTGGAAGTCCCTGATACCAGGGAGTGGTTGTCCCAGATCGAGGAATGGAAGGCCGAATACCCCCTCACTTATGAACTGCGGGAGGGGGTCCTCAAACCCCAGTACATCATTGAGCAGATCTGGGAGCTGACAAAGGGGAAGGCAATCATCACCACCGAGGTCGGGCAGAATCAGATGTGGGCAGCCCAGTATTACAAAGCCCTTTACCCCCGCACCTTTATCTCATCAGGTGGTTTGGGGACGATGGGCTTCGGCTTTCCTGCCGCCATCGGGGCCCAGGTCGCCCGTCCGGAGGCAATCGTCATCGACATCGCCGGGGACGGGAGCTTCCTGATGACCTGCCAGGAACTGGCTACTGCTGTTCACTACAAGCTCCCCGTGAAGGTGGCCATCCTCAACAACCGCTACCTGGGGATGGTGCGCCAGTGGCAGGAGCTTTTCCACGAGAAGAGGTACTCGAATACGGATCTTGCCGACACGCCGGACTTTGTGAAACTGGCTGAGGCTTTCGGAGCCGAGGGAATCAGGGTAACCAAGGCTCAAGAGGTTCGACCTGCCCTTGAGCAGGCACTGGCCACTCCTGGGCCTGTCGTGATCGACTTCGTGATCGCTCGTGAAGAAAACGTCTTTCCGATGGTACCGCCCGGGGAACCACTGACGAAGATGCTAGGGGGTTAGAATCATGAGGCGGACGCTGGCAGTTCTTGTCGAAAATCAGCCTGGTGTCTTGAGCAGGGTTGCTGGCTTATTCAGCAGACGCGGCTACAACATCGAGAGCCTTGCAGTTGGTCAGACCCAGGACCCGACTGTGTCCCGGATGACCATTGTTGTTGATGGGGATGATCGGGTCATCGAGCAGGTGGTCAAACAACTCAACAAGCTGATTGATGTTATTGATGTGCGGGACATTACTGAGGAAGAATATGTGGACAGGGAGCTAATCCTGATCAAGGTCCATGCTGAGCCTCCCGTCCGTGGTGAAATCATGCAGATCGTGGAGATCTTCCGGGCACGCATCGTTGACATTGGGAAGGACACACTGATTATCGAGTGTACCGGTGATGAGGGGAAGATCCGGGCAATTGAGAGGTCGTTGCGGCCTTTTGGGATCCTTGAACTTGTCCGCACTGGGAAGATCGCCATGGTGCGGGGACCAAAGTACGGAGACTAAACTAAATCTCAATTTTATAGATTATAGAGAAAGGAGATGCTTTTGATGAAGATCTATTACGATAGTGACGCTGATCTTAAGTATCTGGAAGGGAAAACGGTGGCTGTTATCGGCTATGGAAGCCAGGGCCACGCCCAGGCGCAGAATCTCCGTGACAGCGGAGTTCAGGTGATCGTTGCCGAGTATCCTGGTAGTGAGAACTGGGAGAAGGCTGCAAGCGCCGGATTTCAAGTGATGACTGCTGCAGAAGCCGCGGAGAAGGCAGACATTGTCCAGATCTTAATTCCTGATGACCGCCAGCCTGAAGTTTACAAAAAGGATATTGCACCCAACCTCAGACCGGGCAATGCTTTGAGCTTTTCTCACGGCTTCAACATCCACTACGGCCAGATTGTTCCTCCACCTGATGTTGACGTCTTCATGGTGGCACCGAAGGGCCCCGGACACCTCGTGCGCAGGACCTTCGAGGAAGGGATCGGTGTCCCCGCCCTGGTTGCTGTGCACCAGGATTACACCGGGAAGGCGATGCAGATCGCCCTCGCCTACGCCAAGGGAATCGGGGCCACGCGTGCCGGGGTTATCGAAACGACTTTTAAGGAGGAGACGGAAACCGACCTTTTCGGCGAGCAGGTGGTTCTCTGTGGTGGAGTGACGGAGCTCGTCAGGGCTGGTTTTGATACCCTTGTTGAGGCTGGATACCAGCCTGAGATTGCCTATTTCGAGTGTCTCCACGAGCTGAAGCTGATCGTCGACCTGATGTACGAGGGTGGCATTAGCTGGATGCGCTACTCGATCAGTGACACTGCAGAGTACGGTGACCTTACGCGGGGCACGAGGATCATCACTGAGGAAACCAGGAAGGAAATGAAGCGGATTCTTAAAGAAATTCAGGACGGCACCTTTGCGCGGGAGTGGATCCTGGAAAATATGACTGGAAGACCGGTCTATAACGCCCTCAAAAAACAACAGGCCGAACACTTGATCGAAGTTGTCGGGAAGAAGCTCAGAGAGATGATGCCCTGGCTCAAGAAGAGATAAACAGAGATAGAATTGGGAGGCATTCGAGAAAGTGGGAGATCGGGTTTACATCTTTGACACAACGCTCCGGGATGGTGAGCAGTCACCCGGAGTAACCTTAAATGTTCAGGAGAAGCTGGAAATCGCCCATCAGCTTGCCAGGCTTAATGTTGATGTGATTGAAGCAGGTTTTCCGGTTGCTTCACCAGGTGATTTTGCGGCGGTTCAAGAGATCGCCCGTCAGGTGCGAGGGCCAGTGATTGCTGCCCTCGCCAGGGCGAACCCGAAGGATATCGACCGTGCCTGGGAAGCCCTGAAAGAGGCTGAACGCCCCAGGATCCACACCTTTATTGCCACTTCAGACATTCACCTGAAGTATAAGCTTCGCAAAAGCAGGGACGAGGTTTTGGATATGGCGGTGGCTGCAGTGAAGCGGGCCAAGAGCTACACTGAAGATGTTGAGTTTTCGGCTGAGGACGCCTTCAGGAGTGATCTCGACTACCTTTGCCGGGTTGTTGAGGCAGTGATCGATGCCGGAGCTACCGTAGTCAACATTCCCGACACGGTCGGCTATGCCACCCCTTTTGAGTTCGGGGAATTTATTGCCGAGATCCGCAGGCGTGTCCGCAACATCGATAAAGTGGTCTTGAGTGTTCACTGTCATAATGACCTGGGCCTGGCTGTGGCCAACTCGCTGGCCGCGGTTGAAAATGGGGCAACTCAGGTGGAGTGCGCGGTCAACGGGTTGGGGGAAAGGGCAGGCAATGCCGCCCTTGAAGAGATTGTGATGGCTCTTTATACCAGGAAGTCTTACTTTAAAAAGGAGACTGGAATCAATCTCAAGGAGATTTACCGCACCAGCAAGCTGGTGAGCTCACTTACTGGGATGCCCGTCCAGCCCAACAAAGCGATTGTCGGCAAGAACGCCTTCCTCCACGAATCAGGAATTCACCAAGACGGTGTTCTTAAAGAGCGGGCGACCTATGAGATCATGAACCCTGAGCTGATTGGTTTGCCCCAGTCGAACATTGTCCTGGGCAAACACTCCGGGCGCCATGCCTTCAGGCAGCGGTTGGCTGAACTTGGCTACTTCCTCAAGGATGAGGAGCTTGACAAGGCTTTCGCCAGGTTTAAGGAGTTGGCGGACCGCAAGAAGGAGATCACCGACCGCGACCTCGAGGCCATCGTCAAGAATGAGATCAAGTTGATTCCTGAACTCTACCAACTGGCCTATCTTCACGTCTCCAGTGGGACGACGATCGTCCCGACGGCGACCGTAGGCCTCCAGCGCAACGGGACGGTCACCGAGGAAGCCGCCTGTGGGGATGGTCCTGTTGATGCTGCCTTTAAGGCGATCGACAAGATCACCGGGATCAGCAACCTCAAGTTGAGCGACTACTCCTTGAGCGCCATCACTGGCGGCAAGGACGCTCTCGGGGAAGTCACTGTCCGGGTGGAGTATGAAGGAAGGACTTTTATCGGTCGGGGTCTGAGCACTGATATTATTGAGGCCAGTGTGAAAGCCTACATCAATGCTGTTAATAAAGTGATCTACGAACTTGGTGAGGAGATTCTGAAGAAGGGGTAGGAGGAGTTTTACATGGGGATGACCATTACCGAAAAGATTCTCGCAGCCCACGCCGGAAAGAAGCAGGTGCGTCCCGGTGAACTGGTCAACTGCCGACTCGATGTTGTTCTTGCCAACGACATCACTGCACCTGTGGCCATCAGGGAGTTCGCCAGGTTGGGTGTCGACCGCGTTTTTGACCCGGAAAGGGTTGTTCTCGTTCCTGACCACTTTACTCCCAATAAGGACATCAAATCTGCAGAACAGTGCAAAGTTGTCCGGGAGTTTGCCCGAAAGTTGGGGATCACCAACTATTTCGAGGTCGGACGAATGGGGATCGAGCACTGTCTCCTTCCCGAGCAGGGTCTGGTTGTTCCTGGCGATCTGGTGATCGGTGCCGATTCCCATACGTGCACCTACGGTGCCCTCGGTGCGTTTGCCACAGGTGTGGGCAGCACTGATGTTGCTGCGGGGATGGCCTTGGGTGAGTGCTGGTTTAAGGTGCCCGAGTCGATTAAATTCGTATATCACGGGAAGCCTGGTAAGTGGGTCACGGGAAAAGATTTGATCCTTTATACCATCGGTGACATTGGTGTTGATGGTGCCCTCTACAAGGCGATGGAATTCACCGGTGAGGCGATTGCTGCACTTTCGATGGATTCCCGATTTACTATCTGCAACATGGCTATTGAGGCTGGTGCCAAGAACGGGATCATTGCTCCCGACGAAAAAACACGGGCTTATGTCGAGAAGAGGGCCAAGCGGCCTTATCAACTGCTGGCAAGTGATCCCGATGCCGAATACTGTGAAGTCAGGGAATATGATGCCAGTGAGATCGACCTCCAGGTGGCTTTTCCCCACCTTCCGGAAAACGCGAAAGCTGTCTCCGAGATCGGCGGCATTGAGATTGATCAGGTAGTCATCGGTTCCTGCACCAACGGGCGGATGGAAGACCTGCGGATTGCCGCTCAGATCCTCGAGGGGAAAAAGGTTCATCCCCGGGTAAGGCTGATCGTGATCCCGGGGACCCAGGAGATCTATCTCAATGCCCTCAGGGAAGGCTTGCTGCAGATTTTCGTGGAGGCCGGAGCTGCTGTGAGCACTCCAACTTGCGGCCCCTGTCTGGGTGGGCACATGGGGGTTCTCGCCAGCGGTGAGCGGGCTCTGGCTACCACCAACAGGAACTTCGTGGGCCGGATGGGGCACCCGGAAAGCGAGGTATATCTGGCAGGACCTGCTGTTGCTGCGGCTTCGGCGGTTACGGGTTATATCACCCATCCCGAGGAGGTTGTCAAATAGATGGAGATCAGAGGATATGTGTGGAAGTTTGGGGACGATGTTGATACAGATGTGATCATTCCGGCGCGCTACCTGAACACATCTGACCCCAAGGAGCTTGCTGCTCACTGTATGGAAGATGCTGATCCGGAGTTTGCCCAGAAGGTCAGTAAGGGAGATATTATCGTTGCCGGGAAAAACTTCGGTTGTGGTTCCTCTCGGGAACACGCTCCACTGGCCATCAAGGGAGCAGGTGTTTCCTGTGTGATCGCAGCCTCTTTTGCTCGGATTTTCTACAGGAACGCCGTCAATATTGGGCTCCCGATCCTTGAGTGTCCTGAAGCTGCTGCTGAATTGGAAACCGGGGATGAGGTAGAAGTTGATCTAGCAGCAGGGATGATTAAAAACTTGAGCAAAAAGAAAACCTATCGAGCTGTTCCTTTCCCTGCTTTCATGCAGGAGATTATCAAAGCAGGGGGACTCATCAATTACGTTCGGGAAAGGATGAAAAACCATGCCTGAAGTCCTCTTACTGCCTGGAGATGGGATTGGACCCGAAATCGTGCCAGAGGCTGTGAAGGTTCTTGAGGCTGTCGGGAGGCGCTATCAGATTACCTTCAATTTTCGGACAGCTCTCATCGGGGGAGCAGCAATTGATACTTATGGTGTGCCCCTTCCAGACGAGACCCTGAGGTTGTGTGAACAATGTGATGCCATCTTGCTTGGGGCAGTAGGGGGACCCGAGTGGGACCACTTACCCCCAAAGCTGAGGCCGGAAGCTGGGGCTTTACTTCCCTTGCGCAAGCACCTCGGTCTTTACGCCAATATTAGACCAGTGGTTCTCTATCCAGCACTCATCGATGCTTCTCCATTAAAGAGAGAACTTGTTGAAGGTTTGGATCTTGTAGTTCTCCGGGAACTTACCGGGGGAATCTACTTTGGGGAAAAGAAAAGGGAAAAGCTCAATGGAGAAGAACGAGCACTCGACACTGCTGTTTACACCACAGACGAGATCAGGCGCATTGGTCGGCTGGCCTTTGAGATCGCCAGGAAGCGCAGGAAGAAAGTGACCTCGGTGGATAAAGCCAATGTCCTCGAAAGTTCCCGGCTCTGGAGAGAGGTGATTACTGAACTCGGGAAAGAATACCCAGATGTGGAGCTTGAGCACATGTATGTGGACAATGCTGCCATGCAACTGGTGCGCTATCCCCGCCAGTTTGATGTGATTGTTACCGAAAACATGTTCGGGGACATCCTCACTGATGAGGCAAGTGTATTAGGGGGTTCCATCGGAATGCTGCCCTCGGCGAGTCTGGGAGGCCAGGTCGCTCTCTACGAGCCGGCCCACGGGTCTGCGCCTGATATCGCCGGACAGCAGAAGGCCAACCCGCTGGCTACGATCCTTTCTGCAGCCTTGATGTTGAGGTATTCCTTCGGGCACGAGGAAGCAGCCCGGGCCGTCGAAAAGGCGGTAGTTAGTGTGCTCGACCTGGGATACCGCACTCCGGACATTATGACCGAGGGCGGTAAAATGGTGACTACTGCGGAGATGGGTTCCCTGGTTGCTGCTGAAGTCACTAAAAGCTGAGCCACAAATCAAGTTACAAAGGCAACATAACAAATTCAGGAATTTCTAGCAAATGAACACTACCGATTGGCCTCTCAAAAGCAAGTAAAAAATTAAAAAAGAGAGGATGAGGAGCTGTGGGGATTTAAAGGTACACGTCTATGACACCACACTGAGGGATGGTGCCCAGGCTGAGGGCATCAGCTTTACTGTGCAGGACAAGCTGAAGATCACCGAGAAGCTCGATGAACTGGGGATACCCTACATCGAAGGGGGTTGGCCTGGCTCCAACCCCAAGGATATGGATTATTTCCACCGGGTGCGCCAGCTTTCCCTAAAAAATGCCCGGATCTGCGCTTTCGGCTCCACGAGAAAGGCAGGGGTTCATGTTGCCGAAGATGCCAACATTAAGGCACTGCTAGAAGCGGAAACCCCTGTGGTGACCATTTTCGGGAAAAGCTGGGATTTGCATGTTTATTCTGCTCTTCAGACGACCCTTGAGGAAAACCTAAGGATGATTCGGGAAAGCATCGTCTACTTGAAGCAGCACAGAAAGGAAGTAATTTACGATGCCGAGCACTTCTTCGATGGCTTCAAGTCAAACCGTGACTACGCTCTGGAGACCCTCAAAGTAGCTGCAGAAGCAGGTGCTGACTGGATTGTTCTTTGTGACACCAATGGAGGGACACTTCCTCACGAGATTGCTGAGATCGTGGGGCTGGTGCTCCAGAAGGTCAACCGACCGCTGGGAATTCATGCCCATAATGATGGGGAGCTCGCAGTTGCCAACACCATTACTGCGGTCAGGTGTGGCGTGCGCCAGGTCCAGGGAACAATCAACGGGTTTGGGGAACGCTGTGGGAACGCCAACCTCTGTTCGGTGATTCCCAACCTCCAGTTGAAGCTGGGCTACAAGTGCCTTGAAGAGGAGAGACTCGCTCATCTGACCGAGGTTTCCCATTACATTGGGGAAATCGCCAACATTGCTGTTCCCGGGAACCAACCCTTTGTGGGACACAGTGCTTTTGCCCACAAAGGAGGGGTTCACGTAAGTGCTATTTTGAAGAACACCAGGACCTATGAGCATATCGATCCCGAGCTTGTCGGCAACAAGCGTCGGGTGCTCATTTCCGAGCTTGCCGGCTCCAGTAACCTCTACTACAAGGCCCGGGAGCTGGGAATCAACCTCGACCAGGACAAACCGAAAGCCAAAGAAATCATTGCTAAGATCAAGGAGCTGGAGTATCAGGGCTACCAGTTCGAAGGGGCTGATGCTTCGCTTGAACTTCTGCTCAAGCGAGCTTTCGGCCAATACCAGGAGTTCTTCACCCTCGAGAGCCTGAAGATCCTTGTGGAAAAGAGGCCGAATGATGGCGAAGTGATCAATTCTGAGGCGATGATCAAGATCCGCATTGGTGACCAGGTGATCCTCACTGCAGCAGAAGGAAATGGTCCGGTGAATGCTCTCGACAATGCCCTAAGGAAGGCTCTCGAGGACTTTTATCCAGAACTTAAAGAAATGCACCTTATTGACTACAAAGTCCGCGTCCTCGATGGGAAAGATGGAACCGCGGCCAAGGTGAGGGTTCTCATTGAATCAGCAGACTCCACTGGTTCCTGGAGCACGGTGGGGGTTTCCGAGAACATCATTGAGGCCAGTTGGCAGGCCCTCACTGACAGCATGAACTACGCTCTGCTCAGACGCCGGCAGCGGTCTTTAAGCTGAGCCGGAGATGTAGTGGAGTTGTGGCGGGGCTGCTGCCGGTATCTCTAGCTCCTCTTCTCTGGTAATTACTGGGTAGATCTTGTAGATGTTCAGGTCGTCAAGAACACCACCGACCAGACGCAGCCCGGACTCGAGCTGAACTGGGTCTCCGATGGCTTTGATGGTGCAGGGGTAGCGAAGTTTTTGGTCATTGATGGTTAGGCTGAATGTGTTTTTGTCCCAATAGATCTTCGTCCAGGAAGTAATCCGCTGGTCATTGATGGCGATAGCCTCTGCACCGGAGGCCCAGAGTTCGTTAATAATGTCGACGAGGTCAAGGTAAACGAGGGGAGATTCACTGGTGATCGTGATGGCGATCCCTGGTCCCCTAACGGGAACCAGCCCAAGAGCGATCTCCAAGCGCTCTAGTTCTTGGCGCAGGTTTTCCGCCAGAACCGTTCCCTCAGAAACGTCTTGCTGGAAGATCTGCGTCTGTCTGTGGAGTTCCCTCAGTTCTTCCTCCAGCGCACTCCGCTTGTCGTAGAGTTTTTTCAGCATCATGACGAGGTCTTCGGTTTTTTGCAGAGAGAGGTCGTTGAGAAAGTTCTGCTGGGTCCGAAACTGCACTGTAATCAAGATTCCCAGGAAGAAAAGAACAACAAAAAGATAGCCCTGCCACTTATCGATCTTCAGCATTTTCTTCTTCCCCCACTGGAGGTTGGCTATTTTTGTGGATCCAAGGCTCGAAGACTTTTCTTCTGATGATGGCCAGGTTCTGGAAGAGACGAACTCCAAAGGCGAAGACTGCGGCCATGTAGAGGTCCACTCCAAGGCGGTCTCCCAGGTATGCCAAAAGAGCTGCCAGGAGCGCATTGGTGAAGAAACCAGAAAGCAGAATTGCTCCATCAAACTTCTCTTCCAGAAGTGCTCTGACCCCTCCGAATACAGAGTCGAGAGAGGCAAGCACAGCGACTGAGAGGTATTTTACATAAGCGCCGGGTATTGAGAGCGCCAGCGTCGAGCCAATGAGAAGCCCAGCAATCAACCCCAGGAGAGGTAACCACACAGACTATTCCTCCTTGGCTTTGGTGTAGGTGAACTGGTAGCTACCTTTATAGGGAGGAACAACAACTTCTTTCTTTGCTTCCAAAGTAACAGGAAAGCCTGCCATCTTCAAGATGTTGTATTCACTCTCTGGTTGTTCCAGGATCTTCCTCAACTCTTGTGGATTACCTATTGCCTTGATTGTGTAGGGGGGTGCGAGGCGGGTAGTGTTGACCAGAATCATCGGCCCGACACACCTGATGTCTGAGGAGGTAACGATGCGCTGGTCATTGACAGAAATCGCTTCAGCACCACCGACCCGAAGTTCATTGACGATGTAGAGCAGGTGCTTGTCGTGAATCAGATAGTCTTCTGGTTTGAACTGGTCGGGATTTGCCGCTTGGGCAGCTTTTGCCCCTTCATGATTATCGTCAAGAGTAACAATAATTCCTGGGCCTTTTACTTCAGTGAGACCTGCCCAGGCTTTCATTTGGCTGAGCCTTTCCTGGAGGCTCTCGAGTTCTTTCTTTCCAGCAGCTAGCTCCTGCTGGGAGCGGTCAAGGTGGGTCCTGTTCTCTTCAATGCTTTGTTCTAAGTTGGCAATGATCTTTTCCTGGTTTTCGATCATTGCTACCAGGTTTTCGTTTTTCTGGTGCCAGGGGGTCTGGTTGGCTTTTACTGTCTGCAGGGTCACAGCCAAAAGAATGCCTGAAATAAAGAGAACGAGGGTTAGGGGTAGTTGCCACTTTAAGTTCTTCACAAAAAAACCTCCTCAGATGCGCTCCAGAGAAGTTAGCATCTACTCAAGGTTTATTATAGCGTTTTCCCCTGCAAGATCGAAGAGGTATCTATTGCCTTTCCATCAATTTGTTTTCGACAGGATGAAAACAGAATTCCTTCCTATGTTTGGAAAAACAGGATTTTCCGGATCGATGTCGAATGTTTCTGAAATCGAGGAGGAACAGGGTGATTACTGCCAGGATAGAATAGTGGTATAATAAGAGACGTTGCAGGAGAAGGGGTGTCTTCTGTATGGGAGTCCTTTTCGGCACTGATGGTGTCCGCGGTATTGCTAATCAGGAACTGACACCTGAACTGGCTTTCCGTTTAGGAAAAGCAGGTGCCTACCTGCTCGGAAAAAGCGGTGGCCGTTGCCGCATTGTCATCGGGAAAGACACGCGAATTTCCGGGGATATGCTCGAAGCGGCCTTGATCGCCGGGATCTGTTCGGTAGGAGGAGACTGTCTTAAAGTTGGAGTAATTCCCACTCCTGGGCTTTCTTATCTCACGAGGGCTTTCGGCTGTTCCGCTGGGATCATGATTTCTGCTTCCCACAACCCGGTTGCCGACAACGGGATCAAGTTCTTCAACAGCAATGGGTTTAAGCTCCCTGATGAAACAGAAGAAAAGATTGAGGAGCTTGTCCTGAACCAGAGTTTTCATTTTCCGCAACCTGTTGGGGCAGGCGTCGGGAGGGTCTACGAAGTACTGGAGGGGCTTGATGCTTACCTCAAGTTCCTTAAAGAGAGGGCAGGGGTAGACCTGCGCGGTCTCAAGCTTGTTGTTGATTGCGCCAATGGCGCTGCTTCCAAAATTGCCCCTCTTCTGTTTTCGGAGTTGGGAGCAGAACTTACTGTGATCCACGGAGAGCCTGATGGTCTCAATATCAACGAAGGATGTGGTTCTACCCAGCCTCAGTCGCTCCAGAAAGCTGTCGTCGAGCTGGGTGCCGATCTTGGGCTTGCTTTTGATGGCGATGGTGACCGGCTGATTGCTGTGGACGAAAAAGGGAACATCGTAGATGGTGACCAAATCATCGTTATTTGCGGGATCGCTAGGAAGAGGGCAGGATTGCTTCCCGGAAACAGGGTCGTGGTAACCCTGATGAGCAACCTGGGCTTGAAGGAAGCCTTGCAGCGGGAGGGGATCGAGGTCAGGGAGACCAAGGTTGGTGACCGCTACATCCTCGAGGAGATGCAGAGATCTGGTGCCGTTCTCGGAGGGGAACAGTCGGGGCACATCATCTTCCTCGACCAAACGACGACAGGTGACGGATTGCTAACTGCTCTTGAGCTTTTGAAGGTATACCGGGAAGCGCAGCAGCCACTGTCTGTGCTGGCTGCTCAGATGCGCCGCTTTCCTCAGGTTCTGGTCAATGTGCGGGTTATCGATAAAAAAGGGTTTCAAAGTGATCCCGAAGTTGGTGAGGTTATCAGGAGCGCTGCAGAGCGCCTTGGGGCACAAGGAAGGATTTTAGTGCGGCCTTCGGGCACTGAGCCCGTTGTCAGGGTGATGGCCGAAGGGCTTGATGAGGAACGGTTAAAGGAGGTGGTTGCTGAGATTGCTGCGGTGATTGCCAAGAAGTGGGGGCAGGAGTAAAGTTTTTGCGTTGGTTGCTTTACACCTTCCCGCGGTAGCTGTTGGGTTGATTCCGCAAACACAAGCGCCTGGACCAGCAGATTTTTGCTGCTGGTTGACGAGGAAGGGGTTAATCGACTTTTCGGCGGGTGCCCCTCGGTGGCCCACCACCGTGAGGATGTCTTAAAAACCGGGGAGCAATCTCCGGGACAAAGAGGCATCTAGTGGGAGCGAAACCGCGAGGAAGGTAACAAATGGAGAATAGGGGAGGAGAACTAAATGTGCGGTATTGTTGCCTATCTCGGACCAAGGGACGCGGTTTCGGTGCTTATTGATGGCTTGAAGAGGCTGGAGTACCGGGGCTATGACTCTGCGGGTGTTGCCTTTTTAAACGAAGGATCTCTTAAGGTTCTCAAGAAAGAGGGGCGGATTGCCGTTCTCGAGGAGGAATTAAAATCTCAAAAGTGGCACTCCAGGATTGGTATCGGTCACACGAGGTGGGCCACTCACGGCAGGCCTTCGGACGTGAACGCTCACCCTCACCTCGACTGCTCGGGAAAATTCGCTGTAGTTCACAATGGGATCATTGAAAATTACGGGGAGCTGAGGATTGCCCTTGAAGGGCGTGGCCACCGGTTCGCTTCGGAAACTGATACTGAAGTTCTGGCGCACCTTGTGGAAGAGGCTTATCAAGGAGACCTCTGCGCTGCTGTGAGAACAACTCTCCAGCAGGTGCGGGGTTCTTATGCCCTCGCTGTCTTGAGTGAGTACGAACCAGGCAAGATCGTTGCTGCCAGAAAGGACAGTCCTTTAGTTCTTGGTGTTGGCAAAGGCGAATATTTTCTTGCCTCTGATATTCCGGCATTGCTGCCCTACACCAGGGAAGTATGTCTATTAGATGATGGGGAAATTGTCGAGGTTTCGGGAGAAGGATTTCGCGTCCTCGACGCGAACGGTGTTTCTCCCACTAAAAAGACCTTCTATGTTGACTGGGACCAGGAGGCTGCAGAGCGGGGTGGCTACCCCCACTTCATGTTGAAGGAGATCTGTGAGCAGCCGCAGGCTCTCAGGAAAACCTTAGGGGGGCGACTGACCCCAGATGGAGCAAGGATTTCCTTCGAAAAGCTGGGCTTGAGCCCTGAGTTGCTCAGGGAATTTAGGCGAATTTTCATCACTGCCTGCGGGACAGCTTACCATGCTGGGCTTGTTGGCAAATATGTCTTGGAAAAGCTCGCCCGCATCCCTGTTGAGGTTGACCTGGCTTCCGAATTTCGTTACCGCGATCCCATCATCGACCAGCAGACACTTGTTCTCGTCATCAGTCAGTCAGGGGAAACCGCAGATACCTTGGCTGCGTTGCGAGAAGCCCGTAGCCGCGGCTGTCAGGTGCTGGCGATTACCAATGTTGTCGGCAGTTCTGTCGCCCGGGAAGCGGATCATGTCCTTTACACCTGGGCAGGACCTGAGATCGCCGTGGCTTCCACCAAGGCCTACACCACTCAGCTTTTGGTTCTCTACATGATCGGGTTGCTTTTTGCAGAAGCGAGGGGAGCCATTGGGTCTGAAGAGGCAGCAGAGATTGTTGCATACCTCAAGGAACTTCCTGAGAAGGTAGAGATGGTCCTTGAAGAAAAGGAAGTGATCAAAGAACTGGCAGAGCACTACTCTTCTTGTAGAGATGTCTTCTTTATCGGTAGGGGGCTGGACTACGCAGTTGCCCTGGAAGGAGCACTGAAGCTCAAGGAAATCTCCTACATCCACGCTGAGGCTTATGCTGCCGGGGAATTAAAGCACGGAACCCTGGCCCTGATCGAGAAAGGTGTCCCTGTTGTAGCCCTGGCGACTCAGGAGGAGCTTCTGGAGAAAATGGTGAGCAACATCAAGGAAGTCAAGGCCAGGGAAGGAGTGGTCATCAGTGTCTGCTGTGGCCAGAAGCGGGAAGTTGAGGAAACTTCTGACCACCTGATCAGGATTCCAGATGTGCCGTCTTTGGTCACTCCGATCCTGAGTGTGGTTCCTCTGCAGTTGTTTGCTTATTACATGGCAGCAGCCCGGGGCTGTGATATTGACAAGCCCAGGAATCTGGCCAAGAGCGTGACTGTTGAGTAGGGGGAAAATTTTAATGTTCCCGCTGTTGTGAAAAAAGTGGTTCCGTTGAGTGAGTGTTAAGGGAAAAGGATTAAGGTTCAAGCAGTAGTGAGGAAGATGAGGGATAAGTGGTGAGGAGTCGAGAAATGCAGCTACGACGCCACTTATCCCTTTTTCCTTTTCTTCTCTTCCCTGTTCCATTAAATTAGAGCAGTGTTTGGTAAATTATAGGAAATTTAATACTGCCTTACGGAAAAACTTCATTACCTCCCAGAAAATGACATGTAGATTTCCGCATGCGAAAAAAGTGGTTCCGTTTGGGGGGTAATTAGGGAAAAGGATTAAGGATCAAGTCCATACAGAGTAAGAAAGGGATAAGGGCAAAGCCTTGAAAAATTCAAGGTTTACGCCACTCATCCCTCTTTTCTTTCATTCTATGAACACGCCTTTTGGGACCAGCTTTTTTCTCTCAAATTAGAGAATGTCTAGGATCCTGTGCACTGCTCTGCAGAAAACTTTTGTTGCCTCCATAGATTTTTGCTGATGAAGGCATCTAGGTTTCTGCGTCAGGTTTTTCCCGCGGAAAGAGGGGAAGTTCTTTCAGGTAGATGATGTCCTTCATGTTCACGGCATCTCCTTCTGCGAGAATAGCCGCCTTGGCTACAACGATCCCCCCTGCTTTTTCGATCAGCCTCTGGACTGCGTTCACCGATTCCCCTGTGCTGATCACATCATCGATAATGGCAACCCTTTTGCCTTTCACTTTGGCGACATCTTCTCCATCGAGGCAAAGGATCTGCCTTTTTTGGGTGGTAATGGAATAAACTTCTTCAATGAGGGGTTCGTCCATGTAGGGTTTGACGCTTTTCCTGGCGATGATGTAGTTGATCCCTAAGAGCCTCGAAATCTCGAAAGCAAGTGGAATTCCTTTTGCTTCTGGGGTGACAATGATGTCGACTGGTGGCAGCCTTTTCACGATTTCTGGAGCAACCCTGCAAACCAGCTCCGTGTCCCCCAGGATGACGAAGCTGGCAATGCTCAAGTCTTCAGTGATGGGAACTATCGGAAGCTCTCTTTTGAGGCCGCAGATTTCCAAGGTGTAGGTTTTTTTGTTTTTCATCAGCGCTCACTCCCCTCAAAGTTTCTTTAACCAAAAAGGCCCAACAGTAGCTTGATCACCAGGCCGGAAATCATGCCTGAAAAGGGGTCTGTGATTGCGGTCACCGTCATCGTTACACCTCCGATGATCGTGTCTGCGCTGCCTGCACCACTGGCCAGAGCGAGACTGGCATTCGTAGGAACGGTGACGATGGCGCCCAGGACCAGCAAGAAACCGGCGATTGATTCACTGGGGACATATTTGCCGATCTTCGGCAGGAGCTTGGCCAGCAAGATTAATGCCATTAATCCCATCATCAAGACTCCCGCCACAACAGGGTGGGGAGCAGCACCTGTCGCCGAGATGATCGATTCTACAGGGGCGCCCCCAAACAAAGAGGAGACCATGTCAGCGAGACTGCTGACAATAGTTAGGTGATCGAGGTTGACATTAGTCTTGGCGATTGTTTGGGCGGTTATGTTCCCAAAGGCAATGTTGGCGCCGATGTTCAGAGTAACCAGGGCGAGAGCGCCGCGGATCACGTTGGCATTAACAGTAAACTTCTGAAGAATGAACTTTTCCCTTGATTCGTCAACTTCGATGTGGCTCTGTTCCTTGAGGATGACCGCAAAAATTGTTGCTGCTACTACTGAAATCACAATCGTGTAAACCAGTTTGTTAGAAGGATTCGGAGTGATGTAATAGGTCAGCAGGGCGATGATGATCGACACACAGCCGATTTTAGGATTTTTTCGGGCCATATCGATGGCCACCCGGGCGAGCATGATGCCTACACCCGCCATCATGGCGTTGGTGATCACCGGTCCGATGAAGTCGACGATTTTGGTGAACAGTCCCAAGAAGCCCACGAGGGCAAGAACTGCTCCCTCAAAGAAGATCATCGAAAGCCGTTCTTGGATGTTTCTTCCCAGGGTACCTACCAGGGTGATTGTCTCTGCCTGAAAAGAGATGGGAGAAACAACTCTTAAGAGGCCACAGCCAACTGCCCCCACTATAAACGCTGCAGCCGTTGGCACTGAGGCGAAACCAAAGCTCAGGGCCAGCAGTCCCTGAGGAAGGCCATTGATGATGACACCCAGGGCAGCAAGAATGTCCTGAATACTGATGCTCATCTGAACATCCCTCCATCTGGTTCTTGAATTTGAGTCTCAGTTGCGGCCTGAATGCTCTCTTCCCACAACAGGTCAACAATCTGACTCTTGATACTGATAAATTCCGAGGTTTCGTAGATTTTGTGGTTCCTCGGCCGCGGCAGGCTGACTGGGATCCTGGCCTTGATTGTTCCCGGCCGTCGGGACATTACATAAACCGTGTCAGCCAAGAAAACCGCTTCATCAATGTCGTGAGTTATAAACAGGATCGTTGTCTGCGCTTTTTCCCAAATTTCCAGAAGCAGTTCCTGCATCACTACCTTTGTCTGGGCATCAAGGGCGCCGAAAGGCTCGTCCATCAACAGCACCTCTGGGTTGTTGGCAAGTGCTCTGGCAATCGCTACCCTCTGTTTCATTCCTCCTGAAAGCCCGCTGGGATAGATTTCTTCAAAACCTTTCAAGCCCACGAGTTCAATGTAGTGTTCAGCGATTTTTCTTCTCTCCTCAGCAGGGACCCCCCTAACAAGGAGCCCAAACTCAACGTTTTTGCGGACAGTGTACCAGGGAAAGAGGGTGTAAGACTGAAAGACCATTCCCCGGTCGGCTCCTGGGCCAGTGATTTCTTTTCCATTCATCAGCACGGTTCCGGAGGTGGTTTTTTCGAGTCCGGCTACAATGTTCAAGATGGTCGATTTTCCGCAGCCACTGGGACCCACAATGGCAGCGAATTCATTGGGCGCAATTTCGAGGGAAACATCTTTTAATGCTTCTATCTTTCCGTAGCGTGTTTCAAAAATCTTGGAAACATTCCTGATCTCCAGTTTGCTCACGATTTCCCACCGACCTTTTCGCTCCAGGGGACAACCAGTTTGGTCAGCTTTCGGAACAACCAGTCTGTGAGGACTCCTAACATTCCGATGATCAGCAATCCGGCGAAAATGCGGTCTGTTTGCAGGAACCGCTGGGAGCGCAAGATCATGAATCCAAGGCCAGAGTTGGCGGCAACAAGTTCGGCAACAACGAGGTAGGTCCATGCCCAACCGATGGTAATCCTCAAGTTGTCCATGATCCCTGGCAGGGAACAAGGAATGATCACATACCTGTAAATCTGGTAGGTGTTCGCTCCAAGTGTTGCTGAAGCCCGGATGAAGTCCCTGGGAACACTGGCACTAACGTCAGCGATCATCAGGACGAGTTGAAAAAAGGTGCCCAGGAAGATTACAGCGACTTTCTGAATATCCCCAATTCCCAGGTAGAGGATTGTTAGGGGCACAAGCGCGACCACTGGGAGGTACCTCGCGAATTCGATAAATGGCTGGGTAATCGCTTCGACTATTCGGGAGCGCCCCAAAACCAGCCCCAGAGGCACTGCAGTTACTGCTGCCAGGAGAAAGCCTACTGTGACCCGATAGACACTGTCCCAGGTGTACTTGATGAGTAAGCCTTCACGGTAGAGGTCTGCTAACTCAAGAACTACTGCACTGGGAGAGGGCAGAAAAAGAGGGGAAACGAGCCCCCCGTAGGTGAGCAGACACCATATTCCGAAAAGGATCACTGTTGTCAGCAGTGTCAGGTGATGGTGTGTATTTTTTTGCGGCAGTGTTCTATTGAGTTTGGTCATTGCTTACTTAGCAGCCTCTTTCACATAATTAGACTTAATAAAATCGTCAATATCTACTTCAGACTTGATGATCCCTTTTTCTTTCCAGAACTTGCTGGCCAAGGATGCCAACTGGAATACGGTTCCTTCTTCTTTTTGTTGATCGAAGAGTTGGAGGTTTTCTTCTTTACCGAAGAAGTTGACTCCGGCAGCCATTTCTTTTACTTCTTCTTCAGTTAACCCCAAAGCGTTGGCAATGATTTTGTTTCCTTCATCAGGATGCTGGCGCCAGTAGTCGATGGCTTTGAACCATGCTTTGGCAAGGCCGACCACTGCTTCGGGATGAGCTTCGACGAAGTCCTGCCTGAGGACGATCACATCGACGATAGTTTTGGGGAAGTCTTTGCTGGTTACCAGGACATGACCGCCTTCCCGTTCTGAGGCCTTGGACAGCCAGGGCTCCCAGGTGACCGCGGCATCGAGCTTCCCGGCAACGAAGGCTGCACCTGCATCACCTGCACCCATTTCCTGGACGATCACGTCGCTTTCTTTTAGCCCGAACTTATTGAGAACCGCCAGGAAGAAAAAGTAGCTCGTGGAAGATTTGTCCAACCCCACAGTGGCTCCTTTGAGGTCAGCAACGCTCTGGATCTCCTTTTTGGCGACGATGCCGTCAGCACCAGCAGATTCGTCGAGGGCAAGAACCACGTTTGTTGGAGCCCCATTGGCAAAATGGATCACTTCTCTGTCAAGGACGTTTGCCAATCCCTCCACCTGCCCTGAGGTGACTGCTGCTGCGTACTGGGATTCGTCTTCGATGATCAGCAACTCGGGTTCAATGTTGTTTTCCTGGAAGAACCCTTTTTCCTTGGCAATGTAGAGAGGGCCATAGCCGATCCAGGTGCAGTGTCCGATCTTGAACTTAACCGGTTCTTTTCCTGTCTCTCCAGTTTGGGTAGTTCCTCCACCACAGCCTGAGAGAAGCAGGGCCAGCAGCAAAGTTGCACCTGCAAGAAAGCATAAGAACCTTTTCATCCCGCAATACCTCCTACCTAACAGTGTTCTTGGTTGACACACAGAAAACAACGGAGTCTATATTCGACGTTTCCTCCAAAATTCCTTCAATTTTGCTCTGGCTGTAGCCTGGCTCGTGGCTGAAAGACGATTTGCAGACATTTTAGGAGTAAAGAAGGAAATTTTTTCGCTGCGGCGAAATACTGAACTCAAAACCTGGTAGGAGGTGAATGTTTTGGAAAGCGGAGCTTCTGCTGAAAGGGAGAAGCATTCAGAAGAGATCCAGCTTGTGGTCTTCCGTTTGGGAGCAGAAGAGTATGGGGTGCCCATCACCCAGGTTCAAGAAATTATTAGATTGGTCACTCCGACGCGCATTCCTAATGTTCCTGACTTTCTAGAAGGTGTGATTAATCTCAGGGGAAATGTGCTCCCGGTTATTGATCTTAAAAAGCGCTTTGGCCTTGGCAGTTCTGAATATACTGATGAGGCCCGGATTGTTGTTGTCGAGATTGCCGGTCATACAGTCGGGGTTATTGTTGATTTTGTTTCCGAGGTCCTCCGCCTCCCGATGAGCAGTATCGAACCTCCTCCCCCGATTATTGCCGGGATTACGGCTGAATATTTGCGGGGAGTTGGGAAACTTGACGACCGCTTGCTGATCCTGCTTGACCTCAACAAGATCCTTACCGAGTTCGAGAAGGCCCAGCTCGAAGAGGTTGTGGAGACCATCTCTGGTTAGTGTTTGGACAGTGCTGGGAAAAAGGCTCTCACCTGAGGCCTGTTTGCTTCGGGTGGGAGTTTTTTGCTCCTGGCAGCGTTTTCCCGAAGAGCAATTCGGATTCCGCAGGGGCTGAGGAACGTTTCAGAGAGTATGAGGAATTGTGGTATAATAGCCTAAACTCTCCATATTTTTCGGGGTTGAAGGAGCAGATGGTTAAGGGGATCGGAATCGATGTTATTGAAATCGAGAGGATCGAGAGGGCCTTAAGGAGAAGAAAAGGGTTTATGAGGCGTCTGTTCACTCCCTGGGAGATTGCTTATTGTTCTTCACGCCCTCGCCCTGGAGCCTCCTTTGCGGCTCGCTTTGCCGCCAAAGAGGCTGTGCGCAAGGCCTGCACCCAGGTGGGGGTTAAAGGCACCCTGAGGTGGCGGGAAATTGAAGTGAGGAACGGGGAACGGGGGCCGGAGATCTTCTTGCAAGGCAAGACTGCAGATCTCGTTTTCGGTCATGGTATTGCCTGTTTTTTTGTAAGTCTTTCCCACAGCAGGGACTATGCCTGCGCTGTGGTTGTGGCTGTGTAGGTTCTTTCAGATAACCGAACAAGAGGGGGTGGTTGTCGTGAGGCTGGTTACGGCCCAGGAAATGCGAGAACTCGACCAGAAAGCTATTAGTTCCTATGGTATTCCCAGCCTTATTTTGATGGAAAACGCCGGCTTGAGGGTTGTGGAAACTGCTGTCTTCCGCTTTTGGGAAGGCAAGCCCGAAGGCAAGGCTGCCCTAGTTCTTGCCGGTCCCGGAAATAATGGTGGAGATGGGTTGGTGGTGGCACGGCACCTCTCCAATAAAGGGGTACGTGTTGCCGTTTTTTTGACTGCAGCTCCCGAAAATTATCAGGGGAGTGCTGCTGTCAACTACAACATCCTCACCAAAATCGGCTTGACCCCAAGGAGCTATCCAAAGGATGAAGCTGAATTGAGAAGTGCTCTCCAGCATACAGATCTAGTGATCGACGCGGTTTTCGGCAGCGGGTTTAAAGGCACTCACATTGCCGAGCCACTGGCAACCCTTTTCCGGATGGTGAATGAATCAGGAAAACCGGTGCTGGCTGTCGATCTGCCTTCAGGCTTGGAGGCTGATACAGGCCGTGTTGCCAATGAGTGCATTAGAGCAACAGCTACGGTGACCTTCGGACTGCCGAAAATCGGGCTTTACCTAGAACCAGGAGCGAGCTATGCTGGAGAAGTGATCATTGGAGATATCTCTTTTCCTCCTGAGCTCTGTTCTGAGGAAAAGGGCTCTTTTTTCCTTATTGACCAAGAGATGGTTGCAGCATATCTACCTCCCCGTTTACCCCACCACCACAAAGGCACTTACGGCCACGTTGTCGTGATTGGGGGAGCTCCTGGCTACACTGGTGCGGTGGCCTTGGCGAGCAACGGTGCTCTCAGGAGCGGTGCTGGGCTGGTGACTGCTGCTGTTCCCAGGTCCCTTTATCCGATCCTTGCTTCCAAGTTGACGGAGGCAATGACGAGGCCACTTTCGGAAACTAAGCAGGGCTGTCTGGCAAGGGGGGCTATGGCCGACCTTGGTGAATTGCTCGGCAGGGCAAACGTCCTTGCTGTCGGCCCAGGACTTGGGCGCGACCCTGAAACCGGGGTTTTTCTGCGGGAACTGCTGGAACAGGTGGATCTGCCAGTTGTCCTCGATGCCGATGCCCTCAATTTGCTGGCCCAAAATAAGGAACTGTTGGAAGAAGAATACCTTGAGGAGCGGAGGAGAAAGTGGATCCTGACTCCTCATCCCGGAGAAATGGCACGCCTGCTCGGCCTTGATGTCGAAGCTGTGCAGGCAGACAGAATCGGCAACACACTTTGGGCCTCTCAACAGTGGGGAACAATCATTGTCCTCAAGGGATCGCGCACTGTGGTTGGTGTTCCCGATGGTCGGGTCTACATCAATCCTACCGGTAATCCTGGTCTGGCAACAGGGGGCAGTGGTGATGTGCTCACAGGTTTGATCGCTGGTTTTGTGGCTCAGGGGATGGGCCCGGTTGCCGCGACAACCGCTGGGGTCTTCGTCCACGGGCTAGCTGCTGACAGGCTGGCTGCTAGGATGGGAATGCCGGGAATGGTTGCCGGGGATCTTCTGGAGGAGGTTCCCTTTGTGCTCAAGGAACTTTATCAGATCAGGGAACGGAGGGGCTGAAGAATGGGGCGCCCTGCGTGGGTAGAGATTGACCTCGATGCTTTAAGCCACAATGTTCGGGAAATCCGCAGGGTAACCGATCCCCGTGCCCAGGTAATGGCTGTCGTTAAGGCGAATGGATACGGACACGGTCTGGAACAGGTGAGCAGGGTTGCCCTTACAAGTGGTGCCACATGGTTAGGTGTTGCCTTACTTCAGGAGGCTGTGCTACTCAGGGAGAAGGGATTGGCGGCACCAGTGGTTGTCCTTGGATACACTCCGGAAAGGGACGCCGAAGAGGTTGTGGCCAGGGAAATTAGCCAGACTGTCTTTACCGAGGAAGGTGGGAGAGCTCTTGCTGCTGCTGCTCGGAGGCTGGGGAAAAAGGCGAAGGTTCACATCAAGGTAGATACCGGGATGGGGAGGCTGGGGTTTCCGGCGAGTGAGAAAGCAGTTGAGGTCATCTGCGGGCTTGCAGAACTGCCTGAATTGGAGATCGAGGGGATCTACACCCACTTCGCTACAGCAGATGAGCCTGATAAAGGATACGCCCAGGAGCAGTTTCTCCGTTTTCAAGAAGTCCTGAGGAAGTTAGAGGAACGGGGTCTAGCTGTCGGTTTGCGTCACTGTGCCAACTCTGCTGCTCTTTTGGATCTGCCTTACACCCACCTTGATCTTGTGAGGCCGGGAATCACCATTTACGGCCTTTACCCATCACCAAATGTGCGCCATGACCTGGTGAGCTTAAAGCCGGTGATGGCGGTGAAGGCGAGGGTTGCTCTGGTCAAAGAGGTGCCTCCAGGGACGGGAATTAGCTATGGCAGGACTTATGTGACAAGTAAGCGGACCCTGGTGGCCACAATACCGCTGGGATACGCGGACGGCTATCCTCGCCTTTTATCCAACCGTAGTGAGGTTCTGGTAAAGGGAAAGCGGGCTCCGGTGATCGGCAGGATCTGCATGGATCACCTGATGGTTGATGTTACCCACATTCCTGGCGTCGCTCAAGGAGATGAGGTGGTCCTCTTAGGGAAACAAGGAGAACAAGAAATCTCTGCAGATGAGCTTGCCGGTCTTCTCGGAACGATTAACTATGAGGTTGTCTGCATGGTCAGTGAGAGGCTGCCGCGGGTTTATAAGGGTTTCTCGTAAACAATCCTCCCTCCGACTATTGTGAGTAGAGGGACAAATTCTTTGTTGAAAACAGAGATGTCGGCATCGTATCCCGGGGCAAGGCGGCCTTTTCTAGAGGCGAGGCGGAGGAGACGTGCCGGGTTGATGGTCACTGTCGGCAGTATTTCCTCGAGCGGGAGTCCAGTCAGCTTTCTGAGGCGGGAGATTGCTTGGGGGAGCGAAAATGCTCCACCTGCCAGCTTCCCGTCCTTTGTGCGCACCGAGTCTTGAGTAACCTCAACCTTCAGCTTCCCTACTCTGTAGTCGCCTGGGGAAAGGCCAGAGCACGGCAGGGTGTCGCTGATGATGATGAGATTCTCCTTTTTGAGCCTGAACAGGATCTGAACAACCGCTGGATGGAGGTGAAGCCCGTCAGCAATCACCTCTACTGAGATTTGGGGAAGGGTGAGAGCAGCACCGACAAGACCTGGCTCTCTGTGGTGCAGTGGTGCCATCCTGTTGAAGATGTGGGTGGTGTGGGAAAGCCCGGCTTCAACCGCGGCCAGGGTTTCTTCGAAGGTAGCTGCCGAGTGGCCGGCACTGACTATGGTGCCCTCTCTAGAGGCAGCTCTGACAACCTCGAGGGCGCCTGGAAGTTCAGGAGCGAGCGTCAGGAGGGCGACTGGGCCGCCTTTTTCGAGCAGGAAATAGAGATCTCTGAGGGCGGGAGGGCGCAGAAAACGCCTATCCTGAAATCCGGCGTAATCGGGATTGAGGAAGGGGCCCTCGAGGTGAATGCCTAAAAGTGCTGCTCCGGGAAGCCTTTTTTTCCGGCATACTTCTCCTGCTGCCAGGATTGCTGCCAGTTCTTCGAGAGGTGCTGTCATTGCTGTTCCCAGAAACCCGGTGACGCCTTCGCTGGCGAGGACAAGACTAAGTCCGGCTAATTCGGCCTGGTCGGGAGCCACAGAGCGGCCTTTGTAGCCATGGGTGTGGATATCGATGAGCCCTGGGGTGACGATGTCTTCTCGGTCGAGATCGATTACTCGACCTTCAAAGTGCTTGATCTTTGCGCGGACTATGTCTTTTATCTTTCCTCTTTCGATAATTACCGTTCCCGCCTGATGGCATTTTTCTGGAGTGTAAACCTTCGCTCCCGTCAGGACCAGGTTCATGTCTGCCCTCCTGTTGTCCTTGGTGTTCGATTCTTCTTCAATTATAGCAGTTTATTGGCACATCTTTCCAGCATTCCTTCCGGGTTACCGCTTCTTGCGAATGGTTTCTTATGGAGGTGAGCGCTTCTGGGTTCCCGTCCCCTTATTGGGATTACCCTTGCTCATGATCTTGAGAAGGGCCGTTTTTGTTGCAGAGAGGCTTATCTGAATGCAGTACAAAGCGCTGGCGGAGTTCCTCTCTTGCTTCCTGCAGTCCAGACCGAGGGCATTCTGCGGGTTTACGGTGAACTCATTGGGGGCTTGCTTTTGTCGGGAGGTGGAGACCTCCACCCGAGCTTCTACAGTGAAGAACCCTGCTGGAAGCTGGGGGAGGTTTCTCTGGTGCGCGATCGGTTCGAAATTGCTCTTTTGAGGTTGGTGCTGGATGTCGGGAAACCGGTTCTGGGGATCTGCCGGGGAATGCAGGTGCTCAATGTCGCTCTTGGGGGGACGCTTTACCAAGACCTTCCTACCCAGGTCCCTGCTTCCCTCCAGCACAGGCAGAAAGGTGCTCGTAAAGAACCCGTTCACGAAGTCAAGCTCAAGAAAGGGAGCCTTTTAGCTGATGTTCTGGGAGCAGAGAGGATCTGGGTGAACAGTTTTCACCACCAGGCGGTAAAAGATGTGGCTCCTCCCCTTGAGGCAGTTGCCTGGTCTGCCGATGGTGTGGTTGAGGCAGTGGAGTTACCGGGTCGGGGCTTTGTGGTTGGAGTTCAATGGCATCCTGAGGATCTGCTGGAAGAGGACCACGCTGCTGCCCTTTTTCGGGGCTTCGTTGCCGCGGCCAGAGAGTCAGTGCCCTAGTGCTTTACAGGAGGAATTTGGTGTGGTAAGATAAAGAAAACCTTGTCTGAAAAACTCAATAGGTGGTTGAAGAACCCACTAGGGGTGCCGAAAGGCTGAGAGGTGTGGAACACACCAACCCTTAGAACCTGATCTGGGTAATGCCAGCGGAGGGAAGTGGGGATTGCAGGCGTTTACGCACTCCCTTTGGTGGAGTGCTTTTTAATTTTTCAGGAGTCAGGGAGATGGTCCAAATGCCAAAAACGAGCACGGATCTGGTAAAAAAGGTGGTCACTATTGCTGGTTCTGATTCTGGAGGGGGAGCCGGGATTCAGGCAGACCTGAAGACATTTGCTGCCCTGGGTGTCTACGGGGCATGTGTGATTACTGCTGTGACTGCCCAGAATACCCTGGGGGTGCAGGGAATTGCTGGGCTGGAGCCAGATTTTGTCGCCCAGCAGCTCGACAGTGTACTCACTGATATTGGGGCCGATGCCGCGAAAACAGGGGTGCTCTACACTGCAGAGGTTATCGAGGTCGTTGCCGAAAAGCTAAGGCGGTTCCGGGTGCCTTATCTTGTCGTCGATCCGGTGATTGTAGCCACAAGCGGTGACCGGCTTCTCACTGCGGAGGCAGAGCGGTCGCTTCAAGAAAAGCTCTTTCCTCTGGCAACTGTGATTACACCGAACGTTGCCGAAGCTGAGGTGATTTCTGGTCTCTCCATCAGTGACAAAAAGATGCTTTATCGGGCAGCTGAGGAACTCAAGAAAATGGGTCCTGGGTATGTGGTGATCACCGGTTTCCGGGACGGTGCCTACTGCGTCGACTTGCTCTACGATGGTCTTCAATTTCAAGAGCTTAAAGGAGAGTTTCTGGAAGTTCGCCACACCCATGGCACAGGCTGCACTTTTTCCTCAGCTCTTGCTGCTTTTCTGGCCAGAGGCTCATCACCCCTTGAGGCGGTTGCCTTCGCCAAGAAATTTGTGAACGTGGGCTTACGCTATGCTTATCCCGTAGGAAGGGGTAGGGGTCCCCTCAACCACATGGCCTCTTTCTTCCCTGGTGCCTGGGAAGATTCCCTTGTTCTCGATGTGCGCGAAAAAGCTTTCCGGAACCTGGGGGTGCCGACCTGAACTGGGGCCTTTCCCTGCTCTCTATGTGATCATTGATGGGCAGTTGTGCAGGGGTAAGGACTACGCCGAACTCACGGAAGCGGTGATCCGGGGAGGAGCGCGCCTTATCCAGTTGCGGGAAAAGGAGCAGGAAGCCAGGTGGATGGTGGAAAAAGCGAGGGTGATTCGGGACATCTGCCGCAAGCATGGAGCACTTTTCATTGTCAACGACCGTGTTGATGTGGCGGCAGATGCAGGCGCTGATGGTGTCCATATAGGCCAAGAAGATATCTCCCCTCAAGTGGTGAGGGCGATTCTTGGTCCGGGAAAAATTGTCGGGGTTTCTGCGGCAAACCTGGAGGAGGCCTTAGCTGCTGTCGAAGCAGGTGCTGACTACATCGGCTTTGGGCCTGTTTATCCTACGAAAACAAAGGATTGCAAGGCTGCTCCTAGTGGTCCCTCTTTCCTTGCTGAGGTTGTCAGCAAGGTTTCTGTTCCTGTTTTTGCCATCGGAGGAATCACTCCTGAGAACACTGTTCCCCTTCTTGAGGCCGGAGCTGCAGGTGTTGCCGTGATCTCGGCGGTTTTGGGTGCACCCGACCCGGAAGCAGCTGCCAGGGAATTTGTTGATGTTTTTGCTGCTTATCAGGCATTTTCTTCGGAGTGACAACGCTAGATTCTAGGCTTGTCGCCCGTTGGGAACTTTTAGTATTGAAATGGGAGGCGGGAATAATGACCCAGCTGGAAAAAGCTAAAAAAGGAGAAATTACCCTGGAGATGCAGCAGGTGGCTGAAGCGGAAGGGCTTGCTCCAGAAAAACTTGTAGAACTAGTCGCCCGCGGGTTTGTGGTGATTCCCAGCAACAAAAGGCGTCGGATCCAGAAGCCTTGCGGGATCGGCAGGAGTTTGCGCACAAAGGTGAACACCAATATTGGGACATCACCTGATTTTCCGGACTGGAAGAAGGAACTGGAAAAGCTTGAGGTTGCTCTCACCTGTGGCACAGATACGGTGATGGACCTGAGCACAGGTGGAGACCTCCAGACTTGTCGCCGGCAAATCCTGGAAAGGTCACCTGTGCCTGTGGGGAGTGTGCCTATTTACGAGGCTGCAGTGCGCGCCCGGGAGAAGCACGGTGCGGTTGTGAAGATGAGTGCCGAGGAGATCTTCCAGGTAATCTCTGAACATGCTGCTGATGGTATTGACTTCATCACCATTCACTGCGGGGTTACCAGGCAGATCGTAGAAAGGTTGAAGGACCAGCCGCGGGTAATGGGGATCGTCAGCCGTGGGGGAGCGATTATGGCAGGCTGGATGCTCTATCATGATCAGGAAAACCCTCTTTATGCCCATTTTGACCGTCTCCTGGAGATCGCCAGGGAATATGACGTCACCTTGAGTCTGGGAGATGGGCTGCGCCCAGGGTGTCTGGCAGATGCTACTGACTATGCCCAGATTTCTGAGTTGATGGTCATCGGAGAGCTTGTTGTTCGGGCTCGCGAGGCGGGTGTCCAGGTGATGGTGGAAGGGCCTGGTCATCTTCCCCTCGACCAAATTGAGGCCAATGTGAAGCTGCAAAAGCGTCTCTGCCAAGAGGCTCCTTTTTATGTTCTCGGTCCCCTTGTCACTGACATTGCTCCCGGTTACGACCACATTGCTGGAGCAATTGGAGGGGCGCTTGCTGGGGCTGCTGGGGCTGATTTTCTCTGTTACCTGACTCCTGCAGAACACCTCGGTCTGCCGACACCTGAGGATGTGCGCAGGGGTGTAATGGCTACACGCCTGGCTGCTCATGTTGCCGATTTGGTGAAAGGGGTTCCTGGTGCCTGGGAGTGGGACTTGGAGATGGCCAAGGCGCGCCAGACCCTCGACTGGGAGAAGCAGTTGGAGCTGGCGCTCGATCCCCAACTGGCACGCCAGATGCGCGGCGAGCGCAACCCAGCATTTCGAGAGACCTGTTCGATGTGTGGTGATTATTGCGCCATCGACATCCTCAAGAAATACCTCTGTGGACCCAGCTGAAAGTTGAAGTAGGTGATTTGTTTAACATGGGGGTGTTGATGACAAAACGAATCTAGGGGGGTATCAGAATGCAAGAGTTGGCAAGCAGGGCAGGGATTCTTTTGGGGAAAATCAGGGAAGAGAAACCCCTGATCCACAACATCACCAACTGGGTGGTCACTAATATCACTGCTAATGCTATCCTGCAAGTGGGGGCTCTTCCGGTGATGGCTCACGCCAGGGAAGAAGTCGAAGAGATGGTGGAGGCCGCAGGGGCACTTGTCCTCAATATTGGGACCCTTACTCCCCAGTTGGTCGATGCGATGTTTCTTGCTGGGAAAAAAGCCAATAAGCTGGGGATACCGGTGATTTTCGATCCAGTGGGTGCTGGGGCGACAAACTTGAGGACGGAGAGCGCCCATTTTCTCCTCAGAGAGCTTGATGTCAACATTCTCCGGGGAAATAGCGGTGAAATTGGAGTACTTGCTGGTTTTGGCGGTGAAGTTAAAGGAGTTGAGGCCATCTCCAGTGGAGGAGAGCGCGGAGAAATCACCCGTCTGGCTGCCCGCCAGTTCAAAACGGTTGTTGCCCTCACAGGTCCTCGAGATTACATTTCTGACGGGGAGCGCCTGGTGGCTGTGGACAATGGTCATCACTACCTGAGTGCCCTCACTGGGACTGGGTGTATGGCTACTGCTGTTGTTGCTGCCTTTGCTGCAGTTGCCGATGACTATCTTGAGGCTGCTGTTGCTGGCCTGGCGGCTTTCGGGCTGGCTGCTGAGAAGGCTGCTCAACACTGTCGGGGGCCGGGGAGTTTCCAAGCTGCCCTTTTCGATGCCCTTTATCACCTTACACCTACAGAGCTTGAGGAAGGGGCCAAGATCACCGTTCTTTGACCTGGTGCCGTGTTACCAAAAACCAGACAGTTTCTTGTGGCTGGTGGGAAAGATGGTTATAATTAAACAGAAAGGTTGCAGGGCGGTGGCGTTCTTGTGGCAGGTATTTTCTGACAGTCCAGAAGCAACGGAGAGTCTTGGGGAGGAATTAGGGAAACTTCTCCGACCCGGCGATGTCATTGCTCTTGTTGGGGAACTGGGAGCAGGGAAAACAGCTTTTGTCCACGGCATTGCCCGTGGTCTGGGTGTTAGTGACACCGTCTCCAGCCCCAGTTTTTTGATTGTTCAGGAGTATCGAGGCCAGTGTCCACTTTTTCATTGCGACTTTTACAGGGTCAACTCCTACCAGGAGTTAGAGAATATTGGCTGGGAGGAGTACCTGAACCGGGGAGGGGTTGTCGTTATCGAGTGGGCGAATCTGATTCCCGAAGCCCTTCCCCAGGAATATTTGAAGGTTGTTTTTTCTTTTAGTGAATCCTCAACATCTTCCCGCTACCTCGAGTTTTACCCTCTTGGGCAGCGCTATCAGGAAATAGTAAAGGAGCTTGCCAAAAAGTGCGGTTGCTGGGAATAGAGACCTCAACACCAGTTGTTTCCGTGGCGGTTGGGGATGAGCAAAGAATTCTTGGGGAACTTACTCTGAATGCTGAGCAGAAGCACATGGAACGCCTGCTTCCGCTCATCGATTTTTTGCTCACCTCCCTCGGCTTGAACCTCGAAGACATCGACGGGTTTGCTGTCACCGTTGGCCCTGGTTCTTTTACTTCACTGAGGATTGGGCTGGCTACAGCGAAGGCCTTTGCTCACGCTTCTGGAAAACCCCTTGTGGGTGTTCCTACTCTTGATGTCCTGGCTGCGGCTCTTAAAGGTTGTGAAGGGATCATCTGCCCTGTTTTAAGAGCCCGCCGCCAGGAGATTTACACTGCCTTTTATGTGAGCACAATTTCCGGTGTGAAAAGGTTGAGCAGTTATCTTGCTTTGGACCCGGAAGAGATGGTTGCTCGGCTGGAAGGCAATCTGGAGGCCGAGATTACCTTTGTGGGTGAAGGCGCGAGCCATTATTGGGAACTTTTCCGAGAAAAGCTGGGAGAGAAGGCACACCTTGCTGACTCTGCTTTGATGTGGCCGCGTGCCGCACTTGTGGTTTCACTGGGTCTGCAGCTGCTTCCTCTGGCACCTGATGATCCTGGCAAGGTCGAGGCATTGTATGTCCGTCCCCCGGCGATCAGGAAAAACTGAAGGTGGTTGCTTTAGTGTTGGAAGTTACCATTCGACCGATGGAGGTCTGGGATCTTCCCCAGGTTTTGAACATCGAAAACTGCTCCTTTCCGGTACCCTGGAGCTACCGGGCTTTTGTGAGTGAACTAAACAACTCTTACAGTGTCTACTTCGTTGCTGTTGCTGGGGAAGCTGTCGTTGGCTATGCCGGGATGTGGCTGCTTCCAGGTGAAGCTCATGTGACTACAGTTGCGGTCCACCCAGACTACCGCGGCCGGAAGATCGGCAGGAAGTTGATGAATACCTTGATCGAGTTTGCCAAGTACCGCGGGGCACAAACGATGCTTCTTGAGGTCCGGCCTTCGAATCTGCCTGCCCGGAAGCTTTATCAGAGCTTAGGCTTTCGCCAGATTGGTCTGCGGGTCAACTACTATGCGGAAACTGGGGAAGATGCCATTGTGATGCTGAAGGACCTTCAGGAGAGCGAGAACTGCGAAAAACCTGAGGAACAGGAGGGGTTACGGTGATTGTCCGTGGAGTCGTCGACCGGATTGAGGGCGATTATGTGGTGGTTCTTTTGGGGGACGAGGGCTATGTGGTTAACTGGCCGCGCCAGTTGCTGCCTGGTGTTCAGGAAAGTGACCTGCTGAAGTTTGAGGTCGATGTGGAGTTACCGGCTTCTGAGGTTAAAAAGATGACTCCGAAGAGCCTTCTCGAGCGCCTTTCCCTGCGACCATAGCTTACAGCGGGTGTTTCTTAAGGGGGTTCCGGACTTTGGCTGAAACAGTACATGTTCTGGGTATTGAGACCAGTTGTGACGAAACTGCCGCTGCAGTTGTCAGTGATGGCAGAACTGTCCTTTCCAACTGTGTGTCCTCCCAGATTCCGATCCACCGGCAATTCGGGGGAGTTGTCCCTGAGGTTGCTTCCCGCAAGCATCTGGAGAAGATCACTTTTATTGTTGAGGAGGCTCTTCAAAAGGCAGGAGTAAAATTTTCTGATTTAAAAGGGATCGCCGTTACTGTTGGCCCAGGCCTGATCGGCCCTTTGCTCGTCGGTGTCGCTGCTGCCAAAGCCTATGCCTATTTTTTGAAGGTTCCCCTCCTCGCCGTCAATCACCTGGAAGCCCACATTTACGCCAACTTCCTCGCTCACCCTTATTTGGAGCCACCTCTTGTATGCCTGGTTGTGTCCGGAGGTCATACCAGCCTCGTTCTGATGAAGGCACACCTCTGCTACGAATTGCTGGGAGCGACGAGAGACGATGCTGCTGGGGAAGCCTTCGACAAAATCGCAAGAGTCTTGGGGCTTCCTTATCCTGGTGGTCCTGCGCTGGAAAAGCTGGCTGCTGGTGGTGATCCCAAGGCAATTGCCTTTCCAAGAGCCTGGCTTGGTGAAGGGAACCTCGATTTCAGCTTCAGTGGTTTAAAAACAGCAGTGATTAATTACCTAAAACGCTTCCGGGAGAAGGGCGAGGAGCCGGTTTTGGCCGATGTTGCTGCCAGCTTTCAGGCTGCTGTTGTCGAGGTTCTCGTGGAGAAGACAATCTGGGCTGCCAGGAAGACTGGAGTTAAAAGAATTGCCCTCGCTGGTGGTGTTGCCGCCAACAAGACCCTGAGAAACCTGTTTCAAAGGAGGGCAGGGGAAGAGGGGATCAGTTTTTACTTTCCTCCGATCGAACTCTGCACTGACAACGCAGCAATGGTTGCCTGTGCCGGCTATTATCACTACCTCTCTGGTAATTTCTCTTCCCTGGAACAGGAGGCCTTTGCTAGTTATCCTCTTGTCAGGTAAAAAGTGGAAGGTGTGGTTGGTTGCTCGTAAATAAATAAGGCTGTTGATACTGGGGATAACTTCAGAAAGGCAGGCGAATTTGGGAAAGAGCCTGTGGATAAGCTTGTGGATATGTGGATATTTAGGTTTTCTGAATTATTTGGCAGGGAGGAAATGGCATGCACCCCATCTTGTTCCAGGTAGGTGATTTCAAGGTCTACAGTTACGGCTTTTTTGTTGCCCTCGGAATTTTAGTTGCTGTGCTTGTTACCATGGGGAAGTTCCGAAAAGCAGGAGAATCACCACAAATTGTGCTTGACCTCGCAGTTGTGGTGGTTGTTTTCGGTCTTGTAGGAGCCCGCCTTGGTTATGTCTTCCTCTATGACCCTGTTTTTTACTTGACCCATCCATGGAGAATCCTCTTCATTCAAGAGGGTGGTTTGGCATTTTATGGGGCCCTTCTTTTAGGCTTAGTTGCCGCTGTAGCGTTTTTGCGGAAAAAAAGATTCCCCTTTTTTGTTTTTGCTGACTATGCCGCGCCTGCCCTTGCTCTGGGCTACGCTATTGCCAGGATCGGCTGTTTTTTGAACGGATGTTGCTATGGAAAGCCGACCACTGTTCCCTGGAGAATAGTTTTTCCTACAGTAGACGAATTACCGCGTCACCCAACTCAGATTTATGCTGCTCTTGCCAGCCTGTTCATCTTTTGCTTTCTGGAGCGCCTTTTTCCCCGCCGGAAGTTTCACGGCCAGGTCTTTAGCTCCTATCTTTTTCTTTACGGAGCGAGCCGCGCTGTTATCGAAATCTTTAGGGAGCACCGGGGGCTGAGTGGAGGCACTGAGACAGCGGTGTTCACAGCGCTGGTGATTGCTGGCGCTGGTGCCCTGCTTTACCTTTATCTTGCTCGTAGGTCACCAGTTTCCTAGCCGACGAGTTCCCGTTGTTTGCTTGCCTTTGTAAGACTCAGCGCAGGCTCGATGAGCCCTATGAGGTTCGGACTGGAAAAAGTTTGAGTAGGGAAGAGAGGAAAAGACCAAAGATGAAAAAAGTTCCGGGCTTTCTTTTATACCAGGTGGTTCGGAAGGAAAACGTGCTTCCGATCACGTCTTTCTGCAACCTCAGGTGCATTTTCTGCAGCAACCTCCAGAACCCACCAGGAGTAGAGGTTTTTTGCCTTCCTCCGCTCCCCTTGAGTTACCTGAAAAGGTTTCTGCCGCTCCTTGATGGTAGCAGAAAGATCATTATTGGGGAAGCTGCTTCCAGGATATCAGAAGGAGAGCCGTTTACCCATCCGGAATTTTGGGCGATTCTCGAGGAACTCAGAAGAATTTATCCAGAAACCCCCATCCAAATCACAACGAATGGTTCTCTTTTGAACAGCGAGTCTCTCAAAAGACTGCGCGCTTACCAGCCCCTTGAGATTAACCTTTCCCTGAACAGTGCCACTGAGCGGGGAAGGTCGTTCCTGATGAATGACAGGGAACCTGCGAAAATCAGAGAGGTGGTCAGAGAACTTTTCAGAAGCGGGATTCCCTTCAACGGAAGCATTGTGGCTCTTCCCCACCTTGTGGGTTGGGCAGATATCGCTGAAAGCTGCCGATTTCTCGACGACCACGGGGCCCAGACGATCCGGCTGCTTTTCCCCGGTTTCACCAGACTCGCTCCCAAATTTCTACGCTTCCCTCTCAGGGAGACCTACCGGAGGTTAAAGGAGTTCGTAGCGGAGAACTCAGCACTGCTGCAAGCACCCGTTCTCCTCGAGCCACCCTTTGCGCCTCCAGTAGAGATTGACCTCTCACCTGTTGTGGAGGGTGTGCTCTCTGCTTCACCCGCAGAAGACGCAGGTTTGCGAAGAAGAGATGTGATCAGTTGTGTTCATGGGAAACGAGTGCGCTCAAGAGTCGAGGCTTTTCGTCTGATCCAGCAACTGCGGAGGCCAGTATTGGATGTTTTCAGGGACGGCCAGGTGATCCGGGTTAGCTTTCAGAAGCGAAAGAACCAGCCCCCAGGTCTTGTAATGAACTACGACCTCGACTGGTCGGGGATCTCAAGAGTGAAGAAGATGATCACGAGGAAAAAAGCGCACCGGGTTTTGCTGCTTACCTCGCTGTGGGGTTTTTCCTGGTTGCAGAAAGCCCTTCCGGAACTGAAGGAAACAGGTGCCGAGATCCAGGTGGTTCCTGTCGCCAATCACATTTTTGGAGGCTCGATTGCCTGTGCCGGTTTGTTAACTGTTCCCGATTTCCGGAGGGTCTTGCTCCAGATGAAAGGTGCTCACGACCCCAACTTCGACCTCATTTTGCTTCCAGGCGTTGCTTTTGACCACCGTGGCCGCGACCTTTTGGGTTACTCCTATTCAGTTTTGAGCAGTATTGCCCACACTGAGGTCAAAGCAATTCTGTAACTCCTTTTGTGGGGAAACAGAGCTACTAGTATTGTTTGAAGGAAATTTTGGCGCTGTTAGGGGAAAGTAGTAAGGGAGGAAACAGTATTTTTGGTGTCGAACTGCAAATGTAGACGAAACTACTAAATTTAGCTCACAATTGTAAGATATACAGCTACTTTTCTTTTACACAGCATTACAGCATATAAGACCAAGTCCTGGTTTTACGTAAATCTAATCTAAGAATGAAATTATCGGGAGAAGCTCCCTTGTGCTGAAATAAGATTGGTTTGCTGGGCCTTCTCTTTTTGTTTATTCCTCAATTTTTCGCTGGGAAAGGTGGTAATATGGAGAAGGAATGCCTAGAAACTGGGAAAAGGGAGGGAAACGGAGAGTCTGGCAGGAGAAGTGTTGAAGAGAATATAGACGGCAAGGTGGCAGTTATTCAGGGCAAGCTAAAAGTCTGGAATCCGCGCGGTAATGGGGCTTATCCGACCCTTACTCTAGAAAAGGGTGTCCAGGTTTTCTTAAATGGTTCGCCGGTTGAGGGAACGATTGTAGTTTCTGAAGAAGATGAAATTGAGATTGTACTTCCTCAGGAGCCCCCAGAAATAAGTTATGAAGTTAAAGTAAGCGAAGACAAGTTTACTGCTTTCATAAAAGTGGAAAAAAAGGTTGGCTATAAATATCATTTACAAGATTTTGAGCCTTGTCGGAATGGCGTTTTGAGGGTTAGCAAAGAAGAAATAGAACCAGAACCTCCTCCAGTTAGTCTTGTGGTTAATGATTTGAGGCAGCAGGGAATAATCTTGGGAATTGATGTAGAGGCAATTCGAAGGGCTTTTACTATTGATGTTGGGAAAGAAGTTGTTGTAGCGAGAGGGATGCCAGTTACGCCACCTAGGGATGAGGAAATTGACTATGTTTTTTTAGAGAAACAGAAAAGGGCTTTGGAGAAGTTGTCTGCCGAGAACAGTGAACGAATTGATTTCCGGGAGCGCAAAATGTACTTTTCGGTAGAACCAGGAGAGATTCTGGCAGTAAAACGGCCTGCTCGTCCGGGAATTCCTGGTTTTAACGTGTATGGTCAGAAAGTGGATCCTCCTCTTCCCAAGCCAAAAGAAATTAAAGTTAGGGATAATGTTCAACTGATGGATAAAGGAAGAAAAGCAGTTGCAGTGAAAAGTGGAAGGCCTGTTTTGCGGAATGGGTATTTGTGTGTTCTGCCTTTGCTTGTCATTGAAGGTAATGTGGATATGAAGAGTGGCAATATCAATTTTAAGGGTGATGTGGTTATTACGGGAAATGTCCTAGAAGGGATGAAGGTGCAGGCTACGGGAATGGTTGAAGTTTTGGGAAGTGTCATGCACGCGTTTGTGTATGCAGGCGATTCCGTAGTTGTTAAGAAAAATATCATTGGAAGTTTTGTTTGCGCAGGAGGAATGAAGGCTGTTTATGAAAAAGGATTGTCTCTGCTGGAAAAATTAAATTCGGAGCTTGAAGAATATAAACCTTTTACTACACCGGAAAAAATTTCAAGAAGGGTAATCCCTTCTTTTGAAATCAAACAAAAGAATTTAAAGAAGCTGGCATCTGAGGTAAGAAAATTTCTTGATTGGATATGGGAAAAACAAGGTGTAGCCGTGGATGAGTACTGTAAAGAATGCTTTGAAGAAGTGGAGAATCTTTTGAAAAGAGTTGATGTGGCCAATGTATTCGAAGATATCGGGAAAGTCATTGAAAAGGTTGAAGAGCTAATTAATTAATTATTTTAACAGTTGGTACACTTCTTCTTCTGAAGTTTCTATACGTGCTGCCTATTGTCACAACGCGATATTGGAGAGTTCGGGAAAAGTAGAGATTACCGGAAAGGGCTGTTACCATTCTGAAATTTGGGCTTGTGGTGATGTTACTGTAAAGGGATACCCAGGAGTTTTTCGAGGGGGTCAGATAACAGCCCGAGGAAATGTTTTTATTAAAGAGTTGGGGTGCCCAGCGGAAACGAAGACGGTAGTCCGCGTTTCATCTGGAAGATCGATCAGGGCTGATAAGGTTTACCCTAATAGTTTTTTGCAAGTCGGACTGCGCAGTAAAAAGATACAAAAAGCCATGCAGTTTGTTGATTACAAAGGGGAAGAGAATGAAACAAAAGAAAAGTAAGGTGGTGAAATGTGCGTCGATACAACATATCTGCTTAAGTGAGGTAGCCCCTATCTTTTTGTTTGGGTACAAGAAAAGCTATAGGCCGTTTGAGGCGAGCTCTTTTTTATTTATAGAAGACATGGTTGCCAATTCTGCAGACCAGGGTGAGGAATTTGTTGAAAAAGGTGCTTTTTGATTTTTTGGGGTTATAGAAATAGAGAGCACCGTTTGTGGGGTCCCACCCAGAGACGGCAGCGTATGCAGCCCGGAGAGCAGACTCGTCCGGTGGAAGGTAGATCTGGCCGTTGTGGACTGGTTCGAATTGGGGAATTCCGTTCCAGTATTGAAAGATTACGTCTTTAATTGTTCGCGGAAAACGGGGATCAAGAACGCGGTTTAAGACAACTGCACCTACTGCCACCTGACCGATAAAAGGTTCACCGCGGGCTTCTGCATGGATAAGTTGCGCTAGTAGGTAAATGTCTTTGAAAGTGAGACCGAAGCGAGAGGCTGTGGTGGTTGTTGAGGCAACTACCTCGGGAACCAGGAGAACCTGTCCCGGATAGATTACGGTTGATCGCAGCCTGTTCAACTCCATCAAGCTTTGCGCTGAAATGCCCCGTCCCCTGGCGATTTTGTAGAGGGTGTCGCCAGGTCTGACGATGTGCTGCTGAAGTGTAGGGATCACCAAGGTCTGACCCGGACGGATCACTGTGGTCTGCAAACGGTTGACTTCCATGAGAATTTTTGGGGTTACTCTATATTTCTGGGAGATTAGATAAAGAGAATCTCCTGGCTGGACTGTATAGTAGTTTGCTGCAAAACACTTTCCTGTTACTAGCAAACCAGCAAGCATCATTAAAACAGGTAAGGTTCGCAAAAACTTCTTCAATGGTAATCCCTCCCTGTGGTGTGCTGTTATTCTCCTTTCACCAGTTTGTTGCTAATTATCCAATACACTGGTATTATCGATCAATAGGGAATCACAGGGAGGAATACCAGAATCATGCAGAAATCCTTCCAGATGCCCAAAATTGTAACACCACCCATTGCGGAAAGCTAATCCATCCCATAACCCTGCGCCGGTAGGAAAGGGAAGGCAGAATTCGCTGCATCCGCATACTCTCTGGGTCTGTGGGAGAAAGAGGTGGGCTAAGACTTCTCCAGACGATGCTAACCTTAAGGAGGTGCGTATAGGTATGGGACAAACGCGTAAGTGGTGGCAGGATGTGGGTTATATATTGACTGCTCTCGGCATGATGGTCTTGGCTTTCTTCACGCAAGAGGTCGTAACTTTTTTGATGCTGGGCTATGTGCTAATGGCCCTGCTGAACATCAATTACACCCTTAAGCAGATTCTGAGAAGGCTTGATGAAAAATAAAGCTCTGCCCAAAGGCGCTTCCCCAGGAGCGAAGGCCGCAGGGTCATCATCTATGCCTGAGTGTCTTCGGCAAAGCAGGCTGGGGCGGGCAACGTAGAACACCAGAAGCGGCGACTGAGGAATACTGCCGGGCCAAAGGTTACGAGATAGCCGTCGGTTTCAATGCACCAAAAAGACCTTCACAATGAGTAACTGGGCAAAGCTAATTAAAAGTTTATCTTTGCTTGCTTTGTTCAGGGAAAATTGACCTCTTTGGGTTGATGAAAACTGGGAAGTGAGTGAGGTTGAATTAATTTCCTAGTGAGGCTGAGCAACTCACCGGCGTTTGCTACGGCGTAGCCACCGGCATCGTTGTTGAAGTAGGCGTAAATATCCTTGCCTTGTTCGAACCAGTGGCAAATCTTTCTAGCCCACTCCTTGAGTTCTTCACTGGTGTAGGACGAGGTGTAGAGCTTCTGGCTGCCGTGGAAGCGGATGTAAACGAAGTCAGCAGTAACCTCCTCGGTTCGCGGCCAGCGCGGGGCGTCAGCGATGCAGAGGGCAATATTGTGTTCCTCGAGGATCTTATAAACCTGCGGCTGGCACCAAGAATTGTGGCGGAACTCGAAAACGTGGCGGGTTCTCCTGGAAACCGGGTCTTCCTGAAGCAAGAGACAAAATTGCTCAAGAGTTTCTCTGTCTTCCCGGAAGCTTGGGGGAAGTTGCCAGAGCACAACACCCAGTTTTTCCTCCAGTTCTTTTGCTCTCTCGAAGAATCTAGCGAGGGCTTCCCTGACGTCCTTTAGCCTTTTAGTGTGAGTGATCAACCTGTTTCCTTTGACAGCAAAGGTGAATCCTGGTGGAGTGGAGTGCTTCCAGTTGGCAAAAGTCTTGGCGAGGGGAAGGCGGTAGAAGGTAACATTAAGTTCCACGGTGGAAAAATTTGAGGAATAGAAGTTCAGCCACTGGCGCGAGGGAAGGCCTTCAGGGTAAAACTTCCCCTTCCAGTGGGAGTAGTTGTAGCCGCTCGTCCCAATGTAAATTTCCGGCACCTTTTCTTCCACCCTTCTTTACTTTAAGGTTTGGATTTTTTCAAAAGGACCACGCATTCGATGTGGTAAGTTTGCGGGAACATGTCTACAGGCTGCACAAGTTCTGGTTGGTATCCTTCTTCGATGAGCAGTTTGAGGTCACGGGCGAGAGTTGCCGGGTTGCATGAGATGTAGATGATCTTTTGGGGTTCAATTTCTGAGATCACCTGCAACACTTCTGGGGAGGACCCGGTACGGGGTGGGTCAAGAATGATCGTCTGGGGCGAAACTCCTTTCTTCTTGAGTTCTGGGAGCGTTTTTTCGGCCTTCGCGGCGACAAAGGTGACGTTGTTGATCTCGTTCAGGTAGGTGTTTGTCCTTCCGAAGCGGACTGCCTCTTGGTCTTCTTCAAGAGCATAGACCTCAGCGCAGTTTCTGGCGACTGCCAGGGCAAAGACCCCGACACCGGAATAGATGTCGAAGACGACTTCACCAGTGCAGGGAGCAACAACAGAGCGGACAAGGTTGATGAGAACTTCTGCCTGCAGGGGGTTGTTCTGGAAGAAAGATGTTGCTGGGATCTGGAATTTGAGCCCAACGAGTTCTTCAGTGTAGAAGCCCTGTCCCCAAAGCACCTTTGGTTTTACTCCGGTTGTTTGGGTGACGATTCCCGTGACTGTGGGGGATTCCTTGATAATGTAGTCGATTGCTCTGGTGTCGAGGCAGAAGTGCTTTTCCGCCAGAAACACTACAAGAATTTCGCCTGTGGCCCGACTTTTGCGGAGGACGACTTCTTTGACTTCCCCGTTATGGATAACCGGGAGCCTGGAGAGGCTTTCGATGAGTGGCGGAAACTCCGGGGGCAAGATGCGGCACTCGGAAACAGGAACCGGGTCATGGGATTTGGAACGGAAAAAGCCCACCTGCACCTGACTTTGTGTTTTTTTGACATGGAAGCGGGCGGTGTGCCGGTAGTGCCAGGGGTTTTTCATCCCTAGTGTTGGCTCAACTTCAACCTCGCGGATGCCTCCAAGCCTCTGAAGAGCCACTTTGACCCGCTGTTCTTTGAAGAAAAGCTGTTCTGCATAGGTCATGTGCTGCAGATGGCAGCTTCCGCAGTTGGTGAACAACGGGCAGGGAGGTTTGATGCGGGCAGAAGATGGTTTAAGGACTTCTAAAAGCTGAGCGCGCAGGTAATTTTTCTTTTTAGCAACAACCTGGACGCGCACCAGTTCTCCACGAAGTGCCATGGGAACGAAGATTACCTGACCTTCAATTCTGGCGACACCTTCTCCACAGTGGCTGTAATCGGTGATCTCGACGACGTAAGTGTTTTCCATCTTTGGCACCGCCCCTTAATACATTACTTATACATTAACAGGTATCTTCCAGGTGTGCAATCGTTTTCCCAAACCCTGTTCCGCGGTTCCCGATGTTTCTTGACCATGCGTGAGCCTTTTTTCTAAAATGGAGGAAACTGATACGGAAGAAAACCTGGTTTGAGGAAGCGGAGTGCGGAACATGAGTAAGGCTTTTCCATTAAAGGTGGAGGTTGTCGAGGTCAAGGGGAAGTGCCCTGTTTACCAGAAGGGTGATTATTTTTTTGTTCGAGAAGGTTATCTTTTAGCCTTGGGGAACAGGGAATCCTTGTGCCTGCATTCCCTTTCTTGCTTGTTGCCTTATTACGTGGCCCTAGCTCGAGGTATTGAGCCGCAGGACCTTGGACTTGCTGGTGCAGGTGGTCGTGGGGCTTATCTTCAGTGCCTCGATCCCTGCTCATATACTGGGGGAGGCACTGTTGTTTTTAAGGTCATTCCTCAACCCAGCAGTGGTCCCCAGAACGAAGAGCGGGCTTACCCGAGGCGGCCCCTTGTTGGTGTGGGTGGGGTGATTTTTGATGATGGCAAAGTCCTTCTCATCAGGAGAGGGGTTCCTCCGAATAAAGGAATGTGGAGCCTTCCTGGAGGGGCAGTTGAGGCAGGTGAGCGCTTGGGTTCTGCCCTGGAGCGAGAGGTTTGGGAAGAGTGTAGAATTAAGGTCAGAACTGGTAATATTGTTGCGGTTTTTGAGTCCATTTATCGAGACAGTAAGGGTCGGAGCAAGTTCCACTATGTTATAATTGATTTTCTTGCTGAGTATCTGGAAGGTCAGCCCCAGCCAGGATCAGATGTTACCGACCTTACTTGGGTTTCCCTTGATGAAGCCTTGAAGCTTGACCTCACCGAGGGAACGAGAAAGCTGCTCTCATTTTTAAAAGAGAAGAAGCTTGTGGGGACTCAGCCATCCGTTTTTTATGAGAAGGTTGAACAGATCATCCAGTGAGGGGATGCGGTTGGGGTCGGTTGGGGAGGTGAAGAAAATTCCGGAGAGACTCGCCAGGATTGCTGATTATGTTCCCCGGGGCTGGGTTGTGGCTGATGTTGGAACTGACCACGCCCTCTTGCCTGTCTACCTCGTCAAACAGGGGATCTGCCCGCGGGTGATCGCCACCGATCTCTACCCTGGTCCCGTTGAAGTGGCCCGCTCCAATGTTGCTGCTTCCGGCACCGAGGGGAAGGTTGAAGTCCGCCAGGGAGACGGGCTCAAGGTCTTGCGGCCTGGGGAAGTGGACCTGGTGATCATCGCCGGGATGGGTGGAAAAAAGATGATCAGCATCCTCGAGTCGTCTCCCGAAGTATTGAAACACCTCCAGAGGCTGATCTTGCAGCCCAACGATGATGCGCCAGAACTGCGGAAGTGGCTGCTCCACCACCACTGGTTGCTGAAGGACGAGGACCTGGTTCAAGAGAAGGGGCGCTACTACGAGATCATTGTGGCTGAACCAGGATCAGATCATCGGGAAAACAATCTGCTCTCCCAGCTTGCGCCTGTGCTTGGTATCGAAAACGGAATTGAAGTTCTTCTAGAGGTCGGACCCTGCCTGCTTCAAAAGAAGCATCCTCTGCTGCCTGGTTTTCTCAAGGAAAAGATCGAAAAACTGGAAAAGATTGTCGCTTCACTGGAAAAAGCCCATGATCCTTGTGCCAGAAAGAGGCAACAGGAACTAAAGGAAAAGATAAATTGTATCAAAAAAGTCTCCCGTTTACTTTTGTTTTTTACTTGAAGTAGGTGTTGATGCTTGATTTAGGGATGATTTAGTATTTGTCCGAAACTGGCTAAATTACTGGCATTAATGCTGAAAAATGGATCATTTTGTTTTCTTGTGCTGAATTTTGTCACTTGCTTCCTATGGTTGCTTTGCCTAATCTAAATTTGAGAAAAAATTGTTCTATTTGTTCTATTTGTTCTGATTTAGGTGCAGTTTTAGGGAGAGGTTAGGCTCGGAATGCTGGCACAGAAATTGCAATCAATCAATCAATCAATCAATCAATCAATCAATAGTAATTTTTCC
>DAINRC010000005.1:0-27783 GCA_036742135.1 Bacillota bacterium
AGCCTCTGTCCTGCCGCGATAAATAGCACCTATGCGGTCACAAACAATTATTTCACCAACACCTAGCTCGTAAAGGAACTTTGCTACTGCTGTCCCGGCAGCACCAGCCCCATTGATAGTAATTTTAATGTTTTTGATTTCTTTGCCGACTAACTTCAGAGCATTAATCAGACCCGCGGCCACAACAATTGCAGTTCCGTGCTGGTCATCGTGAAAAATGGGGATATCTGTTTCCTCCTTCAGCCTCTTCTCGATCTCGAAGCACCGGGGTGCAGAGATATCCTCGAGGTTGACACCACCGATCGTAGGGGAGATAAGCTGGACTACCTCCACAATTCTGTCCACTTCTTGCGTTGCCAGGCAAAGGGGAAAAGCGTCAACTCCTCCGTAGACCTTGAAGAGCACACACTTGCCCTCCATCACAGGCAAAGCAGCCTCAGGTCCGATGTTGCCCAGACCGAGCACCGCGCTGCCATCAGTAACCACAGCAATCATCTTTCCGCGAGCGGTGTACTCCCACACCAGTTCTGGATTCTTGGCAATCTCTCTGCAGGGTTCCGCCACACCCGGTGTATAGACCATGCTCAGGTCTTCTTGAGTGCGAACCTCGACCTTGCTCTTCATCGCCACTTTCCCCTGATTGATCCTGTGAAGTTCAAGGGTCCTGGCGCGCAAATTTGGTTTCATCATTATTTCTTCACTCCTTCTGGTTACTCTGTTTAGAAAGCCTTGGCTTTCCATCCCCAACTTCGCCATTAATTACGGTAGCAGATTACCCAGCAGTTGTAAACAAAAGAGGTAATTCCAACGAAGGCTGAAATAGATTATTGTTGACTTTTTGCAAGAACTCATTAAAGTAATAACTAGAAGTTGTTCGGAATAATTACTAATTAGGAGGAGTTCCTAATGCTGGCTGAGGCCATCTCACAACTCAGACAGTTGGGAGTAAGGGTTACCCCCCAGCGCCAAGAAGTTCTGCGGGTGCTTCTTGAGGGTAAACAGCCAACTACTGCTGAGGAAATCCTTAAGAAAGTTCGCTCTCGCTACCCCCACGTCAGCCAGGACACCATCTACCGCACACTAGCCACTTTTAAGAAACTCGGCCTCGTGAATGAGCTGCGATTTCCCGATCGCTGCAGAAGGTTTGAAATCAACCTCCGCGGTGATCACCATCACCACATGGTTTGTATTCAATGCGGTAATGCTTGGAAGCTGCCAGATTGCCCCTCAGAGTGCCTCACGAGGGCAAAGAAGTTTTACCCGGACTTCCAAATTGAGGACCACTCCTTCGTGATCTACGGCTACTGCTCCAATTGTCGGAGGGCATAAACAGTGAAGAGCAGGGAATGGCTCTTACTGCTATTAATTATTATCTCAACCATCCTAGGGGGATGCTGGAAGGAACAAAATACCGAGGAAACTCAACTCCAGGTGGTAGCCACTATCTATCCCCTCGCCGAATTTGCCCGTCAGGTGGGCGGGGAGAAGGTCAAGGTAACCCAACTGCTTCCAGTAAACGCCGAACCCCATCACTGGGAGCCTTCACCTCGAGACCTGGCTAAGCTTCAGCAATCGCAAATTTTTATTTTCAATGGCGCCGGGCTTGAGCCCTGGGTTAACCACCTGCTCCCATCTCTGCGAAAGAAAGGCATCAGGATCATCGAAGCAAGTAAAGGACTTGATTTGATGACTTTTGCTGAAGAAGAGGAACTCGGGCTGTTGTTCTACATCGGGAGCATCAAAAAGGCACCAGGCAGAGAAGCTCCTGACCCCCACATATGGCTTGACCCGATTTTCGCCAAGAAGATTGTCCTGCAGATTTGTGAAGAGTTTCAGGCTGTCGATCCCGCCAATGCGGAATATTACGATAAGCGAGCCAAAAGATATGCTTCCAACCTTGATCAACTGCACCAGCAGTATTCCACTACCTTAAGCAACCTGAGCAACCGCGACCTCGTTGTTACTCATGCAGCCTTCGGCTACCTGGCAAGACGCTACAACCTCAGACAGATCCCCATTTTGGGATCGACACCAGCACAAGAGCCAGATGCTGCCACCCTCAAGGAGATCATCAATTTCTGCCGTGAGCACAAAGTTAAGACCATTTTCTTCGAATCACTGGTGAGCCCTAAGGCAGCAAAAACCATCGCCAGCGAAATCGGTGCCCAAACTCTGGTCCTCAACCCTATCGGTGGTCTTACCGCGGAGGAAGAAAAGCAAGGTACCGATTACCTTCAACTGATGAAAAGAAACCTCATTAACCTGAAGAAGGGCTTGGGAGGGGAAGAAGATGACACCAGTAATTGAAACACGCGATGTCTCCTTCGCCTACGGGAAAAAAAAAGTGTTAGACTCAGTTTCACTAATAGTCCAGCAGGGAGAATTCCTTGGAATCACAGGACCCAATGGATCCGGAAAAACAACTTTACTCAAGGTCCTTCTTGGTCTGCTGAAGCCTCTAAAAGGGGAAGTTTTTCTCTTCGGAGTGAATATCAAATCATTCAAAGAATGGTACCGGATCGGCTATGTGCCTCAAAAACCAGTCCTGGAAACCAACTTTCCAGCAACAGTCGAAGAAGTAGTGGCCACAGGGCGCTTCTCCCGAGTTGGCCTGGGACGTCCATTGAAAAAGAGCGACCTGAAAGCGATCGAAGATGCCCTGGAGATCGCCCACATCTCCAGGTTGCGCTCCCAACCAGTAACCCAGCTCTCAGGGGGACAACAACAGCTCGTCTTCATCGCCAGAGCACTAGCAGGTGAGCCCGAACTCCTTGTTCTTGACGAGCCCCAGTCAGGTCTAGACACTCGTGCCTTACAAAGCTTCTACAGCCTGCTCAGGGAACTCAACAAAACCAAAAAAATGACCATCCTCATGGTTTTTCACGGCCCTGAGGCAGAACACTGGGTCCCTAGAATTGCTTACCTCAACGGAACATTGTTCTCTTACAGCCCTACCAAAAAAGCCCAAGCAACCCTCTAACCAGACAAACAAGAAGAACAAACTGAAAGATGTCGGTAAAGCGAAACTCCGGGAAAAGAAGGTGCATAAAATGCTGGAAATACTCCACTACGACTTCATGATCCGCGCCCTGGAAGCAGGGATCGCTCTCGGGATCACTTACCCCATTCTGGGAGTTTTTCTGGTTCTACGCCGCTACGCTTTCATGGCAGATACCCTTGCCCACATTTCCCTCGCTGGTGTCGCCCTCGGTCTCTGGCTTGGTGTGGCAGCAGCTTTTTCACCCCTACTCACAATTTCTGTTGCTCTTCTAGGAGCAATGATCGTTGACAAACTTCGAAGCAGCCAAAAACTGTCGGCAGAAGCCCTGCTAGCCCTCGTGATGAGCGGTGGAGTGGCCCTTGCAGTAGTTCTGTTCGGGCTTTCTAGAAGCGCCCCTGTAGATATTACATCTTATCTGTTCGGCAGTTTGCTCACAGTAACCTCTACCGAAGTCAAGGTTATTCTCACAGTAAGCAGTATTGTTCTCCTGGTGGTAACGATCTTCTTTAAGGAATTCTTTTTTGTCTGTTACCACGAAGAACTGGCCCGAGCTTCTGGTCTTCCGGTAGACCAACTCAATACAGCCTTCATCTTGATGATGTCAGTAGCAGTAGCCGTAGGACTCCGAGTTGTGGGTTCACTTCTGGTAAGCGCCCTGATCGTGATCCCTGTGCTCACCGCTCTTCTCATCTCCAGCAGCTTCCGTCAGGTCATTTGGTTTTCCCTGGGAATCGGCCTTTTTTCCTCCATTATCGGCCTCACATCCTCCTACTTCCTGGGACTTGCCACTGGTGGTTGCATCGCTTTAACCACCATCCTCACCTTTGTTGCTGTGCTGGCAGGAAAAAACCTTGTCCTGAAGTTTTCTAAAAAAAGAATTACAGCCAATACAGATAAACCTATGTAGCAGTTCCCAGGCCAACCCATAGCCAGAGTGTCACCTTTTTTTTCTCTTTCATACCCTTTATAGTAGCCACCACTTTGATGGCTGTCAGTGCGATGCACAACCCTTCCAGGAGCCCCAGTGAAAAAGAGGAGAGCAGATGTCCGGACTGTGGAAGAAAAAAGGAAGCACGAATCAAACCTTGAAGAGACCGCTCATTGCTCTTGCCGGTAACCCCAACACTGGTAAGAGCACCATATTCAACTCCCTTACTGGCCTCAAGCAGCACACCGGTAACTGGACCGGAAAAACAGTCACCTTTGCTAAGGGAGAATACAGCTACCAAGGAAAAACAATCACCCTCATTGACCTGCCAGGAATTTATTCTCTTTTTACATCATCACCTGAAGAAGAAATCACCAGGAATTTTCTCTACTACCAACGACCAGAAGTAACCGTGGTCGTTGCTGACTCCACTTGTCTGGAGCGCAACCTTGTCCTCTTTTTTCAGATAAGTGAAATCACTCCCAACCTGGTCCTCTGTCTGAATTTCATCGATGAAGCAAGAAAGAAAGGCATCATCATCAATACCAGCAGACTGGAACAAGAACTGGGAGTCAGAGTGATCACCACAGCGGCCCGTCAGGGAACAGGGCTGGAGGAACTCAAAGAGGCTGTTGATGAGATTCTCCGAGGGGATTTCCTTCCCCAACCGAAGAGGGTTATCTACAGCCCAGAACTGGAGCGAGCAATGAGGACATTGAAAAATGAAGTAAAATATCCAAGGCGCCCAAATTCAGAAAAATCGCCCGCTTTGCGGCTACTCAACGGCAACCGGGGGTTTTTCGAGAAACTCAGGATGAAGGAGAGAAGACTTTGACAGTTCCCTGCAACAACCAAAAGGTCAAAGAGGAAATCACAGCAGCAATTTTTCAGCAGGCTGAAGCCCTTACTTCAAAAGTAGTCAGCAGATCACCTTGTGAAAACCCAGATTGGGAAAAGAAAATTGATGATATCTTAACTTCACTTCTTTGGGGATTTCCGGTGATGTTTCTCCTCCTTGGCCTGATTTTCTGGATCACCCTCGTTGGGGCCAACATCCCTTCTACTCTCCTGGGAAAAGCCTTCTCTAGAGGAGAAATCTGGCTTACAGCTTGTTGCACCCAGACAGGGGTTCCCTATTGGGTTCAAGGACTCTTGATCTCAGGAATTTACAAGACGACAACATGGGTAATTGCCGTGATGCTTCCTCCTATGGCCATCTTCTTCCCTCTTTTTACCTTTCTTGAAGACACAGGGTATTTACCGCGTGCAGCTTTTAACCTTGACTACTTTTTCAAAAAAGCAGGAACTCAGGGGAAACAGGCACTGACGATGAGCATGGGCTTCGGCTGCAATGCTGTTGGTGTGGTCTCCTGCAGAATCATCGAATCGCCGCGGGAGAGATTGATCGCCATCCTGACGAACGTCTTTACTCCCTGCAATGGAAGATTACCTACTCTGGTGCTTCTTGCCGGGCTGGCGACAACGGGAATCACCAGTCCCAGACTCCACTCCCTTGCCTCGGCAGCCCTGGTAGCAGGCATGGTGGTCATAGGAATTGCCGTCACTTTCCTGATCTCCTGGGGCTTATCCAAAACTTTTCTGAAAGGAGTTCCTTCTTTTTTCATTCTGGAACTGCCGCCCTACCGCCAGCCTCACTGGAAAAAGGTGCTGGTGCATTCCCTGTTCGACCGTACCCTAGTCGTGCTCAGTAGAGCAGTCACCATCGCTGCCCCTGCAGGAGCAATCACTTGGCTCCTGGCTAACACAAGCTTCGGTAACACCAGCCTGCTTTTGTTAGGAGCCCAACTTCTCCAACCTATTGGCCAGCTTCTGGGACTTGACGGCTTCATCTTGATGGCCTTCATCTTGGGACTACCAGCAAACGAAATTGTGCTGCCGATTCTTTTGATGGGTTACCTCTCGAGCACAACCATGGTGGATGTGGAGGGACTAAAGGCAATCAGCGAAATTCTGCACACCCACGGTTGGACACCTCTGACCGCTTTCAACATGATGCTCTTTTCACTGCTCCACTTCCCCTGTAGCACCACGATCTCGACAATTTACAAAGAAACCAAAAGCCTCAAGTGGACGCTCATGGGTGTAGTGGTTCCCACCTTAGTAGCAGTAACGGCTTGCCTGCTGACCACCGCACTGCACCGACTTTTGATGTAGCTCTTGAGGTGCTCGTAGCTCCCTTACTTGCTCTCTACCTGCGCTTCCAGCCTCCAGAGCCCTAACACCACCTTTACTCCATTGAGAGCAACATCCGCGCTAGTTGCTCTTCCCTGAGATAGTGCTTCGTCTGGGCGTTGATTGTGGCCTCCACTATCGGCACCGGAAACACCTTCTGTGCCCATTTTATCACACTGAGCCCGCAAAAAAACAAACATTTTGCCACCGCACTTTCCACAAACCCACGGATCGCCGACTTCACCTTTTATGAGCCTCAGAACCAAACTGTAGTCAATAGCAAAAGCCAGGACGGCAAACCACCACCAACAGGCCACCAAAATTAGACATTCTAACCGGAGAGTGGATGCAACAAGTTAGCGTTTCATCCTGCCATTAGGGTTTTGTCTTGCTTCCGACAATCTAAACGCTCGAACAATGCTTGGACATTTGCCCCTCTATTCTTGGCGCAGGTAAAGAAGGCTGCAGTCAGGGTATATCTTCACCAGCTTAAAGTCCTGGAAGTGGTCAGGGCGTTGCAGGTAAAACTTGATCCAGGCAGGATCTGCTTCCGGAAGGTTCCAAGTAATCCAGTTGGAAACAAAAAGTGCCTCTACCGGAGCAAGCCTGCAAACCTCCTCCAGGAGAGCAGGAGAGTAAGGAAGTTTACAGGCATAACGCCTTCCGTACCAGGCAAAAAGGTGTCCCTCATTGGAAACAACAACCATGTCCTCTGGCACAACTTTGGCGACATCTTGAAGCACTGCTGAGCGCAGCTCCCGGGGATGAGGTCCCGCCAACTGTGGCTTAAAGTCAGGAAAATTTGCCCAAACACCCCCAATAGTAAAGATTGTCAGCACCAAAACAGCAAGCAGTCTACGGTATAGCGGAAGCAGGAGGTGTTCCCCACATGATGCAGCCAGCCACCAGACTGCTCCAGCCGCGTAAATCATGTAAAAAGGGGCAAAGATGATAAAAAGCCTGGAGATGTAATGAAGGGGGAGCAGTGCCAGCAACTGGAAGAGAAAGCAGGAAGCCAAAAGCAGGCGCAATCCCCGTTGGCGGGGATGTTTTTTGCCTAAGGGTAAAATAAGAGAAAAAAGAAAGCACCAGAAAACAAAACCAGCAACACCGGTGAATTCTGAAGTTGAAAACTCTTTTTGAAAGCTGCTCCAGCCTTCCCTGATCTTAACTATCAACTCCTCTTGATGCTCTCTCACGAAAGCAAGAACATCGATTCGCTCAGGGATCATGTAGAGAGAATAGTCGGGATAGGTTTTAGTAAACATCGCCGGTTCATACTTCTGAAGGGAGAAGAAAGGGTTACCAGTGAGGACAAAGTTGCGCCCCAGCCAGGGAGAAACTACGAGGAAAAACCCCAGGAGAAAAACTAAGCATTTAGTAACTGCTGTCAAATAAGGCCTCCTATTTGGTTCCAGTTCTTGAGAAAAGCGGTTTTGTTCTGACTGCAGCAGCAAGTTCTGGCAATTGGCAACCTCTGCAGCCCGCAACTTTTGCTGGGAGAAGTTCTGGAAATACCTCCAGACCCAGTAAACCATCCCTGGAAGCAAAAAAAGAATGGCATTGTAGCGGCAAAGATAAAAAAGCCCGGTAATTCCCCCGGCAAACAAGCCTCCCCACCATCTTCTCCCAGAAAAAGAGGTGAGCGCAAAAACCCAGCTAAGCATCAACAAGATGGCCAGCGGCTCGGTGAGACCAGAGATGCTGAAGCTCAAAAGCTGTCCGCTGAAGATAAAGAGAAGGCAAGAGCTGATTCCCACGAAGATGTTGAAAAAACGGCAACCTAGCAGAAAAACAAGAACAGCAGAGGCTGCAAAGCAACAACCCCCAGCAAGAGCTGCTGCCTCATCAATGAACCCAAACACCTTCTGAAAGCAGGCAAGAACTAGGGGCCACAGAGGAGCCCTCCAGAGGTCAGGCTGGGGGACTCCATGATGAGCAAGGCCCAAGGGAGTCAGATACTGGGAAATCAAACCCTCCCCCAAGGCAATATTGCGGGCAATGCTGGCATAGTCCATCGCATCATTGTAAATCAGACCCTGAAACACTGCATCATAATAAGAGTGCCAAAAGAGCACAGCCAACCCTAAAAGAATGACGGCAATCAGAAACATACCCCAGCCGCTTCGCCAATTCTCTGGCTGCTCCCTGGAAAAAGCCTGCACCACCAACCCTCCTGGACCGCCTGGTTCACTTGAGCAGAAGCCAGATCCCCATAAGGATCAATAGCGCTCCCCCAACATGGCTCACAGTAAGCACTTCTCGAAGGTAAAGAGCGCTCAACACAAAGACAATCAGAAAGCCGCCCCCAGTCATCACCGGATAAGCAACACTGAGGTTAACCCGGGAAAGCACAATACTGTAGCCAAAAAGAGCAAGGGCAAAGAGGATAACTCCCGTCCAGATCAGCGGGTTGCCGACAAGGAATTTGAGGGTTTCCGGAAAACCTGCAGGTGAAAGCATCAAGTTGCGACCACGAACAGCGATCTTAATCACCAAGTTGGCCAAGGCATTTAAGCACATACTGGTCACCAGAAGGAGAAGGACCCCTGCTGTTCCCTGCACAATCTCACATCCTCTAATCAATCAGGCATTTTTTTAAGATACTCCAGGAAAAGCCTTCCCCACCCTGTTTTCAAGAACCTGCGGACCCTGACCGACCCGATGGTCGGGTACCACAACCAGTCGTGATAAATGTTCGAAGCAAGAGGTGCCCAAAACATCAGCTTGGTATGCAGCAGAAGGTGCTCAAAAGGTCTCAGGAAACCTTTGCGGATCATCTGGTCGCCCCAGATTACCAGGCTGCGCTTCACTTTAAAGCCAAAGTTGATTCCCGAAATGTCTTCCCCGACCACTTTAATCTGGCTGGGGTCACCAATACCCAAGCCGTGTTCGTGGCAGATCCGCAGGTAAGGAATCTCCAGGGGCTGGAACCCCATGAGTTTCGCCGCCACAGCGTCAAGGGCAACAGAATCAGCGCTCGCCAGAATGATGTTCTTGACCTTGGGAATCATCGTCCGGGGGCCAGCACCATCACCGGCAACAGTCCCGTCCATCACCCCGAAAACACCGGGGTGGATCTCCTGCTGGATGATCATGAGATCAGCGAGGACTTCGTGAATATATTTATGGCAGTAGTGGCGCACCTCCTGGAGAAGACCCCCAAAGGAATTCTTAACAGCCCCAGTTGTCGTGCTGTGACCATGGGTCTTCAAAGTCGGCAGGTGAACCACCTGCTTGCCGATGAACATCTCTGGGATGCAGAAACCCTCTGGAAAGATCTTGTCGAGCATGAAGAGCTTTTTCTTCGGACGGAAGGGAACCCACTTCACATTAGGGAGAGGAATGAACTTCAGGCCGTAGCGATCAAGCACAGGCAGCCAGGCGTTGTTTCTGGCCCCCTTTACAGGGTCAGTGACCACAGTCTTGTTCTCCACAGGGTAAAGCTTTTCTTTTGCAAACCCCGCCTTTAAAAGACCCCTCAAGACCCCTTCCAGCTGCCAGGGTTGTGTCGAACATGCAGGGAAGTACTTCGTCCAGGAGAGATTTAATTTCAAAATTGTCGGGCACTTGGGGTCAAGAGCCTGGTTTAACCCAGCCAACTCCAGCAATCTCTCGTAATCTTCAAGAACTGTTTCTGGGCTTGTCTTGAGAACAGCAACAACCGCTTTTTGTTGCATAAAACACCTCCCCTCCCCCTGATAAATTCCACAGAAGAACCTTCATTCCCTCTTCCCCACTGGTAACTACTGAAGCTTTTCCAGAACATGATCAATGCTCTGTTTCTCCTTAAGAACTGAGGCAAAAAGGTCTCCCTTCTCCCGAAGGCGAGAGAAAATCGAAAAAATGTTGAAATCACCTGGAACAAATTTGCGCTGCTCAATCTCCTCCCAGGTCACTGGTGCAGAAACCGGGGCCCCGGGTCTCGGCCGCAGGCTGTAAACACTGGCGAGGGTCTTCCCTGGGGAATTCTGGAAACAATCCAGGTAGAGCTTTCCCTGCCTTTCCTCTACCCGGCGTTCGAGTGTGGTGATCTCCGGAATCACGGTGTGAACAGCGCGGGCAATCAGTAAAGTAAACAGGCGCGCCTCTTTATAAGAATACTTATTTTTGAGAGGAACGTAAACCTGAATCCCAGTAGACCCAGAGGTCTTCGGATAACCCTTTATCTGAAAGTAGTCCAGCGCCTCTTTCAGAACAAGGGCGGCGTGACAGACATCTTCCCAGGTACTCTGCTCCATTGGATCGAGATCAAACACCGCAAAATCAGGGTAATTCAGGCTGATGATCCGGGAAAGAAAGGGGTGAATCTCCACTGCAGCCAAATTGGCGAGCCAAACAAGGGTTGGAAGTTTGTCAACAACACAGTAATCAATCCTCCGCCTGGAATGACTGGAATAGATGGGAAAAGTAGTCACCCATTCTGGGGCAGATTCAGGAATGTTCTTCTGGTAAAAAGCTTTTCCTTTGATCCCATCAGGATAGCGGGTCAGCACAACAGGCCGGTCCTGGAGATGGGGGAGCAGGTAAGGTGAAACTTTAATGTAGTAAGAAATGATATCAGCTTTTGTGAGGTTGAGGTCAGGCCAAAGGATCTTGTCCAGATTGCTGAGCTCAACTCCGATCCCTTCAACTTCAAAAACAGGCATGATCATCGCTCCAGAATGCAGTCCTCAGGTGGCTCTGTGCTGAAACCGAGAAGCCGTGGTGACCTCATCAAACCACCAGTTGTCCACTCCAGGAAAGTAACGTAGAAAGTGAGAACTGGAAGCACCCAGATAACACCCCGGTCCCTGAACACGGGCGGGTTGACAAAAGGTGGGTTTTCCTGCCTAATGCCCTGAAAGAATTCGACCAAAGCGAGCTTTTCTTTTCTCGATAACCCTACACCCACACTCCCGACATAAAAAAGCCTACCTCTGCTGTAAGACCCGGCGAGAAGTGATGAAAGAAGGCCCTGCCGTAAGGTAGCGCCTCCAGCAACACACAACTGCTTTTTCCAGCACTTAATCTTCACCCAGTCAGGATGCTTTCTCCCTGGGTAGTAACCACTTCCCCTCCTTTTGGCCACGATCCCTTCCAGACCCTCCCGGCAAACAGCCTCATAAAGGGCAATTCCTTCAGAAAAACTTTCTGTGATCTGGACATAACTTCCAGGAAGAACCGTTTCCTCAAGAATTTGCAGTCTTTCCTCAAGAGAAAGTTCACATAACGACCTTCCGTTTTGGTAAAGGATATCAAAGACCATGTAGGTAACTGGAAGCAATTCGCGGAAGTGCTCAATGCTCGAGCGGCTCCGTAGCCGCTCTCTCTGAAGCACCTTTTCAAAATCCGGCTTTCCCTCATTATTTAGGACAACCAGTTCCCCGTCCAGAATCGCTGTCTGAGCCTTACAAGAATCCAGAATTGCCTCCATCTCCGGGAACTTGTAGGTATGGTCCTCTCCTCTTTTTGTCTGCAGACGCAGCTCCCCCTGGTTGCAGAACACCAAGAAGCGAATACCGTCCCATTTGACCTGGTAAAGAAACTCAGGATCATCGAAAGGCTGATCCCCGAGAACAGGATCCATCGGTTTGATCACTCTGTCCAGCATAGTTCTTTCTATACCCCTGCCTTCTTCTTTTTCCGCCCCGTTTTTCTGTGCTTCCCGGTTGCTTCAATGCTCGCTTTCAGGGCTTCCACAAGGTCAACCACTTTTTCTTCCCTTCTGGGGGGAGGTAATGCAATCTCCTGACCAGTGACTTTGGATTCAATCAACTGCAAGAGCTCTTTTCGGTATTCATCCTGGTACTGCTCTGGCTGAAACTTTTCAGTCAGGTTCTCAACAAGCTGGATGGCCATCTCGATCTCCCTGGAGCTCAGATCCACCTTTCTGTCAACATCAGGCAGAGCCGCAGGAGAACGGACTTCATCTGGGTAAAACATGGTCTCCATAACCAGAACCTGCTGATAGACTCTTAATGCAGCCAGATACTGCTTATTGCGGATGGTGACCCTGGCAATTCCCACCTTTCCGGTTCTCATTAAAGCCTCGAAGAGCAAATGGTAGGCCTTGATTCCGGTATCTCCTGGAGCAAGGTAGTATGTTTTCTGAAAATAAATAGGGTCAATCTCTTCACTGGAAACAAAATTGGTGATTTCGATCATTTTCGCGGCCGCCGTCGGGAGCCTGGCCAGTTCTTCTTCTTCAACAACAACATAACGACCTTTTTTATACTCATAGCCCCGGACCAGCTCTTCCTGTTTTACTTCCACACCACAGTGGGGACAAAACTTCTGGTAGGTCACCGGAGTATGGCAATCTCGGTGGAGAAAGTGAAATTTGATGCTTTTGTCCTCGGTAGCAGCAAACATCTTCACAGGAATATTGACGAGCCCAAAGCTGATGGAGCCATTCCAGATGCTGTGCACTGATAACTTCACCATCCGTTTCAAATTTCTCCAGAGCGCTTCCCGGAAGAAGCTTTGCGCAAAACTTCCCAAAGTTCCAGCTTAGTCACCACCTAGAACAGCTTCTCTAAAACCTAGTTTTTCTTCATCAAAAGAGAAATATTTAAGAAAAATTTTCAGCAAAAACAGGGATTCCCGGAACATCCCCAAAATAGAGGACCAAAAGGCTAGTGACCAGCCACAAGACTACTGCTACTTGAAAAGGACGATCGTGGAGCAGGATTTCTTCAGGTTCGCCTCCCAAGTTCTGGTGGTAAACAATATGGAGGTAGCGGAAAAGGGCGTAGACCACGAAAGGTATAGTAATTACCAGTCCCTGTGATGTAGGTGCCAGAAAGGTGTAAAGTGAGTAGGAAAGAATTGTCCCTGAAGTGGCCACAGCCACCATCTGGTCGATGAAGGCAAAGGAGTAATTCTCAAGAGAAGGCCGGTGTTCAGGGGCTGCAACTTCTAACAGATGGAGTTCGTGGCGCCTCTTACCGAGAGCAAGAAAAAGAGCGAGAAACCCTGTGCAAATAAGGAGCCAAGGAGAGACCTCCACACAAACAGCCACTGCACCGGCAACCACCCGCAGGATAAACCCAGCAGCAATTGACATCACATCCAGGATCGCCAGTCTCTTGAGGTAAAGAGAATAGAAGACCACCAGGAGAAAATAGCAAAAAGCAACCATCCCCAACACAGGCCTGATGGCTAAAGAACCCCAAAGCGAAAAAAGACATAAAAACCCAGCATAAGCAAAAGCAACACGCACAGAAACACGACCAGAAGCAAGGGGGCGGTGGCATTTAAGAGGATGGCTGCGATCTCGCTCCCGATCACAAATGTCATTGAAAATATAGACACTACTGCTAAGCAAGCAGAAAAAAATAAAAGCAGCACAAGTCAATCCCAGTAAGGAAGGATTAAAGAAGTTTCGGGAATAAATCAGAGGAGCAAAAATGAAAACATTTTTCACCCACTGCTTCGGCCGTAGCAGCTTCCAGTAATCCACACCTGGTTCCCCTCTCGCCCTGTTTAAACTCCCTTAGTGTTCCGGACATCCACCGCGCAAAACCTTTATTTACATTTCTCTATGTGATCATCTGGTTCCTGCTCAAGGTTCGCACCTTAAGCCCAACCGACCTGAAAAAAAGACCGGATGATGACCATCCGGCAAAAAACTAAAACAGGGTTGGGGACACTAGGAAGATGCGCCAGCCTCTTTTTAAGTTAAGTTTCCTACCTGACTTTGATTTCCTTATACTTTTTCGTCAACTCGACAACTGCCACCTCCACAGGTATCCGTTCGCCACTGGAACCTGCAGCATAGCCGACAGCATCAGAATTAATAATTGAATACTGGGCAGTCTCCACATCTTTAAAGGGACCACCGTGGGTGAGCACCAGAATTTCCGGGTTCACTTCTCTGGCCGCCTCACAAATCTCCTGAACCTGTCGTGTAGCTTCCTCAAGAGTCAAAGACTTTTTCGCTCCAGTCAACCCCCCCACAGTGACCCCAATAATCGCCCCAATAACATCTGCCCCAACCTCGGCCATAGTCCGTGCCTCTTCCGGAGTAAATACCCAAGCAACTGTAAAGATATCTTTCTGGTGAGCAAGTTCGATCAAGGCAACTTCCCTTGAAAAGCCCAGACCAGCAGCTTCAAGCTGTTCGGCAAACTCCTTTCCATAGATTCCCACAAACGGTTCATTGGTTACCCCTGAGAAACCAAGTTCAAGTAATTCATCAAGCAGTAACTCAAGGTTGACACCAGGGTCATGAGCTCCAACTCCGGCAATGCAAGGAGTTGACTTAATTACAGGAAGAATTTCCCTGGCCATTTCCTTTACACAAGCATTAGCATCCCCATAAGGCAACCATGCCAAGAGAGACGGCCTTCCCATCATCCGGAACTTCGCTGTTGAATAAACACCGATGAGGTCAGCGCCCCCCAATTCGGCACACTTTGCCGTAAGTCCTGTTCCTGCACCAAACATCAGGATCGATCTGCCCTGCCGGATCTCTGCCTGAAGACGCTGATGAACCTCTTGACGCCTATAACGTTTTGCCAATAAATAACACCTCCATTGGCCTAAAGAAAAATTAGAGAGAGGTAACATACGGCAGATCCGTATGGCTTCCTTTCTGCCATTTGCCATTAAGCATCTCTTCAAGCAACTCAGCCATTAAATCGGCAAACTCGGGCTCGTTGAGGTGTTTGTCGACGATCAGCACTTCCAGGTTTTCCTTATTTTTATCGATGTTTTGGCGCAGGGCCTCAACAAAACGCCCAGCCCTCAGCGACCATTCGGGTTTTTCAGGATCAGCAGCCCAAACAGGGCCTGGTCCCGGCCCAGCCCATCCCAACTCCTTGTTGGGAGCAGGAAGATCGCAAGCACCCCATCCCCTCATAGGAACACAAAGGACTGTTGGCCCCTTGGCAGCATTGAGTTTGCCAGCAATATGCTCTCCAATAAGGTAAGCCTCTTCTGCAGAGACACCAACGCAAGTCACCGTCGGGTTGTGGATGTAAAGACCACGTCCAGGAAGGTGGGTCTCCTTGAGGAACTTTTCGGGAACAGTATCCTTCGGCCCAAAATTGATCAAGTCAAGCCCTCCAGGAGCAATAACCTGAGGTATTCCCTTCTCACCAGCAGCAGTTAACCGATCAGGGCCTGCACTGAGGACTCCGCCAAGGAGGTAGTCCCCGATTTCGTGAGTAGTTATGTCAAGCATCCCCACAATAAAACCATCCCTGATCAGTTCCTCCATCGACCGGCCCCCACTACCAACAGCATGGTTGATGATTACATCATAACCTCGCTCCTCAAAATACTTCGCCGCCCGGAGGACGCAAGGTGTAGTTACACCAAACATCATGCAGCCGATCAGTGGTTTGTCTACAGCCTCCCCAAGCTCCGGGGCCTGGGCCATTCCAACAACCGCGGCGGCAGCATTATTGATAATTCTTCTCGTCACCTTATTGAGACCAGCCTCGGCAATAGGATACATCAAGCAAATATCTTTTGTTCCAACATAAGGACTGACATCGCCAGACGCCATTGTGGTCAGCATGAACTTAGGAACACCCACCGGCAGTGACTGCATCGCCTTGGTAGCGATGCTCGTCCCCATAGAACCACCAAAGGCGATGATGCCATCAAGCTTCCCAGCATTATAAAGCTTTCCAACGACCTTGATTGCCCCTTCGATAATGATATCAGCAGCTTTCCCACGGTCGAGAGAAAAAACCTGCTCTTTTGTGCGACCAGTCTCGGCAATAACCTCACCGACACTGATGTCGGCCCATCCAACTTCACGGCCGACACTCAATTCCAGAACGATCGGCTCCCCACCAGCAGCAGCAACTCGCTCAGCCAAGTACTTGATTTCGCTGCCTTTGGTATCAAGAATCCCGGCAACCACAATCTTTGGCTTTACTGCCATTCAAAAACCCTCCTCACATCAGAATTAAAAAGGCTACAGCTTCTCGAACCAGCACCAAGAGTTTTCAACGAGGATGGGAACACAATCTGTAACATTTACCCTACTACAATAAAAGAGATCATCGAGACGCCCGATTTCCATTAAACGCTTTCCACTACTGGAATCTTTAAAACCGGAAACAATATCTGGGTAACTATTAAACAGCTGAAGTGTGGCCCGCGCAGCATCTGAAATCACAACAGGTCCATCGAAATTCCCGAGTTGAAGGATCGTTGAAACCAAGAACCCAGCACAGAGGGCATCATCAAGGACGAAGCGGCCTCTCTCACCAGCACAAACAATTCCAATGCTACTTCTGTATTGAGAAGCAAGGGCGAGGGCACGCTCGCAGCAGCTCTTGGCATTGAGGAAGCAACCAGCAAGCACAGCGCGCGCCCTCGCCACTCTTTGCACAACTCTTGTTCCATTTGTCGTCGTCAAGACTACTTCTTTCCCAGCCACATCTAAAGCTTCCACTTCAGAAGGTGAATTCCCCAAATCAAACCCTGGTAAAGTTACTCCACCGCGTTCCCCAGCCAGCAAGAAGCCCTGGCGGCGCGCCAGCCTGCGGGCTGCAGCTACCCCACTCACGGTGTAGACCCTGCGGCAACCTTTAGCTAGCAGCATCACAATCGTCGAACTGGCGCGCAGCACATCAACAACAATGCAAACCTTGTCTTTCCAGGCAGCACGAACCTCTTGCGGTGTCAGGGCAACATCAATGTTCAATGCACTCACATCCCAGGCTTCCTCTCTAAACAACCTTCGTTCACCAAAAACACCCAGTAAAGGACCCATCCATTGCTCCACAAGCAACTTGCTCTAATAAAATCACTTAGTTTTGATGGGAATGCTCTTAAACTTCTGAACTGCCTCCTGCAGCGGCTTCTCTACCGGAATGCGCTCAATACTGGAAGCGCCCAGGAACCCAACGGCCTCAGTATGTTCATAAATGTAAGCAGTATCTTCAGGATAAGAAATCGGGCCACCATGAGCAAAAATAAGGATTTGCGGATGCCTTTCTCGAGCTGCTTTGGTCATCTCATTAATGAGTTCTGCGGCCTTCTCCAATGACATACCCTCAGCATACTTTGAACCAATAGCTCCGCCTCTCGTAAGTCCCATATGGCAAATCAGAACATCCAGTTTGGCTTCTCCAACCATCCTTGCCTCTTCCACATTAAAGGCATAACCAAGAGTGAAAAATCCGAGTTCAGAAGCCAGCTTTAAGGCCTCGATTTCTTTGCCATAACCCATCCCGGTGTCTTCCAGTTCCTGGCGGAACCTTCCATCAATGAGGCCTACCGTAGGGAAGTTCATTACCCCAGAAAACCCTAATTCCTTGAGATACTTCAGGAAGGGCTTCATTTCCCGAGTCGGGTCAGTACCGCAGATTCCGGCAATCATCGGTGCTTCTTTAATTTGAGGAAAAACCCGATGGGCAAGCTGAATTACAATCTCGTTTGCATTTCCGTAAGGCATCAAGCCCGCAAGCGACCCATTACCATCCATCCGATAGAGACCGGAGTTGTAAACCCCGATCAGGTCAGCTCCACCACGTTCAGCAAACTTCCCAGAAATCCCAGTCCCGGCTCCGGCAATAATTACCGGCTTCCCTTCACTAATCGTCCTTTTCAAGCGAGCTAATACTTCTTCCCTGGTGTACTGCTTGGCCATTTTGAACCCTCCTAAGATTAATCTTTTTGAAAGATTTTTACTGCTTAATTTCAAAGATGCCTCGTTTCTCTTCCTCAAGGAGACCCCAGGCATCTATTGCTGCCTTCAGCTCAGGATGTTCCTTCGCAGCTTCAGTTAACGGAATCCCTTGCATCGCCGCATCAATCGCCTGTCTCATTGCCCTCGCTCCTGCTACAGGACCCATCGGGTGACCATGGATCGCCCCCCCAGCACCAAGGATGCAATCATTACCCAGATCCCTAATGATAGCAGGAACAACTGCTGGCATAACTCCTCCCCCAGGCATTGGGAAGACAGGTTTGAAATGAACCCATTTGTTCTTCAGGTGGTGGGCAATCTGCAGGTAGCGCTCTCTCAGGAAAGGGAATTTACCGTAAGGACTTGGATAAACAACGATATCTGCACCCGCCAGGCGTGCCAGCTTGCCCAAAATGAGATGAGAACTCATTCCCGAAAAAGGAGACTCGTACATTGTCCCTGCGAAATCCAGGTGAGCAAGGATGGGAACATTAATCTCCGGATCCTCGGCAAGAGCACGTAAATTGGAAATCCCTGCAGTAAGGTAGTTGATCATTAAGGCATTTGCTCCAGCATCGATCGCCCGTTTAGCATTGTCTTTGAGCTTATCAGCACGGTCGGTAATATTCGGTGTATAGAGGACCCGATGACCTGTTTCTTCATAGATGCGCTTGGCTTCAGCCATATACAGTTTGACTCTCTCCACCAAGGGGCAGAAAGGAGCATCAGCTAATAACTCATCATCTTTAACAATATCGACTCCACCTTGAACAGCTTTGGAGAACAGTTTAACACCAACTTCAGGAGGATAACCTGTACAGGGCTTGATCATATTGTTCAACAGCGGACGCTCGGGAACCCCTAGAATTTCCCGAATCCCCTGGATGCCAAACTTTGGACCTTTAAATCCTTCAAGAAATTCTTTGGGGAACTTAAGATCCAACAGCTTCAACTTACCAGCCATAGAAATATTCCCAATTACAGTGGTCAAAAGCATCGGGATTTGGGGGCCGAAGTTAACTGCCGGAAAAGCGAGCTGAAAGACAAACTGCCTGGTATTGCGGTCAGCAGGCACCTCAAACTCGTGACCAGGGACCTCGTAAATCCCCACAACTTTTGCCACATGCTTCTCCCGGAGCTCCGGTGTTTCTTCGGGAACGGGAATCCAAGTCCCTGTAGTCTGCTCCACAGCAATAGCACTAATCTTCGCAGTGATATCAACATTAACCCCGGTTTCTAAAAAATAGGTAGCAATGACATAACCACCTGTGTCTTCGACCTGCTCGGGGATAGCAAGAAGATCCAGTGCTGACATGAAACTCCCTCCTATGTGTCTTGGTTTTGCCTCTGAAACGGCTGAATAAACAACCATCCTGCTAAAAGCTTAACCAAAATCGCACATTTCATTCCTTAAACCCTCACTGCAACCACCCCTTTTCCCGGTGTAATAAAAACTGAGATCAACACCTAAAAACATAAAAGTCCCACCTCTGCCAATTCCGGAAGAATTAGCAAAGAGTGGGACCTACTCTTGTCTCTTGTCCCAGGAAATATTAACGTGTCCAGCTAGGTTGTATGCGGGATAAAAAATTAGGCAGTTGTTTAAATACAGATTTCGACATGAAATTCAAAATTCCTTCTCAGAAATATCGAGGTTCCACAAATTTTCCGCGCTGGTATCCACAGCAACTGCTCCCGCCTGGAGAATCCTCCAAACATCTTCAGCAGTCTTCACCAGACCTGCAGCAATGAGCGGCTGCTGAAAATGCTCCCTGAGGTAATCCACCACCCGCGGTAAGGCCACCCCTGGCAAAACTTCGATAAAATCTGGTTTTGACTGTTTGAGCACCCTGATTCCTGTCTCAATAGAAGGAGAATCATGCGCAAACACCCGGTGAACCGTGAGCAGCCCTTCTTTGCGTCCTGTGATGATGAGTTGACTATTGGGAGTGACAACCCCATGCACCTGCGCCTTCTCCTTCAAGAATCTTACCGCTGCCTGATCCCTTCCAAGTCCCCCAATGAGGTCAATGTGAACCAGCACCAACTTTCCATGCCTGCGCAGTTCCCGGCTATATTCTTCCAAATTAAAAATCGTTCCCGAGGAAATCAGAACAACACCGGCCCTGCTCGCCAAAACTCGCGAAAACGCTTCTTCCCGCCGGAATGAAGGAATTATCGGGCAAAGCCGAAGAACTTCTAAAAACCTCTCTCTTAGCGACACTATAATTTCTCCTTCCCCAATAGCATTACCCAGCACAGTGCAATTAGTTCCGTGCCTTCGCCCAAAACAACCAATAGAAAAGATTCTAGTGAGAAAATCCCAATTCTAGAATATACGGAGAGTTCGCCCAGTTTTTGCAGTTCCTCCTGAGAAACCTTGGAAAAACTTCCAGTCACCTATAATTTTAGTGGTTCTGAAGAAATGACCCGGTTCTTCCCATCAACAAACACAATTCGTGGCTGGTATTCTCGCGCCTTTTCTTCAGGAAGGTGAATATAAGAAAGGATGATCAGGATATCCCCCGGCTGACCGAGTCTGGCGGCAGCACCATTCAAGCAAACCATTCCCGAACCCCTCGGCCCCTCAATACAGTAAGTTTCCAGCCTTGCTCCATTATTGTTGTTGACTACCTGGACTTTTTCGAAGGGAAGGATATCAGCAGCATCCATCAGATCACGGTCTATGGTAATACTTCCCATGTAATTTAGATTAGCATCAGTGAGAACTGCGCGGTGGATCTTGGACTTCAGCATTGTCCGAAACATTATTCCACCTCCAGGTAGATGTTATCGATCAGCCTCGCTTTGCCTACCCAAACAGCAGCAGCCAGAAGAACCGGCCCCTTAAGCTTCTCCAAGTCGGCAAGGTTCTCACCATTACAAACTTCTACATAATCGACCCGCACCCCAGGTGAATTCTGGAGAACTTCCAGGATTCTTTCTCTCACCTTCTGGGGATCCCTTTCCCCTTTTTCCACAAGCTCTTTCCCCGCATTAAGGGCCTGCGGCAGGGCAAGAGCCTGTTTCCTTTCCTCAGGGTTCAGGTAAACGTTGCGGGAACTCATCGCCAAACCATCTTCCTCACGCACAATAGGGCAGGTAATGACCTCTACAGGAACATTCAGATCCTGGACCATTCTCTTGATCACCAGGGCCTGCTGGGCATCTTTTTGGCCAAAATAAGCCTTTGTGGGCTGAACAATCTGAAAAAGTTTCATCACTACTGTGGTAACTCCACGGAAGTGTCCAGGACGGGAGCGGCCACACATTTTTTCCGTCAGTTCTCCAGTCACCTCAACATAGGTGCTGAACCCTTGGGGATACATTTCTTCGACAGAAGGAACAAAAACATAATCCACTCCCTCAGCTTCAGCCAAACGCAGGTCACGCTCCAGATCACGGGGGTAAGTGGCAAAATCCTCACGTGGTCCAAACTGCAATGGATTGACGAAAATGCTGATCATCACCAGATCACAATCTTTCCTGGCAGCCCTGACTAGACTTAAATGCCCCTCATGCAGGTAACCCATTGTAGGGACAAAGCCAATAGTTTTCCCTGTTCTCCGCAGGTCTAAGGCAATTTCTTGCATTCTCCGAACTTCCCGGATAACTTCCATCAATCCCCCACCCCAGTCCCTTCAAGAATCTCCAGGGAAATCATAACAGTGTTCAGGCCCTGGGAAAATGCCACCTCGGACCTCCTCCCGAAAAGAGCGCACTGCCTCCAGCATCTGCTCGTAGAGCCGGATGTATTGTTTGACAAACTTAGGAACCCTGCCCCCATAAAGCCCAAGCAGGTCGTGGGTAACCAGAACCTGGCCATCGCAAAAAGGGCCTGCACCTATTCCCAGTGTAGGAATCCGCAGTTTGGAAGTAATCATCTGGGCCACCGGGGCAGGAACACACTCCAGAACAAGGGAAAAAATACCCGCTTCCTCCAAGGCAAGGGCATCTTCCAGAAGTTTCTTAGCAGCCTCTTCGCTGCGCCCCTGGACGCGGTATCCTCCAAGCTGGTGTACCGACTGGGGAGTTAAACCGATGTGCCCCATCACCGGAATCCCTGTCTCCACCAGGGCCCTTACTGTTTCTGCTCTTTCTTTGCCCCCTTCGAGTTTCACCGCTTGAGCTCCAGCCTCTTGGAGAAAGCGCCCGGCGTTGCGGATAGCCTCAGAGATGCTTATCTGGTAAGAAAGGAAGGGCATATCCCCTACCACCATTGCCCTTTTGGCACCACGGGCAACAGCTTTCGTGTGGTGAATCATTTCCTCCATGGTGACCGGTAAGGTGTTTTCATAACCCAAAACCACATTTCCCACCGAATCACCGACAAGGAGAATATCAATCCCCGCCTCATCCAGCAACCTCGCTGTGGGATAATCGTAAGCAGTAAGCAGGGTGATCTTCTCTCCTCTTTTCTTCATTTCCTGGAGAGTCGCTGTGGTCACACGTCCCATCACTTTTCCTCCTCACGATGAAATTTTTCACCTACACCTTTTTCCAGGAGGGCACGCAGTTCCCTTCCCTGGTCTTCAGTTATCGACCCCTTGGCCAAGGCGACCTTCAGGGTGTAGAGCCCGAGTCTAGTGTAAACAGCTTCCTGTTCAGGAAGTTTTTGTAGTGCTCGCAGATGCTTAGCGATGGTCCCCAGATCTCCCCGGGCCAGCGGTCCGGTTAAAGCATTGGGGATGCCGATCTTGCGGATATTATCAACAGTCCCTGTAACCAGGGGAAGAATTGCTGGGAGCCGCATTTCCTCGGGAATCCCTGCAGCAGCAAACAGATCCAAAGCACAAGCTAAAAGACCGACCAGATAATTGGAGGCCACACAGGCAGCAGCGTGATAAAGCACCTTAGCTGCAGAATCAAGGTAAAAATACTTTCCCTTGAGCTTCTCCACAACTTCCTGGGCAAAGGAAAAACCCCGCTGATCACCTTCAATACTGAAGTAGGAGCCCGGCAAAATCGCCAGCGCTTGCTCCACAGTGGCAAATGACTGGAGGGGATGAAGGGACACGGTAATCGCTCCTTGAGCAGCAGCAGGAGCTAACACTTCAGCAGTTAAAGCACCACTTGTGTGAAGAACGATCTGACCTTGACGAAAAGACCCCTCCGCAGCCAACTCGGAAACCACCTGGTGGATGGCGTCGTCGGTCGTAGTAATAAACACAGCCTCAGACCTTCGACAGACTTCCCCCCGGGTGAGAACAGGACTCTGGAGCCTGTTTGCCAACTTCTCAGCAGAGGCAAGTGTCCTGCTGGCAACCCCCACGATCTCGTAGCCATTCCTCTGCAAAAGAAGGGCAAGAGCTGAGCTAACCTTGCCTGCACCGATAAAACCGATCTTTTTCATTATTCCCAAAATTCCCCCTCCTAAAAAAGAAAACCTTCTGACCGAAATCAGAAGGTATTCTGCCACCACAATTTTCTAACTCTTAGTTCTACCTCCCGTCTCCGTCCCTAAGGTTGAAGCGGTCGGTTTTCCAAAGACCTGCCTCTCTATACTCCCCCCGGTACAGGACGAACCGTTCCTGTCCGGCTCACTCATAGCAGGTAAGAACACCTCGTGCTCTGATTATACCACATAAACTAACCCTGATACAACCTGATTCTCTCTCCACCCCTTGTTTCCAGGTGCCTTTGCAAGTGGGTGCGGGTGTTCATCCCGTCAGGATGAAGGAGGTCCGGTGCGATTTCACACAAAGGGATGAGCACAAAACTCCGCTCGTACATCCGGGGATGAGGAACAGTAAGCTCAGGAGTAGAAATCACCAGGTCTTCGAAAAGCAATAGGTCAAGATCGATAACCCGAGGTCCCCACCTGATCTTCCTTTCCCTTCCCAAACGGTTCTCAATTCCCTGCATCACTGCCAGCAATTCAGAAGGCTGAAGACCTGTAGCTATCTCAACCACCTGATTAAGGAACCAGTCCTGCTCAAGGTAGCCAACAGGTTCTGATTCGTATATAGATGAGGCTCTTTTAATAACAATCAAGGGGTGTTCCTCCAGTCCCTGGCGCGCCAGGGATAGGTAGCCGACGCGGTCTCCGAGATTCGAGCCCAGACCAACAAAGGCTCTGTAGGGGAGGTGTTCACGCATCCTGGAAACACCGTCCCCTCTTTATCTCCACTCCAGCATAAGAAAGAATTCCCGGCAAGGGCACTTGCGGCTTCTTAACCCTGACGAGAACCCCTTCTACAGGGAAGTTTTCCAAGACACAACTGGCAATGCGCTCAGCAAGGGCTTCAATTAGATGATAACGCTCTTTCTCGACAATACCTTTAACCAGATCAAAGACCTTAGCATAATCAACTGCTGCCCCCAGCCTGTCAGAAGCGCCGGGAGACCGGAGGTCACAAAACAGTTCCAGGTCAACCAAAAAGCGTTGACCAAGTTGCCGCTCTTCAGGCAACGCCCCGTGGTATCCGTAGAACTGCATCCCCTTTAAAACCAACTTGTCCTGGGGAAGACTCACCCTTCTGACACCACCCTCTTAAGCCCTCATAATGGCGTCAACCATTCGGGCAACCCTCACCATTTCCTTGACATCATGAACCCTGATGATGTCCACACCCTGGGCAATCCCCCAAGCAACCGTAGCCGCAGTTCCCTCCAGCCTCTCCTCAACAGGAAGGTTTAATGTTGCCCCAATTACCGACTTTCTAGATGTACCCAGGAGGATGGGTTTCCCCAGGGACTTCAATTCTTTCAAGTGGCGCAGGACCTTGAGGCTTTGCTCCGGGTTTTTGCCAAATCCGATGCCCGGATCAATGATGATCTGCTCTGGCCGAACCCCGGCATCTGTAGCAATCTTGATGCTTTTTCGCAGGTAGCGGATGATGTCACCCATCAGGTCATGATACTCCGTGCTCGTTTGATTATGCATCAAGACCACCGGGACATCATACTTGGCAGCCACTTCCGCAAGGCGAGGATCATACTGGAAGCCCCAGACATCATTGATCATGTGGGCGCCTGCTCTGAGGGCCACCTCTGCAGTTTCTGATTTATAGGTGTCTACAGAAATCGGCACCTCAACCTCTTCTAGCAATCTTTCGAGAACAGGCATGATCCTCTTCAGTTCTTCCTCAACAGGCAAAGGCTCCCAGCCCCAGCGGGAAGATGTCGGTTTGTTCTGGGAATAGGTGGCCGGGTTTCCCTGGAGACGGGTAGACTCTCCTCCAATATCAATAATGTCAGCACCTGCCTCCACCATCTCCTTGGCGTGCTCTACTGCTGCCTCGACATCGGTAAACTTGCCTCCATCAGAAAAGGAATCTGGGGTTACATTGAGGATCCCCATGACTAGGGTGCGCTCGCCAATGGGAAGAGAGCGGTCACGACAGCGCAAGTGGTAAACCTGCTTTTTTTCGAGATTTTCCAGAACCTCTTTGATCTCCTGGGCAAGGTGAGATAAGCCGAACGGCTGCATCTTTAATTTCCTGCACAACTGGTCATATTGCTTCAGGGTTCCCATCAGCAAAACATCTGTAGTTTCTACAGCAAGATGAACTGCTTCCCGGTGAAGGGCAGCTTCCCCGCCACGGGAAAGCATTTCCTGCTTGAGAATATTAGCAGCTCGGGTTGGCAGGTTTTCGATCTTTAATACGTAATGGATCGCCTTCGGGGTCATCCAGGCAACCCCACCAGCATCAGCCCCAACACTCTTAATCGCCTTCTGCGCCTCCTCGCTGTTACTGACAGCGATCACTCTGATGTTATGCAATTCCCGGAAACTCACACCGGTCCACCTCTCTTTAGTAGATCAAGACAAGGTTGGCTGTCTCCATCCTGGGGTACTTGTAGCATTTGTCTTTAACAGGACACTCGTGGCAGGCGCGAGAAAGATTGTCTGCCCTGTGGAGCATTTCCCCTAAAAGCGACATTTGAGGCCTTTGCTCGCGATGCTCGTAGATGGCCGTGGTGATGATCTTGATTTCGTTCGGTGTAAAACCAGCACGATGGAGGATCTGTTCTGCGAGCTCGGCACCAAGTGGGGCATGGTCCTCACCTGTCTCGTATTCCCTCCAGCGGGCAATGTCATGGAGGAGACCGGTAGCATAAATCACTTCTTTTGCTGAGCGTCGTCCTCGCAAATTGTTCTCCTCAATGAATCTTCTCAGGTCTCCTGATTCCAGCATCAAAATGTAAGTGATCCGAGCGACATCAATAAAATGCTGCAAATCGTGTTTGCAGAACTCCCGGGATTCCTCCGCCTTCCGGTTTTTCTCGAGGCACTCTCGAAACAGGGGATCGCGCACAACAGCGTCAATGCGTTCCATCACAGCCTCTCCTTACGTTATTGTGGAGTGGTTCAGAATAATACTTCACCAATTATAGCCTGAGATCCTCCTTCACCGCAACATCTAGAAAGAAAAGGAGCCCCGGAAAACGCTCCCGGAGCTCCCTTTTCCCCGACGAACTTTTTCTGTGATTAGAAGAGTCCCTTGACAGCTCCAGTTTCGACATCGATATCGATTCTTCTGAAGGCAGGGTCGGAAGAGGTTCCTGGGACGAGCCTGATTTCGCCGCAGAGCGGAACGAGGAACTTGGCGCCAGCAAAGACCAGGACATCGCGGATCGGGAGAACCCAACCCTTGGGGACACCTTTGAGTGTGGGATCGTGGGACAAGCTCAGGTGTGTCTTGGCCACCATTGTGTAGAAATCTGGGTACCTTTCCTGGAGCATCTTCGCCTTCGCCTCGGCAGCCGGAGCCCAAGAGACTCCGTCTGCACCATAAATTTCCTTAGCGATTAGTTCCACTCTCTCCATGAAGGGCATTTCCAGAGGATAGAGGAACTTGAAGTCGACTTCCTCTTCGCAGGCATCGAGAACTGCGTCAGCAAGTTCAAGCGCACCTTCGCCACCGTAGCGCCAGTGCTGGGAAACAGCGCACCGAGCTCCTGCCTGCTCTGCGTAGCGGCGGATGAGTTTGTGCTCTTCTTCGGTATCTGTCGGGAAGACGTTGATGCAGACAACCGGCTTGATTCCAGACTTCTTGACAATTCCAATGTGGTGCAGCAGGTTCTCGATTCCCTTCTCCAAAAGCGGCAGGTTCTCTCTGTTGTACTCCTCGGGAATCGGACGTCCGGGAACAACTGCCGGGCCACCACCGTGCATCTTCAGTGCCCTGACAGAGCAGACAATGATCGAGACATTGGGCTTCAGTCCGCTGGCACGGCACTTGACGTTCCAGAACTTCTCGAAGCCAATGTCGCATCCGAAGCCGCTCTCTGTGCAGTGATAGTCGAACAGCTTCAAACCAACACGGTCAGCAATGATCGAAGACTGACCAACCGCGATATTGGCAAACGGACCGGCGTGGACCATCACCGGGTTGTATTCCACAGTGCAGCAGAGAGTGGGGTTGATCGACTCTCTCATAATAGCAGCCATTGCACCAGCAACTTCGAGGTCCTCAGTCGTAATCGGGTTGTCGTTGCGGTCATAGGCAACGATGATCCGGCCGATGCTTTCCCTCAGATCTTTGAGGTCACGGGCCATTGCCAGGATCGCCATAATCTCCGAAGCGACCGAGACCATAAATCCAGATTCCATGCAGAAGCCGTCCATGTGGGTGCCGAGTCCGATGACGATGTTCCGCAGCGCCTGGGCTCCGAGGTCCATGACCCACTTCATTTCTACCTTCTTGGGATGGATGTTGAGTCTCCTGTAACCTACCTTGGCCAACCGCTCATCATCGTAATTAGCTTCGTGCTGCATCCTAGCTGTCAGGGCGACCATTGCCAGGTTGTGGGCATTGGTGATGTTGTTGATGTCCCCAGTGAGTCCCAGAGAAAACTCGGTCATGGGGATCAACAGAGCATTACCGCCACCTGCTGCAGTTCCTTTAATATTGAATGTTGGGGCCCCCGATGGCTGACGAATTGCTCCACCAACATTTTTGCCCCTCTTAGCCAAACCCTCAATGATCCCCATCGTTGTGGTGGTCTTACCTTCACCAAGAGGAGTCGGGGTGATTGCGGTGATCTCGATGTACTTGCCGTCTGGCTTGTCCTTAAGGC
>DAINRC010000005.1:27793-39494 GCA_036742135.1 Bacillota bacterium
GAATGACTTCGTCTTTTTCCAGACCGAGGCGGTCCACCCACTCCTCTGGCTTGGGCATGTTCTTTTCTGCTTCCTGGGCAATTTCCCAGTCCTTCATCTTGGTGGGATCCCAAACCATTAATTATCCTCCCCTTTTCTTTAATTTTTTAATAACTTTCAGCCTTCAACTTCTCTTTCTTTAGTACCCCCAGAATCCCCAATTCCAGGAAAAATCTCCGCCAGGCAGGTTTTTGTTTGTGCAACTACACCTCCTATCCCTTAATAATCGTAACCAAGCAAATATATACTTCTCCCCTTCTGCTATCGCAGAAGAGGTCGACCACCCCTGACCTTTTATCAGCATCCTTTTCAGGGAAGCAAAGCAGGTGTCAATTATCTGAGTTCCTGATTTCAGGCATCAACAAGTGGGGTGTTTCCGAGGCATTAAAAAGGATCAACAAAGCTTCCAAAGTAGTTATTAGTTTATAATACGCCATTCTTTTCGATTTTCCTTCTTGGTAAGGAAAAAAATTTATTCGTAAATCCACTTCTCCAGTTCTAGAGAATAATCAAAAAGTTCTTCTTCCCGGAAGAAAAGAGAGATCTCCCTTTGAGCGCTTGATGCAGAATCAGAGCCATGAACAATGTTTCGCCCAATATCGATCCCATAGGTGCCTCTGATTGTTCCCGGTTGCGCTTTCTGGGGGTCTGTGGCCCCCATCATCTCCCTGACAACACTGATGGCATTCTTTCCTTCCAAAACCATTGCTACCACCGGTCCAGAGGTGATAAATTGGACCAGGCCCTGGAAAAAGGGCTTTTCCCGGTGCTCAGCATAATGCCTGGCGGCAAGTTCAGGAGTGATCCAGAGCATTTTCAAACCAACAATTTTCAGCCCACGCCTCTCGAAACAACTGATTACTTCTCCCACCAAGCCGCGCTGAACACCATCTGGTTTGACCATGACAAAGGTTCTTTCCTTCATTAAACATCTACCCCTCTCGCTTTGGTTTCTTATGCAGACGCACCCTCCATTAAAAGCTGGAACTCACTCGCTTCCAGGGTCTCCTTTTCCAGAAGCTTGTTCGCCACCAGGTGGAGCTTATCAATATTCTTTTCCAACAGTTCTTTCGCCCGGTTATAACACCGTTCAATAATCTGCCGCGCCTCTCTGTCAATGGAATAAGCAACTGCTTCACTATAGTTGCGGTCACGTGCCAGATCGCGCCCAAGAAAGACCTGGTCCTGGCGCCTGCCAAAAGTCATTGGCCCCAGTTCCTCAGACATTCCATACTCAGTGATCATCTTCCTCACCAACTCAGTTGCCCGCTCCAGATCATTCTGAGCCCCGGTACTGATGTCCTTCAGAACTAGGCTCTCGGCAACCCTTCCCCCAAGGAGGGTGGTAATCTCATCGAGAAGCCGGGATTTGGTCACATAATAACGATCCTCTTCAGGAAGCAAGAGGGTGTAGCCACCAGCCCTGCCCCTCGGGATAATGGAGATCTTGTGGACAGGGTCGGTATGAGGTAGCAGGCTCCCGACAACAGCATGACCTGCCTCGTGATAGGCAACAAGTCTCCTCTCTTCTTCGCTCATTACCCGTGACTTCTTCTCTGGACCAGCGACTACTCTCTCAATAGAATCAGTCAACTCCTTCATTCCGATCTTCTTTTTATTCTTTCTTGCCGCTAGGAGAGCAGCCTCATTGACCATGTTGGCAAGATCAGCTCCGGTAAAACCGGGGGTCCTCCTTGCAAGGATATCAAGGTCAACATCATCCTCCAGGGGCTTCCCCCGGAGGTGAACCTTGAGGATCTCCTTACGGCCCTTGAGGTCAGGCTGATCAACGACGATCTGCCTGTCGAAGCGGCCGGGTCGCAGCAGTGCCGGATCGAGGATGTCAGGGCGGTTGGTTGCAGCCAAGATAATGATTCCTTCATTGGAATCAAACCCATCCATCTCCACGAGCAACTGGTTCAGTGTTTGCTCGCGTTCATCATGACCACCGCCTAGCCCAGCACCACGGTGCCTCCCGACAGCATCAATCTCATCAACAAAAACGATGCACGGGGCATTCTTCTTTGCCTGTTCAAAAAGGTCCCTAACGCGGGCAGCACCTACTCCGACGAACATTTCCACAAAATCAGAACCGCTGATGCTAAAAAAGGGCACACCAGCTTCTCCTGCAACCGCTTTCGCCAGAAGCGTTTTTCCTGTTCCTGGAGGCCCATAAAGAAGCACTCCCTTGGGAATGCGGGCTCCAATTTCACTGTACTTTTTTGGATCTTTGAGAAAATCCACAATCTCCTGAAGTTCTTCCTTGGCCTCATCAACGCCAGCAACATCAGCAAACGTAACTCTTCGTTTATCCGGTTCAATCATCTTCGCCCTGCTTCTAGCAAACTGCATCACCCTGTTGCCACTGCCCTGGGTTTGCTGGAGCATAAAAATAACAAACCCCGTAATCAAAAGAACAGGAAGAAGTGTGGAAACAAGCCCTGCCCACCAGGGTGCCTCCTGTTTCGGCCTGTATTCGACAACAGTCTTTTCTCGAAGTAATTGGTGAAGGTTGGCATCATTAGCAGGGGCATAAGAGGTAAATCTGACTCCGTCCTTGGTGACACCAGAAACGCGGTAACCACCCTCTCCATCTGCTGTCAGTTCTACTTTTTCAATGTTTCCCTGTTCGAGGTAGGTGTAAAACTGGTTATACGACCATTCTCTTGTTGTTTCTTGGGGGGGAACAATGATCTTCAAAGCCATTACTGCACAGGCAACAATGATCAGATAAACCAAAAGATTTTTGAGTAAACGATTCATCTGTTTTCCTCCTCTCACCACCCCGCCCTCAGGACTTTTCACAGCGAACAACACTAAGCACCAAAATCCTCTTAGTTTCAGAGGTGATTTTCGCCTCTTCACTTCTTCTGTAGCCGACAACCCAAAAAACTGTTTCTTTGGAGGCGACCAAAGGGACCTTCCAACGCTCCTGACGCGGGATCTTCAAGTCTGAAAAGAGCTTCTTAATTTTCTTGCTTCCTCCTAACCCCAACAGCTTAATCCGGTCTCCAGGTCTCCAATTGCGCACATAAAGCGGCAGTTCTATTTTATCATAATCAAAGAAAACCTGGTAGTTATCGCGCTCTCTGGTGAAAACCAATTCCCCCATTTCCCACCGTTCCTTCACCTCGGCCCGAAAAACAAGTCCAAGCTCGGGCAGATAGGTCTCCCCAGGAACCTGCAGCTCCTGAAAGAAATCCTTCGAGAGTTCTCCGCCGAAAGCCCCCTGAAGGCAGCAGACCCGCACTACCCCACGATCTTTTTGCAACCTGACCCCCTTTGGCAAATGCAATTCTCCAAAGGAAACGGGATTAGAAATAAACTCCAGGCTTTCTTCAACATGCCTGTAACCAAGATCCCTCAAACTCCCTCCCACCGTCTTGACGGCAATCCGCAACAGACGCCGCTGCAAGGCCTGGGGCAGTTGTTGAAACCCTGGGAGGGAGAACTCCACTTCTCGAAGACCTCTTTTTCTGGCAAGCCTCCGGAACAACCTCTGAGCATATTTACTCATAAATCTGTTCTCCTGCTCCATGATGTCCGCAAGCCGCAGAACCGCCTGGTTGATCTCAGGATTAAATTCCCTTTTGAGCAGAGGCAAAAGAAGGTGCCTGATCTTGTTCCTGAAGTAGGTTATATCTAGATTGGAAAGGTCGGTGCACCAGCTTAATCCCACTTGCCGGCAATACGACTCAATCTCCTGCCGCGTCACTCCCAACAGAGGTCGGACAATAGGACCGTTCCTCCAGGGGATCCCTGCCAGACCTGCAGGACCAGTGCCACGGATGATGTTGAAAAGAACGGTTTCTACTTGGTCATCAGCGTGATGGCCAACAGCAATGCGCTGTGCCTCGACACTGCGGGCCACCTGCAGCAAAAAATGGTACCTGGCAATCCGGGCTGCTTCCTCAATCCCTACCTTCCATCGGGAAGCAAGCTGAGTAACCCGACAATAGCCAATAGTAACAGGCAAACCCCACCTGTGGGCAAGGCCTTGAACAAAAGCGGCCTCTTCGCCTGCAGCAGGACGAAGGAGGTGGTTCAAATGGGCAACATGCAGTTCCCACTGGTAAGAATCCCGCAGTTCTTTGAGCACATGAAGGAGGGCCAGGGAATCAGAACCACCGGAAACAGCCACCACTACTTTCATTCCTGGCTCGAGCAACCGGTGGCGATCAATAAAACTTTTGATTCTCTTTTGAAACTCCTCAAGCACCTCTTCACCTCGCTTCTCCGGAAGTAAAAAAGCGGGCCACAAGAACAGTCATGTCATCTCTGTTGGGATAACCCCCAGCAATCAGGGCGTTCTTAACAATCAGATCAGCCACCACCTGAGGTTCTTCAAGGGGTAATTCCACAAGGTAACGGTAAAGCCAGGCACCCGGAGTAACAGCACTCTCATCAACTTCAGTAATGCCATCACTGGCGACTACCAGGAGATCGCCATCAAGAACCTGGTAGCGCAAAATTTGAGGATCGATTTCTTCTAGAATTCCTGCTGGCCAGCACGAAGACCTGATCATCTCTACATTTCTCCCTCTTTTCAGGTAACTTGGAGCTGCACCTGCTTTGAGAAAATCTGCATATCCTTCCTGGAGATCGACCACCACAAGGTCAATAGTGGCAACATTGTCCTCTTGCCCTTGAAAATAGAGGGCAGTATTGACAACTGCAGCAGCAGCCTGGAGGGAGATTTCATTTTCTAGTAATTGCCCCAGAAGATTAACCACAGTCCTGCTGCCTCGAGCTGCATTAATGCCAGCTCCCATACCATCGCTCAACACCAAGAGCAAACGGTTAGGAGTAAGGTATCTAAAGGCAAAACAGTCACCATTAATCACCTCAGAAGACTTCGGCTGCTGGGAAAACCCGATTTCAGCTTGAAGTGGAAACCGCGTCACCGAACCCTTTTTCCCTCTAGCAAATAAACTGGAAGTAAGAGGGAGACAAAGAAAGATTACACCTGCGAGCAACGCGGTTGCAAGATTAAGGGAAAGAGCAGTGGCGTCTCTGTAAAACTGAGAAAAAAACAAGCTGGCAAGGAGAAAACCAAGGACAGTCCCCGGATACCCCAGATACCTGAAAACACCTGCAAGAAATCCCGTCACCGCATAAATCCCTGTGCTCGGCAACACTGTCCAGAGATCTCGGGCAGTGAACAGTCCCAACAAAACGCCGGCACCAGCTCCTCCCCCTGGCCCCAGGTAAAAAGCCGTCCCTAGCAAAACCACATCTATGAAAACCTCGCCCAAAGAAATAGAAGCAACCTGAAGCTCGCTATAGCCATTAATGATCATCACAAAAAAGAGAACTGCAAGCAATATTTTGTGCTCCTTAAATTCAGTGCCACAAACAAAAAGGCTGAGCAAAAGGGCCACCAAAAGTGACTCACAAACAACGCTCACAACAGAAATGCTCGCCCCACTAAAGAATACCCACATTTCTTTGACTATGAAATGGATCACTCCTACAGCCAAAGCAGCAACCAGTAAAAATGGCAAAGAAAAAGTCGTCTTCTTCCACCTTCTGAGCACCAATGACCCGAAAACAACAGCGCAACTAGAAAAAGCAGAGGCCAAACTCTGAGAAGCCCAAAGCACTCCTAAAACTGCCGACCATGATGCCTTTCCGTAAATAAAAACCGCAGCAGCAGCATACGCAGAAGAAAAAGGCGCCAGACCCCCCAGCAAAGCCCTCCCCGCAGCAACACCTAAAATAAACTGAAAGATATGAGCAGGGAGCAACAACTGATTTTTCAGGAGCGGAGCAAAAATTCGACGCATCAAAATTTCCCCTAACAGACAACATCTTCCATATCTTCGAACATTATAAAACATCACCAAGGATTAAGAAACGAAATCTCTGTCAGGGGAAAGTGTAAACTTTCCGACAGAAATCAGCATTCTCTTCCTATTCCGGATGCCTCAACCAAAAAGCCCTATAAACTCTATAAAGTAAACCACTAGCTACAACCCTCACTTCGGTGAAAATACAAAAAGAGCCTCCCGGATCAACCGGGAAAGCTCTCTATATGCTTTAATGGTGACCCGTAGGGGATTCGAACCCCTGTTACCGGCTTGAAAGGCCGGTGTCTTAACCACTTGACCAACGGGCCACTTCTTTTCTTTATTTTCTGGTAGCCCGTAGGGGATTCGAACCCCTGTTACCGGCTTGAGAGACCGGTGTCTTAACCACTTGACCAACGGGCCACCTTTTTCTTTTTCCTGGTAGCGGCGGAGGGAGTCGAACCCCCGACACTGCGGGTATGAACCGCATGCTCTAGCCAACTGAGCTACGCCGCCACTTTTCCATTGGTAGCGGGGGCTGGATTCGAACCAGCGACCTCCGGGTTATGAGCCCGACGAGCTAACCACTGCTCCACCCCGCACCAGCCACTAAAATTATGCACAAAAAAGACACCGTTTGTCAAGAGTCATGCCGCTTTAGTCTTACCTGCTCCTCGATCCACTCAATCCAGGGCTGAAACCCTTGATCTAAACGTGCCGAAACACGGAAAAGCTTAAGTTCAGGATTAACCAAATGCAGATCTTTTTCCAGAAGCTCAAGGTCACAATCAGTATGCGGAAGAAGATCAAGCTTATTGATCAAGACAACCTGCGCCAGCCTGAAAACTAGGGGATACTTCATCGGTTTGTCATTGCCTTCAGTGATGCTCAAGACAACCGCGCGCGCATCTTCCCCAAGGTCAAACTCTGCAGGGCAGACGAGGTTTCCCACATTTTCAATAATCAGCAGATCGAGAGCTTCAAGGTCAAAATCCTCGAGCACAGGAGCAATCATTCGGGCATCCAGGTGACACGTTCCCGCGGTATTGATTTGCACTACAGGAACATCATAGCGCTCGATCCGCTCTGCATCCCTGGTTGTGTAAATGTCCCCTTCAATCACTCCAACCTTCAACCTTCCGGAAAGGTGCTCCAGCGTCCGCTCAAGGATGGTTGTTTTTCCGGAACCAGGAGAGCTCATCAGATTCAAAACAAAGACTCCGGCTTCCTCAAAACGCACCCTGTTTTCTTGGGCAGCAGTCTCGTTTTCTTTAAGCACAGGAGTAGCAAGTCGAACCTTTACCATCACTAATCACCTTCGTAAAAATCAATGTAGAGTTCCCGTCCCCCTACCAGCTTGACCCGCAGGCTGCCACAAGCGGGACAGGAAAATTCACCATCATCGATCTCAAAGCGATGGTGACATTTCTGGCATTCCCCACGAACTGGTTCTTCGGCAATTTCCAGGACAGCATCTTGAAAAAGCTCTTCCGACTTAAAAACCTCAAAAGCATACTGGAGGGCCTCCGGAAGCGCCATGGTCAGCTTCCCCACCACAAGGCGTATTCTCGTGATTTTGGTAATTCCATTTTCAGCCGCACTGGCACGCAGCGTTTTGGTAATGCTTTCCATTAGTGAAAGCTCATGCATAATCATCTTCCCGCCTCTGCGGTCGAAATCAACTTTATATTTTATGAAATCCAGCAAAAATCCGCAACCTAACAGCAGTGCTACTTCTTCAACATTAAAGAAATTTCCTCAAGAACACGACTGCAGGCCTGAGGAACAGCAGCAGCAACCTCAGGAGAAAGTCCCTCCTGGAAAGGCTCTTCCCTGAGGATCTCAATCCCGATGATCACCAGTTGCTCAGGAAGTTGGCCGAGTGCTTTCCCCAACTCAATGGCATCAACAATATTGAACCCGTGAGAGGAGAGAGACATCTCAGGTGCTAGCAAGTCGCTGAGGTCAAAAGAGAAGACCGTTCCAGGTGGGGCACCACTACGGACAGCATCAACAATAATCACCTTGTTAATCCCTTCCCAAAGGTCAAGAAGACTGAGGCCGGGTGTCCCGGCCTCAATCACCTTAACTTCAGGAGGAAGCTGATAATTTTTTAGTTTTTTCACCACATGGAGACCAACAGCATCGTCTGCTGCCAGGAGGTTACCACACCCGATGACGAGAACTTCCGGTTTCATTTAGCCCTCCCGATGGATTCTCACCTTCAGAGAATGGGTTGCACAGGACTGACAGGGATCGTAGTTGCGCACCATAATCTCACACTTGAGGGTCAGTTCTTCATCAGACAGGTGGAGCAGTTTGGGGACAAATTCTTGGAAATCCTTCTCCAGATTGTAGACATTGCGTGCTGTCGGAGCAACAACATCCCACTTCTGCACGACCCCGTCTTTGTCAATCCGGCCACCGTGGCAGCAAATACCGCGCGGCGCCTCAGTGACCGCATATCCTTCACCAGCTTTAACCTCATACTTGGGTTCCTCGTATTTAGGTTCACCAAGTTGATCAATAATCTCAATGCAGGCATCAATGGCATGAACGGTTTCAATGGCACGGGCAACAATGCTCATAAAGGGATTGAAGCAGGGAACAGTAAAGCCAACCTCTTTCGCTGCTGCTTTGGCATCAGCAGAAAGCTGCTCAAAGTTGTTGTTAATCCGTGCCAGAGGTCCTACGAGGAAGGAGTCACGCCCCTTAACGATAGCGTGCTTGCAGTTGCAGCCAGGCACATGACGCTCAATGAGCCACTGCGGGTACTCCCAGTTGGGAACATCGAGTCCCTCAGTGGAAACGAGGCGCCCGTCGTTTACCGCATACTCATTATCATCATGAAGGGATACGTGCTCACACTTCCTGACGAGGTCAGGATACGGCGGCTGGGTAGCCACCTGGTTGCACAGCTTCACCGCTTCCACAGCAAACTCCTTATTGGCCTTGAGCCGCTCCTTGATCTCCTGCAACTGGGACTTGGCAGGAACAGCGGTAAATCCCCCGACCACTGAAGTCACTGGGTGAACCTCTCTTCCGCCAACAACACAACTGATGTCATTGCCGAGTCTCTTGAGAGCGAGCGCTTTCTTGACAACAGGCAGCAACTCCGGGTTCCCAGCCATGGCGATGACACTTTCGTAGCCGAGAAAATCGGGAAGCGCCAAGCAGAAGACGTGGAGGGCATGGCTCTGAATCCAGTCTCCAAGTCCGAGCAGCTTCCGGAGTAAAACAGTCTGCTCGCTAACCTTTACACCAAGAGCACGCTCTACAGCCTGAACTGCAGCCAAGTTGTGGGGGTGGGGACAGATACCGCAGATGCGCTGGACGATTTCTGGCACTTCATCGAACTTTCGCCCCACCAGGAAAGCCTCAAAGAAGCGCGGCGGCTCCCATACCTCCCAGCGGGCCTTCTTCAGTTCCCCATTCGGACCGATGATGATGTCGATTGCCCCATCGCCCTCGGTCCGGGCAATGTAATCAACATAAATTCTCCTTTCGCTCATACAGCCTCAACTCCTTTGCTAAACTCTGGCCTGTTTCCCGCATACTTGCGGAACTTGCGAACAACGTCATCCTTGGAAAGGCCGAGTTCCAGGAATGTCCGTGCCAGGGAGGCTGCATTGGCATCATTAGCAGGTCCCCGACAGCCCTCACAGGGCTTGTTCAGGCTCGGGCAGAGTGCACCGCAACCAGCAGCAGTAACAGGGCCCATGCACGGCTTACCCTGCAGCAGGAGACAGGAATTCTCCTTCAGCTTGCACTCATTGCAGATACTGTGAGGTCTGAGGTGAGGATTGACACCAAGCAACAAGCTCTTGATCAAATGGACCATTTCATTAATATCAATCGGGCAACCCCGGAGATATTCATCAACTTTTACGTAGTAGTCGATCCCGTGTGCGGGTATAGATTTGATGTCCCAAAGTTCGGTGTAAACCGTTTCTTCCATCTGCCTTTGAGTTCCGGCAAAGTTCTTGATTGAAGGCAGACCACCTGTGCAGGCACAAGCCCCCATGGCGACCAGGAACTTGCACTCTTCACGGATCTTCTTCAGTTCGATCAATTCCCTTGGACTCGTTACAGCACCTTCCACAAAACCGATATCGTAAGGGCCTTCGTGATTTTCCCGCTTGGCCATCACAAAATAAGCAAGATCAACAGCACCAACGACGTCCAGCAAATAGTCCTCGATATTGAGGAGCTCGAGCTGGCAGCCGGCACAAGAGCTAAACTTGAAAACTGCAATTTTCGGTTTCGCCACTCAGCACACCCCCTTAAAAGATCTCCTCAGGAAGACCCTGGATGTCGGCATACTTAAATACAGGACCATCTTGGCAGACAAAGACCGGACCAATCTGGCAGTTTCCGCACTTCTTGATCCCACAGCTCATACGGCGTTCCAGGGAGACGTAAATCTGCTCGGGACTGAAGCCACGTGCCAGTAAGCCCCGAACCACAAATTTCATCATAATTTCCGGCCCACAGGTTACCACAATGGTGTTTTCCGGCTTCGAGGCCATTTTTTCGAACAGGGTTGTCACCACACCGATATTATGTCCCCACTCCACACCTTCGGGAACAAAATCTACAGTAAGGTGGAGCCTAGAATTGGGAATTTTTCTCCACTCTTCAAACTCATCGGTAAAGAGCATGTCATTCGGGGTCCGGGCTCCGTACAAGATCTCGAAGTAGCCATACTGGTCACGACGCGCCTCGATGTACTTGATCACTGGGCGCAGAGGGGCAAGTCCAATTCCGCCGGCGACCAAGAGCACATCTTTCCCTTTCATCTCTTCTACTGGCCAGCCGACTCCAAAAGGTCCTCGAATGCCTACAATATCTCCAACCTGGAGTTTGGCGAGGGCTTTCGTCACATTACCGACAGCCCGAATCGTGTGGTCGAAGGAATCCTTGACATCAGGAGAAGAACTGATGGAAATCGGAGCTTCTCCAATGCCAAAAATGCTGATCATGTTGAATACTCCAGGGTCATATGTATAGGCTTCTTGGACCTTCGGATCAACAAAAGCAAAGGTGTAGGTAGCCGTATCCCTGGTCTGCTGCTTAATGGCCTTGATGACAGCCTTTTGCGGTTCCCATGGGCTCTTTTCAGGAGCAACCTTTTTCAGGACTGGAGTAAATAGTCTGACTTCCTTTTCGGGATTGGGATTGGCCTGGATCGAAGCAACAATTTCCACCGGATCAATGGACTTGACACAGGTAGTCACACAGCGGCCGCAGCCAACACAACCTGGTGAGGCAAACTGCTGATTGAAGTAAACCAGCTTGTGATAGAGACGCTGCTTGATCCTAGCAGCACGGTCGGGACGGAAGACGTGATCAAGGGCTACACGGGAGAACTCGTAAAACATGCAGGAATCCCAAGTGCGCACACGCTGCCCAGACTTGAGGGACAAATCAACGTAATCCTTGACACCAAAGCAGAAGCAGGTGGGGCAAACCACGGTGCAGGAACCACATGCCAAGCACTCTTCTTTTAGTTCATTCCACTTAGGATGTTCAACATTTTGGTAGAGCAACTCAGCAAGATTCTCAGCATCAATCCGGCGAGTAATCTTCTGCTGCGAGGCTCTCAAGACCCTGTTGCACGCAATAATGTCCTCCGCGGAAGCAGCCTGCAACCCAGCAGCTAGCTTTTTGCCGGCATCGCTGCCTACTTCCACCAGGAACTTTTCTCCAAGATCAGTCAAGGCCAGATCGAAACCAGTGTCTGCCACTGGTCCCGTATTAAAGGTAGCACAAAAACCATTCTTGCAGGGGGTAGTGCAGTTCAGAGCAATGATGAGCGTATTTTCACGGTGGGATTTGTAATAGGGATCGGGATAGGTTTCCAAGAAAACTTT
>DAINRC010000005.1:39504-45003 GCA_036742135.1 Bacillota bacterium
GAGATGTCTACTGGCCCTTCAAAACCGAAGAGCGTCTCTACTGGTCTGTGGAAATACTTTTTGGGCGGCAGAATTGTAGTATCGTAGTCAAGCCGAAGTTCGCTTGCCGCAGAAACGGCATCAAAGACAAAATCTTTTCCCTTGGCTACTGGACCAAAGACATTGTATTCTTTCTGCAAATCTGCTACAAAGCCCTCAAGGTCTGCTTTGGGGAGAATATAGGCTTCCACCGGTGAAATACACCTCCCACAAAAATGAGTCTCCCTTTCCCTACTAAAATGAAAAATGAGTTCCTCATTGGCTCGAACACACAACCCACCGTCACGAAAAGGAATCTCACCCCCTATTTTAGTCAAAAACACCTCGCTTTTCCCAAAATGCGCAAAAAAGGGTAGGCGCTTACCTTTCCTGGGGAGAAATTCTGCTACAGCCTGGCCTCGTCCAGCTCGGGCGAAAAAGCAGATCACAACCTCGGCTTGAAGGAACATAACAAATTTCTGCGGAAAAAAACTCACAGACAATTTAGAGACGAATGAAAGGAGAAGAAATTATTACCAGGCAAATTTTGTGGAGGATGCACTACTACTGGAGGCGACTTGCCGAGGCAATTCCAGTTTTGTTCCGCGCAGCAGAACCGAACCTCACATTGCGCATATTATCACAAGGAACCCTATGCTATCCAGAATTCAATGCTTTTATTTTATTCTTCTATTCTACCTTACCCCCCGGTTCTCCTTCTGCTCGGCCTCAAAATTTTGTGAGCATTTTTTACCAAAAACACCGGCAGGGCCTTCTATTGCTTCCACGGAAAACAGCGTAAAAATTCAAAACAAAGAAGGAAAACCGATGGTAAATGGCGAATAAAATTATACTGTTTTGTTTTTAAAATACCATTATCTGTAATCAATGCTATTTGCTGTTAACTCAGGAAGGAGGTGAGAAGTTTGGCTAATTACAAAGAAATCATCGCCACCTACAAGGATAAGCCAGGAGGAATCATCGAAGCCTTCCACGCCATTCAAAAAGAGTTCAATTACATCCCCGAAGAAGCACTCAGAGAAGCAGCAAAAGCCTTTGGGTTATCTGAAGCCGAAGCATTTGGTGTGGCTACCTTTTACTCCTACTTCTCTGTGAAAAAGCGCGGCAAATACATCATCAGAGTGTGTACAAGCGCCCCGTGCATGGTTGCTGGTGGAGACAAGCTCCTCGAAGCACTAGAAAACCACCTGGGAATTAAACTTGGCGAAACAACAGCAGACGGCAGGTTCACCCTGGAGGCCACCGAATGCGTAGGCCAATGTCAGGGAACCCCGGTAATTACCATCAATGGGAAACCGATTCCTGAGGTTACTCCTGAGCGAATTCCAGAAATTCTTTCTTCTTACAGATAACTTCATCCCAAACAGAAAGGAGGGCTTAAAGTGGCTCAAGAAATGCGTATTCTTTTAAAACACGCTGACCAGATCAACCCCGAAAGTGCCGAGGACTATATTAGAGTCGGCGGTTACAAGGGGTTGGAAAAAGCCCGGGGGATGGACCCAAGGGCTGTAATTGAAGAAGTCAAAAGGTCCGGGCTTAGAGGTCGTGGTGGGGCCGGGTTCAACACCGGTCTGAAATGGAGCTTTGTGCCCCAAGACATTGAACCAAAATTTGTCATCTGTAATCTCGATGAAGGAGAACCAGGCACTTATAAAGATAGGATCATCGTCGAAAAAAACGCCCAGGCAGTCCTTGAAGGGATGGCTATCTGCGGCCATGCTATTGGCTCGAAGAAAGGCTATATCTACTGCCGTGGTGAGTATCCCCACCTCGTCCAACTCCTCAACAAGGCCATTGCCAGTGCGAAAGTCTGCGGAGTCCTCGGCGATTTCGACATCGAAGTGAGAATGGGTGCAGGTGCTTATGTATGTGGGGACGAAACCGCTCTGATCGAATCGATCGAAGGTCATCGAGGCAATCCCAGGTTCAAGCCTCCCTTCCCTGGTGTGGCCGGCCTCTGGAGAAAACCTACCGTGGTCAACAATGTGGAAACATTTGCCTGCCTGCCTTACATCCTTGTTAATGGTGCTGACTGGTTTGCCGGAATCGGTGCCCCCAACTACCCAGGAACGAAAATTTTGACCCTCACCGGAGATGTAGTCAACAGAACCTATGTGGAGGTTCCTACCAATGTCACCTTAAGAGAAGTGATCTACGAACTAGGTGGGGGCATCAGAGGAGGTAAGAAACTAAAAGCTGTGCAGGTTGGAGGAACCTCAGGAGCTTTCATCTCCCCAGAATATTTGGACACTCAGATCGATTTTGATTCCATGGCTTCCATAAGCGCAACCCTTGGCTCGGGGGCGGTTTTCGTAATTGACGAAACAAGAGATATTGTGGAAATAGTCACCAGAATCTCCAGGTTCTTTGAGCACGAGTCCTGCGGCCAGTGCACACCGTGCAGGGAAGGAACCCTCAGGACAAGAGAAATTATGGAGAGAATAAGCAGTGGTAAAGGCAGTATTCATGACCTGAAAAACCTGGAACTGTTGGGCAAAGTAATGAAAGACACCTCTCTCTGTGGTCTGGGACAAGCGGCACCCGTCCCCATCCTTACCACACTCAAGAATTTCGGTCATGAATACAAACGGAAATTGATATAGAAAGGAGGCCAAAAGATGATTACTTTAACCGTGGATGGTAAACAAGTGCAGGTCCCTGAAGGAACAATGCTTCTAGAGGCCTGCCAACTTGCAGGAGCAGACATTCCCACTCTCTGCTATGACCCTGATCTCAAACGGGTCGGGTCTTGCCGTATGTGTGTCGTCGAAGTAGAAGGAAGACCTGGACTCGTGGCTTCTTGTGTCACGCCAGCAGCAAACGGGATGATTGTGCACACAGAAAGCCCTCGCGTGGTCGAAGCCAGAAAAGTGATCCTTGAACTGCTCCTGGCGAGACATAAACTCGAATGTCATACCTGTGAGAAAAATGGGAACTGCCTACTCCAAGATTACTGCTATCGCTACGGAGTCACGACATCCAGATTCAGCGGAGAAATGCCAAAGTTTACCAAGGAAGATCCTAACCCCTTCATCGAAAGGGATTACGACAAATGCATCATGTGCACCAGATGTGTTCGTGCCTGCGAGCAAATCACTGGAGCAAAGGCAATTTCAGTTGCCTACCGTGGTCACCACGCCAAAATCGCTACTGCCTTTGACGGGAACCTTGCCGACTCCACCTGTGCTTTCTGCGGTCAGTGCCTGATGGTATGCCCTGTGGGCGCTCTCACCAGCAAGCTGAGCAAAGGCAAAGGCAGAGCCTATGAAGTCGAAAAAGTGCGCACCATTTGTCCTTACTGCGGAACCGGATGCACAATCGAGCTCAATGTCAAGGACAACAAAGTGGTTGGAGTTACCTCAGTGCGTGATGAAGAGTTGAGCCCAGTAAACAAAGGGGCACTCTGTGTCAAGGGAAGGTTCGGCTGGGACTTCATCAACAGCCCTGAGAGACTGACAACACCTCTGATTAGAGAAAATGGCGAATTCCGGGAAGCCTCGTGGGATGAAGCCCTTGACTACATCGCTGAAAAACTGAAAGCTATTAAAAACCAGTTCGGTCCCGATGCGATCGCTGTTTTCAGTTCTGCTAGGGCAACAAATGAAGAAAATTACCTCATCCAAAAGATGACCAGGGCAGCGATCGGAACCAACAATATCGACCATTGCGCCCGCCTCTGACACTCGGTTACTGTCGCCGGTCTGGGGGCAGCATTTGGCAGTGGCGCCATGACCAACTCGATCAAAGAACTGGAAAAGGACGCTAAGTGTATTTTTGTCATCGGTTCCAACACCACTGAAAACCATCCGGTAATTGGGTACAAGATCAAAAAGAATGTGCGGGAAAACGGAGCCAAACTGATTGTAGCCGATCCCCGGAGAACCGATCTCGCAGAAATGGCTGATGTTTATCTGCAGCACAAGCCAGGAACAGATGTGGCTCTCCTGAACGGGATGATGCATGTAATTATCAAAGAAGGGCTTGCCGATCAAGAGTTTATCGCCAACCGCACTGAAGGCTATGAAGAATTGGCAAAAGTAGTAGAAAAATACACTCCCGAATATGTCTCGGAAATTACTGGTGTTCCCGCAGAAGATATCATCAAGGCGGCAAGAATCTACGCTGAATCGGAAGCCTCAGCAATCTGCTATGCCATGGGACTCACCCAGCACAGCAAAGGAACAGATAATGTCAAGTCCTGCTGTAATCTCGCCTTGCTCACAGGAAACCTGGGTAAACCAGGAGCAGGAGTCAACCCACTCCGTGGCCAAAACAATGTGCAGGGTGCCTGCGACATGGGTGCACTTCCCAACGTTTACACCGGATACCAGAAGGTCGAAGATGAAGCCGCAAGAAGTAAGTTTGAGAAGGCCTGGGGAGTAACCTTACCCACAAAGAACGGCCTCACTCTCACCGAGACCATCAATGCCGCTCATGAAGGAAAAATTAAAGCACTGCTGGTCATCGGAGAAAATCCCATGATGAGTGATCCCGATCTCCGCCATGTTGAAGAAGCATTGGAAAAACTCGATCTTCTCGTAGTCCAAGACATCTTCCTCACCGAAACAGCCAAATACGCCGATGTGGTTTTACCAGGAGCCTCATTCGCTGAAAAGGATGGTACATTCACCAACACTGAACGCCGCGTCCAGCGCGTCCACAAGGCCATTGAACCACCAGGAAAGGCGAGGGCAGATTGGGAGATCATCTGCGACCTCTCGACACGACTTGGTTACCCAATGAACTACAACTCTCCTGAAGAAATCTTTGAAGAAATCAGAAAGCTGACACCATCGTACGCGGGGATCACTTATCAACGGATCGAAAAATCGGGGATCCAGTGGCCATGCCCTGATGAAAACCATCCCGGAACACCAATCCTCCATGTCGGAAAGTTCACCCGCGGTCGGGGCTTGTTCCACGCCATTGAATACAAAGAAGCGGCAGAACTCCCAGATGAAGAATACCCCTTGATCCTGACCACAGGAAGAATGCTCTTCCACTATCACACTGGGACAATGAGCCGTAGGTGCAGTGGTCTTGATACTTACAAACCTGAGTGTGAAGTCGAAATCAACCGGAAAACTGCGGAAAAACTGAACATCGCCGATGGAGAAAAGGTCAAAGTTTCCACAAGAAGAGGAAGTGTCGAGGTCAAAGCCAAGGTAACCGATGCTATCGATGAAAACGTGATCTTCATGACCTTCCACTTCTGGGAAGCTGCAGCCAACTGGCTGACAAACGCTGATTCCCTCGATCCAGTAGCAAAAATCCCAGAATACAAGGTCTGCGCCGCCAGAATCGACAAGATCACCAGCTAGCAAACCCTTACGACAAAGTAGAAAAACAAGAAATCCACATCAAGAGTTAAAGGTGGGCATAAGTTGCCCACCTTTTTGTAAGCCACACAAACCACACCACTACATCCCTGACAGTAAATGCAAGGTCGTTGCCCTCTGT